>DASZQL010000297.1:0-5353 GCA_035549675.1 Phycisphaerales bacterium | reverse complement strand
ACCATGCGGGCCTGCACCGGGTGCTTCTCGGCGCGGGTGTGGGCCTCGCGGGTGCGTTCCCTGAGTTCGTCGGCGAGGCTGGGCGCCGCGGGTTTGGTGCCGCCAAACAGCCGGGCGAAGGGGCACTTGGGAGTGGCGGCGGCGGTGACGGCGGGAGCGCCCACGGCGGGCGCGTGCTGGGGGGGGTGCGGGTTCATGGGAGGTCTCCGGATGGCTCAGTGCGAGGCGAAGTACGCGGCGGCGGCGGGCAGGGACAGCCACGCCAGCCCCTTGACGAGAAAGAAGAGGAACGCGGCCACGCCGAGGCGCTTGCCCCATCGGGACGCGGCCTTGGCGGAGTCGTGGGAAGGAACAGGAACAGCGTCAACGCCCGATTGGGCGGAGGTCGGAAGCATGGGCAGTCCTCCAAGGCGGGCCGGATGTGAAACCGGGCCTGGGTGGTTGTCTGTTGAGACCGAGTCTCAACTGGACGGAAGGTAGCCATGATGATCGGGAATGACAAGCACAGCCCGAAGGCCGAGACCTGCACACGCGGAGACTCACGCGGCGACCGTCGCCGTGACCGTCTCTCCCCACGGCCCCGGCTCGCCGGTGGCGCTGACCCAGCGGACGAGGTACGCGGCCCGGGCGCCGCCTTGCGGGGGCTCGAAGTTGACCTCGGCGGCGCCGCCGGTGACGGTGCGGACGAATCGGTACTCGGCGGGGTCGGCGGGCGGCTGTGCCAGGGGCGCGACGACGGCGAGGTAGACCTCGGCGCCGAGCGTGCCGCGCGGGCGGGCCTTGCGGGGCGCGCGGCCCTCGGCGGCGGGCGCGGCGGATTCGTCGAAGACGCGCAGGCGGTGCGTGAGGCGGCTCCCCGCGTCGATGAGCAGCAGCGGCCGCGAGGCGGGCGCGGGCGTGGGCGTCGCGCCGGTGTCCTTCACGGTGATGCCGATCGTGGCCCGGTCGGCGTCGGTGGTCTTGGGGTAACTCTGCACGAACGCGGTGATGGGCCTGATCTGCCGCTCGAGCTCGCGCTTGGCCGCGTCCTTGATCTGCCGCGCCCCCTCAGCGGCGTTCCGGGCCGCGATGTGCTTGGGGTAGGCCGCGTTCCACGCGCTCAGGGCGTCCTTGAGCGGCTTCAAGTCGGTCGGGTCGAGCCCTTGCACCGACCAGAACTTTTCGACGGCCTGGTAATAACTGTTTGCGTAGGCGGAAAAGTCGCCGTCGGCCCGGGGGATGCGTCGCTCGGCCATGGGGATCGTCTCCGCATCCATCCGCACGACCCGCGCGGGCGCGCGGGCGCGATGGACGACCGTTCCATCGACCGGAACGCTCGGCCGCTTGAGCCGCACGCCCGCGCGATCTTCGCGGACGCCCGCGCCGCCGGCACGGATGGCCGTCCCGGTCGCCCGCGCCTCCGTCCCGCTCACCCGGACCCGCGTCCCGAACATGCGGACGCGGGCGGCGCGCGGGGCCGGGGCCTCGCGGCTGATCCTCGCCCTTCCTCCGCGTCTCTCCGCGTCCTCCGCGTTCATTCGTTCGCGTTCCCGAAACATCCCCGCGCGGGCCGGTGTGTCGCCGGCCGCCGCGCGTGCGACGTTTTACCGTTGGTCCACCCTTTCAAGGAGTCGTGATATGAAGAGTCCCACCCCCACCAAGCGTTCCATCCTGTTCCTGTCCCTCGCCGCCGGCGCGGCGCTGTCATGGGCGACGCCCGCGCTCGCGCAGCACGATCACGGGAAGGCCGGCCAGCCCGCCGACCACTCGCACGGCGAGGTCGCTAAGGCCAAGTCGTTTGGGGAAGCGGCTCGCCGCATGGCCGACGAGATCAAAGCCATCGGCGCGGCTCTGTCCGGCGGCTCCGTGGCCGGGGTCTCGGATCGAGCCAACACGGTGGCGACCATCGCCAAGGACCTCGGGGCCCTCTCGCTCGCCAAGGACAGCGGCGTGGCGCGGGAGAAGGTGAAGGACGCCAACCTGGCGGGCAAGGAACTCGCCGAGGCCGCCAATGCGCTCCACGAGATCGCCGACAAGGTTGGGGCGGGGGGCGACCTCGCCGCGAGCAAGGCCCAGTTCGAGAAGGTCAAGAGCGCCGCCGCGAAGATCGACGCCGTCGCCCCCGCCACGTACTACTGCCCGATGTTCTGCGAGGGCTCCAAGACGTACGACAAGCCCGGCGAGTGCCCGGTCTGCCACATGAAGCTCAAGAAGCAGACCTCAGAGCAGTTCTCGGTCGAGGTCAAGCCTGTCGGCGGCGGCAAACTCGAGGCCGGCAAGCCCGTGAGCCTCATCTGGACGCTCAAGGACCCGCGCGGCATGCAGGTCAAGGACGTGGAGATCGTCCACGAGATGCCGCTGCACCTCTTGATGGTCAGCAAGGACCTGTCGTGGTACGCCCACGAGCATCCGAAACTCGAAGCCGACGGGACGTTCACCATGAAGTGGACGTTCCCGTCCGGCGGCGAGTACACGCTTTTCCACGACTTCACTCCTAAGGAGGTCGGGATGCAGGTCGTGCCCGTGACTCTCAAGGTGGAGGGAGCGGCGCCGGCGGCCAAGCCCCTGGTCATCGACAGCGACAAGCCCAAGAACGTGGACGGGTACACGGTGACGCTCGACACCGGCGGGCCGGTCAAGACCGGCGCGGCGACGCACATGGCGTACACCATCAGCAAGGACGGCAAGCCGGTCACGGACCTCGCGCCGTACCTGGGCGCGATGGGGCACCTGGTCATCATCAGTCAGGACCTCAAGGAGTTCGTGCACAGCCATCCGCACGAGGGGGGCGAGCACGCGGCGGGCGGTCACGACGACAAGGGCAAGGGTGCGCACGGCCACGACGGCGACGTCAAGGGCGGCCCGAAGGTGGACTTCGAGGCCCACTTCAAGGCCGCGGGCGTGTACAAGGGCTGGGCCCAGTTCCAGCACAACGGCAAGGTCATCACCGTGCCCTTCACGTTCAACGTCGCCAAGGGCGAAGGGGGCGGCGAGGCCAAGCCGCACGACCACGGCGGCAAGGATGACCACGGCAAGAAGGATGACCACGACCACGGCAAGTAATGCGAACTCCCGGCCCGCCCCGCGAAAGCGCCGCGGGCCGATTGTCCAAACTGTGCGCGTCGCCGCGTGGCCCGCGCTGCACCTGAACCTTTACTCGGAGTCCTTCCCATGCCTCGCTTCCCCGTCGTGATTGCCGGTCTCGTGCTCCTGGCCGGAGGGATGCTCGCCCTCGCCACCGCGCCTGTTCCTGCAACTGCCCTGGCCGCTCTCGCCGATTCCTCGTCCGGTGCGACGACCGCCGACGACCCCGTCAACAAGGTCTGCCCCATCAAGGAAGGCGAGGTGGACAAGGAGTCGCCGACGCGCGAGTTCAAGGGCGTCACCATCGGCTTCTGCTGCCCGGGGTGCGAGGGCAAGTGGGATAAGAAGACCGACGATGAGAAGATGGCCCTGCTCGCCAAGCACGCCCCCGAAGCCGTGACGGCGATCGAGGCGGTCGCGAAGTCCGCGAAGGCGCCGGCAAAAGCGAAAAGCCAGCCCGACGCGGCGGCGCTCGCGAACCACCCAGCGGTCAAGGTCGCCCGCGGCTACCTCGCCGCGTGCGGGAACGCCGACGCGACGGCCCTCAACGCACTCTTCCTCGACAAGGGCCGCGCGACCGTGAGCGAGAACGCGGGCGATGAGGGGACGTGGGAGACCTACCGCGACCACCACCTCATGCCCGAACTCAAGGAGATGCCCGGCTTCGTGATGACCGTGGCCAAAGAGGATGTGCAGACCTTCGGCACGGCCTCGATCGTGCGGCAGATCGGCTCGTTCACCGTGCCCGACGCGAACCATCCCGATGCGCCCAAGAAGTACCTCGCCGCCGTGACCTACGTGGTCGTGGACGACGGCGGGACGCCCAGGATCGCGCACCTGCACTGGTCGAGTCGGGCGGAGAAGAAGCCCGCCGCCGATGCGAACGCCAAGCCCGACGCGGGCCACGGCGCGGGCGGCGGACACGAGCACAAGTAAGCACCCTCACCGTCCCGCTCCGCTCACGCGGCACGGGCCCCTTTCAGTCTGGAGACCTTCCGCATGATGCCCCGGTCCATCCGTCAGAACTTCCTTGTCACTCGCACGTCCATGGCGTGCGCTGCGTTGCTCCTTTCGGTCGTTGGCGGGTGCGCCTCACTCGACCCCAAGCCCGACATCAACCGTGCCGCCATGACGGTCGGTGAACGCTCGGGCGTGACGCCCGAGTGGATGCAGTCGTGGGAAACGTCGCTAACAACTTGGGACGGACGTTCGCCGCTGAAGGTGGAGCAAGTAGTGGCGATGGCCCTCCGCAACAACCGCGAGATCAGATCACAGGTCGAGCAGATCGCCGCGTCGCGGGCAGACCTCGTGCAAGCGGGTTTGCTGCCCAATCCCGTGGTCGGCCTGACGCTGCGCTTTCCCTTCGACCCTGTGAGCGGCGGCTCGTTCATCGGAGCACAGGTCGTGCAGTCGTTCACGGCGCTGTGGCTCCGTGACGCCAAGATCAACGCCGCCGATGCCCGGCTGAACCAGACCGTGCTCGATATCTCCGACAAGGCACTCCGATTGGTGGCGGAGGTGAAATCCACGCATGCGCGGATCGTCTTCGGCCAGCGGATGACCACTCTCACCGACGAGAACCTCGCCACTATCCAGAAGAGCATCGACTCGCTCGATGCCCGCATCCGCGGCGGCGAGGGCACTACGCTGGATGTCAACCGCGCCAGGCAGCAACTCGCCAAGGCGCAGGCCGAGCGGGCGATTGTGGTCCGCGACCTTGCCAAGGAGCGCCGCCGGATGCTTGAGTTGATCGGCTTCGCCGCCGAGAGCGCGGACTGGACGGCTGAGGAGAGTGCGGGTGCCTCGGAGATTGCCGCAATCGACGAGGCAGCCGTCATCGCGCTCGCGGGGTCGCAGCGATTGGACGTTGCCGCTGCTCGTTCCATCGTGGAGGCACAACGTGCGGACCTCTCCATCGAAGAGAAGAGCCGCCTTAAGGACTTCGGGCTCGGGGCCGACTTTGAGCGGGATGTGGACGGCAAGAAGACCATCGGCCCGTTGATCGAAGTCGGCATCCCGATCTTCGACACGAACGCCGCCCAGATCGCCAAGGCCGGCTCGCTCGCCCGCGTCGCGCTCGGCAACTACGAGGCGGTTTCGCAGCGGGCGGTGCGGGAGGCACGCATCGCGTGGATCGAAC
Organism: Phycisphaerales bacterium; assembly: GCA_035549675.1. Lineage (GTDB taxonomy): Bacteria > Planctomycetota > Phycisphaerae > Phycisphaerales > UBA1924 > DASZQL01. The sequence goes on along the minus strand of DASZQL010000297.1, from coordinate 150 downwards.
TCGACAGTGCTGTACGGCTCGCGGAGCAGTATCGCTCCACCGTGTTGGCGATTTCCGAGCGCAACCTGACGCTCGCGGAGGCCGCGCTCAAGTCCGGGCAGGCCGACGTGACGGTGCTGCTGGACGCCCAGCGGGAACTGGTCGATGCTC
>DASZQL010000296.1:0-16161 GCA_035549675.1 Phycisphaerales bacterium | reverse complement strand
CCACCGCGAACGAGGGCCTCCTGCTTGCGCGCACGCAACGCCCCGACCTCATCCTCCTCGACCTCGGCCTGCCCGACGGCGACGGTCTCTCCGTCACCCGAGCCGTGCGCGTCGATTCGAGCGTCCCCATCGTCGTCCTCTCCGCACGCGGCCAGGAGCAGGACAAGGTCGATGCCCTCGACGCCGGCGCCGACGACTACCTCACGAAGCCCTTCGGCGTCGGCGAGCTCGCCGCACGAATCCGCGTAGCGCTCCGCCACGCCGCGCGCCCCTCCGAATCCGGCCAGCCCATCTATCACGCAACCGCCGACGGCCGCACGCTGACCGTCGATACCGAAAGGCGTCTCGTCAGGCTGACCGACAGCGCGGGGAGCCGCGACATCCGCCTGACGCCCACCGAGTTCAAGCTGCTCGCCTTCCTCGTCAAGCACGCCGGCAGGGTGCTCACGCACCAGATGATCCTCCGCGAAGTGTGGGGCCCGACACACGCGCACGATGTGCAATACCTGCGCGTCTACGCGGCCCAACTCCGCCAGAAACTCGAGGCCTCCGCCGCGCAGCCCTTGTTCCTGGTGACCGAGCCGGGAGTCGGCTATCGGCTGGCGGCGCCGACCGAGCCCCCGCCCGCCTGAATGTTCCGCCTTCGCAGCCCGAAGGGCTGCTCGTCAGTAGCCGGAGGTTGATCGAGCCCTCCGGGGCGAGCGAAATCCCGGGACGCGTCGATCAACTACAAACGCACCCCGAAGAGGTGCTCGTACACCCCGCACCAACTCAACGCTTCGCGATCTCCCTCAAGCATCGCCCGCGGCACCCTTCCACGCCATCGGCGGTACCATCGTCCCCCCGTCCCCGCGCGCAGCGGCCCCGGGCGGCACCTTGGAGATGTCACGATGGCGAAGGCGATCCTCTCGTTCCGCAACTTGATCGGTTCCCTCATGGCGTTGTCATGCGGCGCGAGCGCCCTCGGCGCCGACGCAGCAGGGGGCGGAATCAAGCCCCACGCCGGCATGCTCCAGTACCCCGACATCTCCGCCTCCAGGATCACCTTTGTCTACGCCAACGACATCTGGACCGCCCCGCGCGACGGCGGCGCCGCCACCCCGCTGGCCAGCCCGCCCGGCCCCGAGCTCTTCCCCAAGTTCTCTCCCAATGGCGAAGACATCGCCTTCGTCGGCAACTACGACGGCAACCGCGACGTCTACGTCATCTCCACCACAGGCGGCACGTCGCAGCGCCTCACCTATCACCCCTCCGCCGAGACCCTCTGCGACTGGACACCCGACGGCAAGAAGCTCCTCTTCTACATGAACGGCCTCGCCGGCCTCGCGCGCCAGTCGCAGCTCTTCACCGTCAGCGTCGAAGGCGGTCTTCCGGATCAGATCCCGCTCCCCTACGCCACCGTCGGCGCTATCTCGCAGGACGGCACATGGCTCGCCTACACGCCCCACACCACCGACTTCCGCACCTGGAAGCGCTACCGCGGCGGGATGGCCACCGACATCTGGCTCTTCAACCTCAAGGACTACACCTCCAAGCGCATGACCGACTGGGAAGGCACCGACACCCTCCCCATGTGGCACAAAGACGTCGTCTACTACCTCAGCGACCAGGGCGACAACCACAAGCTCAACATCTGGTCCTACAGCACTAAGTCCGGCCAGCGCGAGCAGGTCACCACGCTCGACGAGTACGACGTCAAATGGCCCTCCATCGGCCCCGGCGACAAGGGCCAGGGCGAGATCATCTTCCAGCACGGCCCCGCGCTGAAGGTCGTGGACCTCGGCTCCAAGAAAATCCGCACCGTCGAGATCACCGTCCCCGGCGACCGCCCCACGCTCCGCGAAAAGGAAATCAACTACGCCGACTTCATCTCCGCCATGGACGTCTCCCCCTCCGGCAAGCGCATCGTCGTCGAATCCCGCGGCGACATCTGGGACCTCCCCGCCGAGAAGGGCATGACCCGCAACATCACCCGCACCAGCGGCGTCGCCGAGCGCGACCCCATCTTCTCCCCCGACGGCAAGTGGATCGCCTACCTCTCCGACGCCACCGGCGAATACGAGATGTACCTCGCCGCCGCGGACGGCACCGGCGAGCCGAAGCAGCTCACCAGCGACGGCTCCGCGTACCGCTACATGCGCTCCTTCTCGCCCGATTCCAAGAAGATCGTCTTCACCGACAAGTCCGGCGCGATCTACCTCTACACCATCGAGGGAAGCCACACCAAGAAGATCGCGACGGAGCCCTGGGCCGGACAAGTCCCCGTGAGCTGGTCGCACGATTCCGCATGGCTGACCTACAACCTCGGCAACGACAACCAGATGAGTTCCGTCTGGCTCTACAACGTCAAGAAAGGCGAGGCAACGCAGGTCACCGCCGACTTCTTCGACGCGACATGGCCCGCCTTCGACCGCAAGGGCGAGTACCTCTACTTCGTCGGCAAGCGCCGCTTCTCCCCCGACTACAGCGACATCGACACCACCTTCATCTACGATAAGAGCGATGTCGTGCTCGTCGTGCCCCTGAACAAGGACGTCAAGGACCCCTTCGCGCCTAAGAACGATGCCGAAGAAAAGAAAGACGACAAGGACAAGAAGGACGGGAAGAAGGGCGAGAAAAAGGACGCCGCGAAGGACTCCAACCCGCTGATCGGTGTCTGGGACGGCGAGTACAGCGGCGCCGACCCCAAGGACAAGGACAAGAAGACCGCCTTCACGTTCACGTTCAAGAAGGGTGAAGGCGACAAGAGCGACACCATCGAAGGCGTCGCCCGCGCCGGCGGCTCAGAGACCCCCATCACGAACCTCAAGTTCGACAAGGAGAAGTCCACCTTCACTCTGACGATCGCGGATGCGACGACATACACCATCGAGGGCAAGGTCGAAGGCGACAAGCTCACCGGCACCTGGAAGAGCTCCGACGAGCGCTCCGGTGACTTCGAGGCCAGGAAGAACGCCGAGGAATCCAAGGAGCCCGTCAAGATCGATATCGAGGGCTTCGAGCGCCGCGCCATCCCGCTCCCCCTCAAGCCCGGCCAGTTCTCCAATCTCTGGGTCAGCGACTCCGGCAAGCTCCTCTTCGTCCGTCGCGGCGGGGCGCCGAGTGGCGACGACGGTGACCCTGGCGCCGGCTCCATCCGCCTCTTCGACGTCACCGACGACAAGAAGGAAGAGAAAACCGTCTTCGACGGCGTCGGCGGCTTCGTCCCCAGCGCCGACGGCAAGAAGATCCTCGTCCGCAAGGGCAACGACTTCGGCGTCCTCGACGCCGCGCCCGACCAGAAGATGGAAAAGAAAGCCCCCCTCGACGCGATGAAGGGCTGGGTCAGCCCCCGCGACGAGTGGAAGCAGATCTTCAACGAGGCGTGGCGCCTGCAGCGCGATTTCTTCTACGTGAGCAACATGCACGGCGTGGACTGGCCCGCCATCCGCGACCAGTACGCCTGCATGCTCGCCGACTGCGTCACCCGCGACGACCTCTCCTACGTCATCAAGGAGATGATCTCCGAGCTGAACATCGGCCACGCGTACTACAGCGGCGGCGACGTCGAAAAACAGCCCAGCACCAACGTCGGCCTCCTCGGCTGCGACTTCGAAGTCAAGGACGGCGCCTTCCGCATCAAGTCCATCCAGGAAGGCGCCGCATGGGACTCCGACGCCCGCGGCCCGCTCTCACAGCCCGGCACCGACGTCAAGGTCGGCGACTACCTCCTCGCCGTCAACGGCGTGCCGATGGACGTCAAGAAGAGCCCCTGGGCCGCGTTCCTCGGCACCACCGGCCAGGTCGTCCAGCTCACCGTCAGCGAGAACCCGACGAAGGACGACAAGGCCCGCGAAGTCCTCGTCAAGCCCATCGGCTCCGAGATCGGCCTTCGTTACCGCGCGTGGGTCGAGCACAACCGCAAGTACGTCGAAGAAAAATCCGGCGGCACGATCGGCTACATCTACGTCCCAAACACCGGCGTCGAAGGCCAGAACGAGCTCTACCGCCAGTTCTACGGCCAGAAGGACAAGAAGGGCTTGATCATCGACGAGCGCTGGAACGGCGGCGGGCAGATCCCCACCCGCTTCATCGAGCTCCTCAACCGTCCGCGCGTGAACTACTGGGCCCGCCGCGACGGCCACGACTGGCCCTGGCCCCAGGATTCGATGAACGGCCCAAAGGCCATGCTCATCAACGGCCTCGCCGGCTCCGGCGGCGACATGTTCCCCGCACTCTTCCGACAGATGGGCGTCGGCAAGATCATCGGCATGCGCACCTGGGGCGGCCTCGTCGGCATCTCCGGCAACCCCGGCCTCATCGACGGCGGCTCCATCACCGTCCCCACCTTCGGCTACTACAAGATGGACGGCACCTGGGGCATCGAAGGCCACGGCGTGGACCCCGACATGGAAGTCATCGACGACCCCAGCAAACTCGCCGCGGGCGGCGACCCCCAGCTCGACGCCGCCATCGACTACATCAAGAACGAAATCCAGCGCAACCCCTTCAAGGCCCCCAACCGCCCCGCGTCACCAGACCGCAAAGGCATGGGCATCCGCGCGGAAGACAAATAGCCACCAGCAAGTAAATCAAAACACGTGCCACTGGTCGCTGCCCCGAGCGACCAGTGCCTTCGAGCGCTCGAAACTCACCCCCAAAGCCTCTTCCTCACCTCCACATACCGCTCCACCGTCCCGCGCACCACATCCTGCGGCAGTTCCGGCCCCGGCGCGCGCTTGTCCCATTGCCCCTTCGCCACAAGCCCGTTGAGATACTCGCGGAGAAACTGCTTGTCGAAGCTCGTCTGCTCCCCGCCCGGCTTCCATTTCTCCCGATCCCAGTACCGCGACGAATCCGGCGTCAGCGCCTCATCCACCAGCCGCGGCTCCTTCTCCGCATCACCACCCTCGCCGCGCCCCGCCGAATCCCGCTGCGCATACCCGAACTCAAACTTCGTATCCGCCAGAATCATCCCCCGGTCGAACGCGTACTCGTGCGCCGCCGAGTAGATCGCGACCGAGAGATCCCGCAGCTTGCGCATCGTCTCGCCGCCCGCGATCTCGCACGCGCGCTCAAAGTCAATGTTCTCGTCGTGCTTCCCCACCGCCTCCTTCGTCGCCGGCGTAAAGATCGGCCGCGGCAGGCGATCCCCTCGCAGCAGCCCCGGCGGCAGCTCCACGCCGCAGATCCGCCCGCTCTCCTGGTAGTCCTTCCACCCCGATCCGTCGATGTACCCGCGCACCACGCACTCGACCGGCACTACGCGGCACTTCCGCACGATCATCGACCGCCCCGCCAGCGGCGCCGCGTCCGCCTCGCTCAATCCGGCCGCCGCGATGTCGGTGGTGATCAGGTGCGTCCGCACCAGCCCCATCGACTCGATGAACCGGAACCACCGCGACGAAACATCCGTCAGCAGCCGACCCTTCCCCGCGATCGGAGTCGGCATCACCACGTCGAACGCCGAAATCCGATCCGTCGCCACGATCAGCAGCCGCGGCTCCAGCGCCCCGCCCGCCTTGATCGGCGCCGCCGGCAGATCGTAAATGTCCCGCACCTTCCCCTCGCGCCGATGAGGGAGCGGCAGCCGTGTTTCACGCAGCGTGTCCACGCCGAAATCCTACAGCAAACCACCCGCGAAAAGAGCCGCCTCGAAACCAGCCGCAGAAGAATCCAAGTAAACCCAAACAGAACCGCTCCGCTGAGTCGAAATGCCTGGCTTCAGCCCGAAAGGCTGAGCGTCAGTAGCCGGGAGTTGAGCGAGTCCCGGAGGGCGAGCAAAACCGCCGGCCCGCCTCGAATCTGACCCGCACCCCGAAGGGGTGCCCGTGCCTGCAAAAGCCTTTCAACAAAGGACGATTAAACCAGAATGCCCGAGCAATGGCCGGCTGATCGCTGATAGCTGACCGCTAATCGCTGACCGCCAACCTCATCGCTGACCTCAAGCCCCAAGCCTCAACCCTCCTCTTCCCTCTGCGAACTCTGCGTCTCTGCGGTGAATGTCTTGTCCCCAAGTCTCTCTCTTCCCACGATTTGCCAACCCGCCCTCTTCCGCGACAATGGCCCGTTCCGGGGGCCGCTCCACGAGCCGGCACTCCAATAGGATCACGCCACGGATGCTGAGTTTCATGGTCTTTGACGAAGCAGGTCAGGCGCAGTCGCCGATGCTCCGGCGCGCCTACCTCCTCGGCAAGGACGACCTCGCCATCCCCGCGCAAATCCACGTCGATGACGGCTGCATCAAGGCCTCCAAGGACGGCCGCACCTCCGCCGCCCTCGCGCTACAGGTGGACGCCGGCGCCTCCGGCCGCCTCACCCTCCAGACCTGTCTCCTCCCCGACCGCGACCGCACCTACCTCCTCGAGCTCGAGCTCGCGCGCCACCGCATCATGCTCTTCCTGAACAAGCTCGAAGAGTGGTCGATGTCCGATCTCCCCGCCGACCACCCCGCGATGAGCACCTTCGAAAAGGCCCGCGGCCTCTTCAGCAAGGCCCTCTGCGCCGAGCGCGGCTCCGACGGCGCCTACACCCGCAAGCAAGCCGACCTCGCGCGCGAAGCCCTTCAGCTCGCCATCGACGCCAGCGAGAAACTCGCCGCCCTCAACGCCGAGCGCGAGCTCGCCGCCCGCCTCCGCATCGCCGAGCCCCCGCCCAAAATCGAACCTGGCAAACATCCCTCAGCCTCCGCCAGCGCCCACGCCACCTTCCCGCTCATCGGCTGCACAGTCCACAACGACCTCTACACCGAAGGCCTCCACCGCGTCCTCACCAAATCCTTCGACTTCATCAACTGCCCCATGCGCTGGAGCGAGCTCGAGCGCGAAGAAGGCTCGTACAACTTCGCGCACACCGACCGCTGGATCGAATGGGCCGTCCGCCAGGCCAAGTTGCCCGTCTTCGGCGGCCCCGTGCTCGACCTCTCCGAGTCCGCGCTCCCCGAGTGGCTCTACATCTGGGAGAACGACTACCGCACGCTCCGCGAGCTCGCGTATGAGCACCTCAAGCTCGTCGTGACGCGCTACCGGCGCACGGTCTCGCGCTGGACCATCATCTCCGGAGTCAACGTCAACTCGCCGCTGCGCCTCTCCGCAGAGCACATGATCGACCTGACGCGCCTCGCCGTGCTCCTCGTCCGTAAGCTCCACCCCGCGGCGAAAGTCATCGTCGAAATCGCCCAGCCCTTCGGCGAGCACGCGACCGCCAACGCCGCGAGCGTGCCGCCCTTGCTCTACTCCGAGCTCGTGAACGACTCCGGCACGCAGCCCGACGGCTTCGGCCTTCGCTTCGAGACGGGTCACCCGGAAGTCGGCGGGGCGGCCCGCGATCTCATGCAGCTCTCCGCGTTGCTCGACGCCTTCTCCGTCTTCGACCGGCCACTGCACGTCACCGCGCTCGGCGCGCCGAGCCAGCCCGTCACCGCCGAAGACGCGATGGGGGCGACGGGCGACCCGGGGGATTCGACTGGCCCGCTCGCCGAGCCCGCGCTTCGCGAAGACCCCGGCTATTGGCGGAAGCCCTGGAGCCCCGCGAGCCAGGCCGAATGGCTCACGCACGCGATCGCGATTGCCGCGAGCAAATCATTCGTTCAGAGCATCTGCTGGCAGGGCCTCGTCGACGTGCCGATCGCCGATGTCCCGCACGGCGGGCTCCTCACCGCCGAGGGCCAGCACAAGCCCGCGCTGAAGCGCTTCGCGGATATCGTCGCCGCGATTCGCTCGCGCAAGTGGCCCGCCGCGCTGCCGCCGATCGAGGGCTGATCCTCGACTGGGCACTAGGCATCGGGCATCAGGGCATTGGGCTCAAGACTCAGCCGCGCACCCGGCACCCTCGGAACAAAGCACTGGTCGCTCCGGGCAGCGACCAGTGGCACATTCGAGAGTCGAGCCGGTCGCCAGCGGCGCTTCATCGCGGGCGATGACTACTCCTCGCCGCCTCGCTGAAAACGCAAAAAACCCGCGTGATTCCGCCCCCAACTCGTCGCTTCGCCATCCCTCAATTTCCCCGCCCATCTCGGACCCATCCATCGCTGACCCTCATGCCGCCGAGGATCGGCGGCCGGGACCGAGGCCTTGTGTTGCCGCGGCCCACGAAAAAGCTGAATCAGGTCATTCAGGGTCAAGGAGATGGTTATGAAACGCTGCGTTCTTCGTTCGCTGTTGTGCGCGCTCGGCGGGTTCGCCGTGCTCGCTTCCTCCGCGTCCGCCCAGTTCATCCCGGGCGCCTTCCTCTTCGGCTGGAAATACAACCAGCCCTACGTCGCCCCCCGCGGCGCGGTCGAGTCCCGCATCATGTTCTGCCAGAACCCGCAGATCCCGCAGAACGGCCGCGTCGCCGCCGACGACTGGATCTGCACCCGCTCGGGCCCGATCGTCCGCATCTCGTGGAACGGCGTCGTGCTCACGCCCGCACAGCTCCAGGGCAACCGCCGCTACCGAATCGCCTTCTACCGCGACGCGAACTGCTGCCCCGGCGAGCAGATCTGCAACGTCTGCGTCGTCCCCTCGATCAAGCCGGTGAGCATGGATTGCCAGCAGCGCCGCGTGTACGAGTTCACGGCCCCGCTCCCGACCGCCTGCTTCAGCCAGGTCGCCGGCACGCACTACTGGGTCGAGATCGCCGAGGAAGACGAGACCAGCGCTCGCTTCGGCCTGCCCGACTTCATGTGGTCCTCGCACGTCAGTATCAAGAACTGCCCCGCCAAGGGCCGTCAGGCCGGCGCGGCGTGCTTCAATCTCTTCGATGACTGCTTTGACCAGCCGACCGACCTCGCCTTCCGCCTCGGCTCGCGAATGATCATCGTCATCTCGAACCCCGGCCACCCGCTCCCGGCCCCTTCCGGCCCTCCCGTCGGCGTCGGCGTCTCAATCCTCGATCCCGGCACGGGCAACCCGGTCTGGAACGAGCCGGTCAACCCCTGCCAGGACGGCACGATCATCATCGACCCGGACCTGCCGGACGGCAACTTCACGCTTGAGCTCGCCTACCCCCACGGCACCCGCGCCCGCATGCCCATCCAACTCCTCGACGGGCAGGTGACGCAGGTCGACAGCTTCTTCGATGTCTTCTACGGCGACCTTGACGACAGCGGCGCGGTCGGTCTCGGCGACATCGCTCGCATCCTCGCCAACTGGGGCCGAAGCACCGCGGTCTCCGCCCCCGGCGGTGGTGGCGGCACCACCGGCCCCGGCGGCGGCGGCGGCGGAACGACCTCCGTCGAGTAATCGCTGAGCGCTGATTCCACCACACCCCGCGTCCGACTTCGGACGGGGACAACAAAGCACGCTTCTCTATCATCGAAAGCCGCGGGATCACAAGTCCCGCGGTTTTCTTTTCACCCGCGAGCCTCGCTGAATCAGGTCGCGGCGGGCCTCAATGCTTCTGCGGCAGCACATCCACCATCACATTCGCATGCAGCAACGGGTACGCCACGCGGAGCCTGAACAAGTCGAACGTCCGGCCCGTCCAGCCGCGCTCGGCCAGCACGTGGCCGATCACGTCGGGCCAGCGGGGGACATCGGGCGTCGGCGTCACGCTCGACACGCCACGGATCATGGTGGGTTCTTCGGCGATCGGAATGCGATCAACAGGCCGGCGTTCCGCGGATCGGTTCACGTCGTTCGGCCGCGCATGCAGCGCAGCGCCCATCGTCGCAGGGTCGGCCCAGCCGCTGGGGACCAGCAGGTCCAGCACGATCGCCTCGGCGGGGATGCACAGCGTGTGCGCCACGCCCGCGCGCGAGTCCATCGTGCTCGCCGCGTCGACGCGCATCCGCGCGTAGAGACTGAGGCGCGAGGCTTTGCCCACGCCGCGGATGCGGATGTGGGTTTCCTGGTTGCCGTCGGGGGCGTCGATCGTCTGGAGCTCGAAATCGTCGGAGGGGAATGATTGACGAGGGGGCGACGAGGGAAGCCGGTCGGCGAAGTCGCGCATGACCTCCATGGGGAAGACGCGCGTTCCGCCCTCGGGCTCCGGCTCGTCCTTGTGCGTCGCCTTGAAGCGCGAGAACAGCAGCAGCGACGGTTGCGGACGCGAAGTGTAGAGGTCGATCCACGCGCGGGCGGCGAGGCCGTCAAGCGAACCATGGCCGTTGGGCTGGAAGATCGCGGCGAAGGCGAGGGCGCGGCAGCGGGCGCCCCAGAGGTGCGCGTTCGCCTTGAAGGCGTCCCGCCGGACGCGCTGCTCCAGCGCCGATGAGCCTTCGCGGGCGTGGGCGTGGCCGCTGAGCAAGGCCGCGAACGTCGAGCGATCCTCGGCGACGGTGCGGATGAGTTCCTCGAACCGCGCGAGCGAGCCGAGGACGGAGTCGCAGGTGGTGGGCGAGACCCCGCGGTGCTTGGCGGCGATCATGACGCGCCTGATCTGCCCCGGCGTCGGCAGGTGCTCGAGCGCTTCCGCGGCATCGCCGGCGGTCGCGGTCCTGAAGATGCGCCACGAGAGTGGACGGTCGAGTCCGAGCGCACGCTCCACATCGGCCGCGCGACGGATGTCGGTCAGTTCCTCGAGTAGTCGCGCGAGTCCGGAACGAATCGCGAGGAGCGCATCGAGCGACGCCTGGAAGTCGGGCTCAAGTTTGGTCGCCGGGGAGGGCATTGGGAAAGACGAAAGTGGGAATGCGGACTGGGAAGTCGGAAGGGAAGAAGGGGAGACAAATGAACGGACCTAAGTGCCGCGGCGGGCGCGAGTTTCTCATCGGAAACCGGATCAAATGGCCTTCATCGGGTTAGAGCATAGTGGCAAAAATACGCCCTATCAACATTTCGGACTATGTTGCATGCAACATTCTTGACAACCCGTAAAATCGCCATATTCTCGACAAGTGAGTTCAAAAAACGCGGTGGGGTGGGCGCTCGTGAGATGGGGGGAGTGCGTCCCAACTGGTGCGATGCTGCGTGGCGTCCACTGGCGCGTTCAGGTCCGGTCGGCGAGCCCGACGGGAGGAAAGAGACGATGAAACACGTGAATGCAATTGTGTCATTGATCGGTGCCGCCGCGTTGTGTGGCAGCGCGCTGGCCGGCTTCGCGGGCCAGACGATCCTGGGGCCCCTCGGGCCGGGCAGCGCTGTCACCGGCGACACGACCGGTCACGGCAACGACAACGACGGCTGGTTCAGCGGTGATCACATCTTCGACCTCTGGGACGGCGCGGATGATGTGTGGCGCCTCAACTGGCCGGGCGGCGATCTCTCGCTGGTCATGACCTACGACGGCCCGTCGTCGGATGACCTCGATCTCTTCCTCTACACGCCATCGGACTACGACGAGTCGTCGTACGACAGCTTCACGGACACGGGCATCGAAACGATCGATGTTCCCGGCGCCGCCGCGGGCGTGTACTACATTCTCGTCGATTGCCCCGCGGGCGCCGAAGGTCCGTACTCGCTGTCGGTGGTCCCCGCGCCGGGCGCGGTCGGGCTCGCGACGGTGGGGCTCCTCGGCTTCGCGCGCCGCTCTCGCCGCGGGAGCTGATCGCGTCGAGTCGATGAGCGATCATCCGTTACGTTGAACACAAATGAACAATGGTCGTCCCACGCGGGCGGCCGTTGTCATTTCTACTTCAAATCCCGCTGACGAGCGCCGGCGGAGCACTCGGCACTCGTTCCTCGGCATTTCGCTTACGCACCGATGCGGGCCGCCGCCTGCCGGAAGTGGTCGGTGAAAAGTTAAAAGTGCTCAGTTCAAAGTGCCGAATCGCTACGCGCCGATGCGTGCGGCGGCTTGTTTTCTGGGGTCTGTTTTCGCGATGATCTCGCTCACGCCCTGCTGGTTGAAGCCCTTGTAGCCGTCGTTTCGCTCGAGGTTTTCGAGGTGCGAGCCGATGGCGCCGCCCTGCATGCGGAACTGGTGCGCCTGCTGTGGCGTGAGGATGCCCTTGCTGACGAGGAGCTCGAGGCGCTTCTCGGGGACGGGCCACCACTCGCCCTTGGTGAAGGCCTGCTTCAGGAACGGGAAGTTAGTGAAGGGCTCCATGGTGTCGATCGCGGCGGCTTCGAGCTGGTCGACGAGACGGTCGTGGTCGAACTGGCACTCGAGGTGGTGCATGCCGGCCTGCAGGAGCGCATCGCCGTGCAGCGCGCACCAGAGGCCGACGGTGCCGAGCTCCTTGCGGGGCTCCATCGGCTCGTGCGCGAAGTCACCGAGTACCTCTTCGGGCGACATGTCCACGTCGGCGAAGATGGTGATGCCCGCGACGGGCTGCTCCAGCACCTGCGCGCCCCAGCCGGCTTCGTGACCGGCGTAGAAGCGTTCGCGGCACTTGAAGCCGAGTTTCTCGAAGATGCGCACGCCGTGACGAAAGGCGTCGCGCGATGAGCGGTACGTGTGGTGATCGTGGTTCGCCCAGCCGAGGCCCAGCTTGTCCTGCCGGTTCTTCTGCACCTGCGCGGCACGGTTGCGGCGCTGCCAGTACTCGCGCTCGCTCATGAAGAAGAGATCGCACGCGAGGTCCTGGCCCAGCTCCGCGACCGCGGCGTCGACGAGCTGCTCGGTGTGGTCGAGACCGAGCTCGTCCTCCGCCCAGTCGCGGGCGCGCCGGCGGAACATCTCGAGGTGGCGCAGCGTCTGGACGACGCGCTCGGGAGCGACTTCGACGGTCGCGAAGCCGCGGTACCCGTGGCGCTCGACGACCCAGAGCTGCGCGTTGTCGCCGGTGTAGGCGCGGGCGCGGCGGATGGGCGCCCAGGCGTCGCCCTCGATGTCGTCCTCGGTGAGCGTCGGGTCGTCGGCGATGTGCCAGGCGGAAAGGAAGTCGACGACGGAATCGACCTTGATGCCGATGCGCGTGATCTTGCCGGCGAAGAGGATCACCTGCGGGAACATCGCGCCTTCGTGGATGTAGCAGTCCGGCGCGCCGGGCACGGGACGCCGGGTGAAGCCCACGTCGATCAGCTTCTTCTTGATCTCCTCGGTGCGGGGGATCTGGATGTAGTCCACCCAGTCCTTGAACCGTGTGCCCGTGTCCTGCTTCATTCTCTGCGCGACGGTCTTGCCGCCGGGGCAACGCGCGAGGAAGTCATCGATGATCGAATCGATGAGCTTCTGCGCCGCGGGCTGGGGCTGCCAGTTGAACTGCTCGAAGGGGTTGGCGGAGACGGGCTTCCGGGTGGTGGTGGGCATTGATGACTCGTCAAAGGAAAAGGGACGATGTGAAAGGCGGGGAAACAGGGTAGCCGGTTGGGCGAGCGCGTTCGAGGCGGTCGTATGCCGCCCCAAATCCGGCGTTGGGCTGTCGGAATTCGCGAGGGTGTCCCCTCGAGTTACGGAATTTACAGCGTGAATACGCGTCTTCCGTGCGTCACTCTGTCACAATTTCCTTGGATAGCCATCACACCGTCTGTATACTCGGTTAGTGCTCGGGCCGGGTTGGAAGCGGCCCGAATGCGTCTCTTGTCTGGACCGCCGCCGATTCGGCCCGAGTGTCAGCACGGTTCATGTTCAGGTTGCTCGGGCTCTGATTCGGAAACGTGGTCATGAAGCTTTATGTAGGCAATCTGTCGTTTTCCACCACCGAAGCCGAGTTGCGGGAAATGTTCTCCGCGCACGGTCAGGTGGACTCCGCCTCGATCGTCATGGATCGCGAAACCGGCCGCTCACGCGGCTTCGGCTTCGTCGAAATGGGCGACGCGGGCCAGGCCCAGGCCGCGATCACCGCGATGAACGGGTCGAACCAGGGCGGGCGCACGCTCGTCGTCAACGAAGCCCGCGCCAAGGAAGCCGGTGGCTCCCGCGGCGGCGGCGGTTGGGGCGGCGGAGGCGGTGGCCGTGGGGGTGGTGGAGGCGGTTGGGGCGGGGGCGGCGGTCGCGGAGACCGCGGGGATCGGGGCAGCCGGTCCTGGTAATTGATTTTCGAAGGCATTTACGAAACAAAAAACCCCGGCACATCGCCGGGGTTTTTCATTGCGCTGAGGGGCGCGAGTACGTTATGAATCGCGAACGATCCGCGAGAGAGTTGGAACTCTCAGGGGGATTTTGTTCGCCGCATTACGGGCAGGTGACGCCCCAGTGGGCGATGACACCGGCGACGTCGCCGAGGCCGATCGTGCCGGAGGCGTCGAGATCGGCGGCGGGGTTGCATGAGGCGGGGAGCGACCAGCACTGGATGATCGCGGCGATGTCGGCGAGGCCGACGGCGTGGTCGCCGTTGATGTCGCCGGGGCAGGCCGGGGTAACGACGGTGAGCGAAATCGGCGCGGGGTACGTGGTCGTTGCAGGGTCGCCGTTGTTGTTGGTGTGGCCGATTTTCACGCCGCGGGGCGTGGAGGCGGCGAACTTGGGCTCGGTGCTGGAGCCGAGAGTGAGGTTGGTGGAACCAGTTGCGACGGCGGTCAACGTGACGGAGTAGAGAGCAGTCGGCGCGCTGAGGCCGTTGGTGAAGCTGGTGGAGTAACCGTTGAGGCGCTTGACGCCGAGGTCGCCGCTGGCGCCCTGGAGCGCGCGGTACGAAGCGCGGGTGGTGGTGTGCGCGAGATCGGTGACGCTCGTGACCTTGAGGACGCCGCCGGTGGAGAGGGCGAGGTCGTGGATGTGCTGCATCACGCCGTTCTCCTGGCCGGCGCTGAGGTTCGCGCCGCCGAGGAGCTGCGCCGAGACGGTGACGGTGACCGTGCCGCCGACGGGGATGCTGGCGATGGAGCCGCCGCCGGTGACGACAGCGTTCATGCTGACGACGACGTTGGTGCCGGCGTTGGAGTTGAGATAGACGTTGCCCGCGGCGCCGGGAGTCGGGGTGGAGCTGTCGTAGCGCACTCCCACGACGCGGCCGCTGGTGTTGCCCTGGAAGTTGAGCGACCACTGAAGGTCGGAGCATTCGATGCCGTTATCGCCGGTGCCGTCAACGTCCCACGGACGGGTCTGCGTGGCGGGATCTCCTGAGTCGCCCTGGGGAGCGGTCTCGAAGCTGTTGGAGAAGATCCAGTTGTTGTCGCCGAAGACGGCGGCGATTTTGGCGATGTCCGCGCCGTCACAGATCCCGTCACGGTCGGTGTCGCCGGGGATGAAGGGGACGGCGAAGGGATTGGTGCGGCCTGCGCCGATGTAGTAGTTCATGAAGGTGCTGGTGCCGGTGCCGAAGGTGGTGTAGCTCACGTCGGGGGCGGCGCCGTCGAAGAGCCAGCGGGGGACCATGGTTTCGTAGGGCTGCGTCGCGCCGGGGTCGGAGTTGGCGACGTTGGAGTACCAGAAGGATTGGCCGGTGAAGCCGCCGAAGTTGGAAGCGCGGGAGGACTCGCCGCGGACCCACTGCTCGGTTGCGGTGTCCTGCCAGTTGTTGCCGCTGGGAAGCTGGCCCGTGCCGCCCCCGGGGGAGGCGGGCCAACCGGGGCCCTTGGTGCGGTAGTCGACGCGCGAGAGGGCGTCGGGGTTGATGGCGCCGGGATCGTCGAGGGCGTGGACATCGCGCTCGGGGTACGCATCGCCGGTGTTACCGACATCGACCTTGCGGTCGTCGCACTGGTATTCCCAGCCGCGGTCGTGCTCGTAGGAGATTTCGTCAACGACTTCGAGGTCGTCGTTGATGTTGGCGGGGGTTGAAGCGCCCTTGAGATCGAGCGTCACGCCGCTCATGCCGTTGGGATCGCCCTTGTCGAGGGTGCCGTCGCCGTACTGGTCGACGGTCTGGCCGGACTGCGGATCGGTGACCGGGGTGATGAGTTGGGCATCGCACTTGATGTCCTTGCCCCAACGCAGGCCGGCGGGGTTGGTGGGATTCGCTTGCGTGCGGCCCGGGCGGTTGCGAACGAGTAGGTAGGTGTTGGAGCCGTCGTTGCCGAGGTTGGTGGGGAGGTCGAGGCCGCCGTTCCAGAAGGTGGGGTCGTTGAACCAGCTCGGGCGGACGTTGGAATCGGCGACGATCGTTGGGAAGTTCGAAGCGGCGCTGATGGTGAGGACGAGGATTCCGTTGGAGCCCAGGCGGAGACCGTCGAGGCTGAAGAGCTCGTCGATTTCAGGATCGGGGATGGGGGCGGGGGGGATGGAGCCGAGTGGGTAGTACTTTTCCTGCATGCCGTTGATGAGTGCGACGGCGTACCCGTCGAGCTTCATGCCGGGCGTGCCCATGAGCTCGATGAACTCGTACGTGTCGTCGAAGGAGCCGGAGCCGGCTGGGTTGTGGCAGACTTCATTGATGAAGACGACGGCGTCGGCCTTGGGCGTGAAGAGCGCGCCGGCGGCGAGCACGAGCAGGGC
>DASZQL010000295.1:0-1543 GCA_035549675.1 Phycisphaerales bacterium | reverse complement strand
CCGGTGGCAACGACGACCTCGCTTACGTCTCGCCGAAGACGGGCAGGGCGGTGAGCCGCTCGGCCGGGGAGCCGTATCACGACCGTTTGCTGCCGCTGCCGGCGTTCCTGCTGGAGGCGCCGTCGCAATCCCAACCCGATGCGGAAGCCGTCGCCGCGGCGTTCCACCTCACCGGCTACTTCCTCGCGCGCCATGTGTACGAGCCGCGCGGGCTGGAGCCGTCCGAGGCGCGGAGGGCCTTCCTCGGGCTGGTGGCGAGGCAGCGCGACGCAGCGGCGTAGGTAGGCAAGCCCCCTCAGTCGGCTTCGCCGACAGCTCCCCCGTAAACGGGGGAGCACCCGACCGGTGCAGCAGCGGGTCCTCCCCCGCGAAGCGGGGGAGGGGGACCATGCGAAGCATGGTGGAGGGGGCGTGCACCGGCGGCATCCGGGCATAACTCCAAACTTATCCCCGCGCCCAAAACCGCGCGTACACTCCGCCCCATCCTCACTCGACGAGGGCGCCGACCGGTGGCGACCTGAAGGCGGAGGGAGGATGCGGTTCCCTGCCGATATCCGGTCACGCACCGGGGTCGCGGGGCGAGCATGAGCGGACCGGCGGCACTACGACCGCCTGCCCACATTGGGCTGTAGGTACGTCGCGTTAAGGCCTAACCGGCGAAGCCGGAGAAGGCGCTCCCGTCGAGGAGCTAGCCGCGAAGAGGACCGAAGCGCCGGTCATGTCTCGATAACGGCCGCGGCGGGCGCCCGGAAGGTGCCCCAAAATGCGGACTGCCCGCTCGGCACCCGCCAGGCGCCCGCCACCCCTCGGCTTAAGCCTCGGACGCCAACGCGTCGCGAGAAGGAGAAGCTGTGCCCGGCGGGCCGGGTCCTCCCCTGCGGAGCGGGGGAGGGGGACCATGCGCAGCATGGTGGAGGGGGCCGGCACCACGGCCCCGTGGCATGCCCCCTCAGTCGGCTAACGCCGACAGTTCCCCCGTAAACGGGGGAGCATCCCGGCGTCGGAACCGTCGAAGGCGGTGGTCGCGGTCGCACAGCGCCCCGGGGCAAACTGCCCGTTTCGCCTTGAAACGCCCGTTCCGGCAAGGCTACTTCCCACCCATGGCCAAACATCTGATTCCACCCGGCGAACCTGGCGGCGAGATCGAGCCGGTCGATCTCCGCGAGGCGCTGGAGACGCGCTACCTCGCGTATGCCCTGTCGACCATCATGCACCGCGCGCTACCCGATGTTCGCGACGGGCTGAAGCCCGTGCATCGCCGCATCCTGTTCGGCATGCGGCAACTCCGGCTCGATCCGGGCTCGGGCTACAAGAAATCCGCGCGTGTCGTCGGCGATGTCATCGGCAAGTATCATCCGCATGGCGACCAGGCGGTCTACGACGCCATGGTTCGCCTGGCGCAGGAATTTGCCGTCCGCTATCCGCTGATCGACGGGCAGGGCAACTTCGGGAACATCGACGGCGATAACCCGGCCGCCATGCGCTACACCGAGGCGCGCATGACCGAGGTGGCGCGGCTGCTGCTCGACGGCATCGACGAGGA
>DASZQL010000294.1:0-1920 GCA_035549675.1 Phycisphaerales bacterium | reverse complement strand
GGACGCCGGGGATCTTGACGCCCTGCCGCATCTCGCCCTGAACGAACTGGCTCTTGCGGCCTTTGAGAATCCAGCGGATGAAGAAGGGCGGCTTGCGGATCGGGAAGCCGTCGAAGGAGTAGTTGATCCAGGACGCGAGATGACCGAGTGTCTGGCCGAGGGTCCAGTTACCGGTGCTGCGGAGCGTGCCGGCGAAGTCCGCGGCGACGAGCGCCTCCGCGTCGCGGAGGGCATCTTCGGGCGACTTGAAGCGGAGCTTGCGACGATCGGTGACTTTCGCGGTGTCGATCGGGGCCATGCCGCGCAGTTTATCGCTCGCTCGTCCCGCCCGTTCCCGACGGTTATGGGTCCGCTCTTGTTGCCCTTGTGACACAGACGCTGAAGTCGAGAAAGCACTGGAAAACAAGAGGCCGGTGCGAGTCGCGCGCGGGTCGATACTGACGGCATGACCAGGCGCAGAATGTTCAAGATGGTCTTCGGGCTGGGGATGATGTGCGTCTCGTTCTGGCAGCTTCCGAAGATGCTGGACACGATCGAGGCGGCGAAATCGGGGAAGCCGCTTGAAGGGCTCGGCGGGCTCGGCGGCATGCCGGGGCTGCAGGGCCTCGTGGGGCAGCAGGTGTCGGACGACGCCAAGGCGCTGATCCGCATGTCGGCGGAATCCAAGGGCATCGACGTCAGCGAAGACAGCCTCCAGGGCGACGGCGCCCAGGAGCTGCACGTCTTCGGCGCCGGCGGGAAGAAGCTGACGGCGACGGAGGAGCGGCGGGTGCGCGAGGAGATGGCGCGGCACAAGCCGAAGAAGAGCAAGGGCGGGACATAGGCATCGAGGCATCGAGGCATCAAGGCATCGAGTGAAAGGCTGGGGGCACCCGGCACTCCGTGCCGGGCCACCTTCGGTCAGTCGAGGCCCAGCGCCTTGCGCTTGGCGTCCCACTCCGTGCGCTCGCGCTGGTTGTCGCTTTGGATCCCGGGCGATTTGGCGCGGATGGCTTCGATTTCGAGGCGCGTGAGGCGCATCGATTCGAGCTCGTAGTCGCGGAAGGCTTCCATCGTCACGGGGACGATCGGCTCGATGAGGGCGGCCATGGCGCACGCGTAGTCGCGGATCTCCTGCTGCGCGTGCGCATCCATGCGGAGCGAGAGGAAGCGAAGGATGTTGTGCAGGTCGCACTTCCAGTACCACTCGGTGTAGAGGCTCTGCGGCAACGCGATCCGGGCCAGTTCGCGCGCGACGCCCTTCTCGGCCTGCGCGAGGTACTCGGCGTGGAGTTTCTCCGAGCGGTCGAGATAGGCGAGGAACTCCTGCGCGGTCGCGGCGTCGATGGGCTGGTCGCCGCCCTGGCGGTTGGAGAGGGATTGCTTGCGGACGCTTTCGAGACCGGGGTGGTAGAAGCGATCGGGCATCACGGAGTAACGGCCCGAGTACTCGTTGACGTTGGCGGTGCGGTGGCGGATCCACTGGCGGGCGATGAAGATGGGCATCGCGCAGTGGAACTTGAACTCGACCATCTCGAACGGCGTGGTGTGGCGGTGGCGGAGGAGGTAGCGGATGAGGCCGCGGTCTTCGCTGACCTTCTTGGTGCCCGCGCCGTAGGAGACGCGCGCGGCCTGGACGATCGCGCCGTCGGCGGTCTGGCCTTGCGGCACGAGGCGCGGCATGGCGTCGATGAGGGCGACGAAGCCGTGGTCGTGGACCTTGATTTCGAGGCGCGCGGCGCCGGCCATCACGTCGGTGAGCTGGGATTCGGGCGCGACGCGGATGATCGAGCCGGGCGTGGGCTTGGGCTCGGCGTGAGGATGCGCGGCGGCGGTTGATTGAGTTGGTGGGGTGGACACGGAGGGAGAGATTACCCGACGGGTGGAAGCGCGAAATGAACGGAAATCCTTGGTGTTCGATCGCAGATGCAGAGGACCGTG
>DASZQL010000293.1:0-4423 GCA_035549675.1 Phycisphaerales bacterium | reverse complement strand
TCCCGCGTGACATCCAGGTGCGTCACTGCCCGCATCGTCGTCGGTCCGACGTCGAGGATCCAGACGCCGCGGCTTTTCATTTTCGCGGCGAAGTCGCGGGTGGGGCTGAGGCGGTCGTCGATGTCGAAGTAGACGAGGTTGGTCTGCACGCGGTTGGGGTCGATGCGGTAGCCGGGGATGGTCGCCAGCGATTCGGCGATGCGTTTGGCGTTGGCGTGGTCCTCGGCGAGGCGTTCGAGGTGGTGGTCGAGGGCGTGGATCGCGGCGGCGGCGAGGATGCCGGCCTGGCGCATCGCGCCGCCGAACATCTTGCGGAAGCGGAAGACGCGGCGGATGGTCTCGCGATCACCTGCGACGGCCGAGCCCACCGGCGCGCCGAGGCCCTTGGAGAAGCAGGCGGAGACGCTGTCCACGTGCCGGCAGTAGTCGGAGGCCTTGTGGCCGCTGGCGATGCAGGCATTCCAGAGGCGTGCGCCGTCGAGGTGGACGCGCATGCCGAGTTCGTGCGCGGTCCTGGCGACGCGCGCGAACTGGTCGAGGGGCCAGACGGTGCCGCCCCCGGCGTTGTGGGTGTTCTCGAGGACGAGGAGCTTCGACCACGCGGCGTGGTCGTCGTCGCGGGGCCGCACCGAGGCGCGGATCTGGGCTTCTGTGAGGATGCCGTGCTGGCTCGGGAGCGTGCGGACCATGCAGCCGGCGAGGGCGGCGGGGCCGCCGGTTTCGTGATCGACGATGTGGCCGTTGATCTCGCAGATGATCTCGTCGCCGGGCTCGGTTTGGGCGCGGATCGCCGTCTCGTTCGCCATCGTGCCGCTGGGGACGAAGCACGCGGCTTCCTTGCCGGTGAGTTGGGCGAAGCGATTTTGCAGTTCGATGACGGTGGGGTCGTCGCCCAGCACATCGTCGCCGACGATGGCGTCGGCCATGGCCTTGCGCATGGCGGCAGTGGGGCGGGTGACGGTGTCGCTGCGGAGGTCGATGGGGGGAGGCATGAGGGAACGATACCGGGAGGAAGAGAAGGGGAGAAGAGGTAGCCCGCCCACCTGGTGTAGAGAGAGTAGATGGAGGAGAAAACGTAACCCCCTTGTAGAAAGCAGGAAGAAGAAAAAATCTTGGGTGGTGACCAGGGGTGCGCTCGGTCGCGGAGCCTCCCTCGCGGCCCCTGGCAACGATCGTGCGCCCCTCCGGGGCGGAGAGTGGGGAGAAGGCGGGGAAGAAGAGCAAGGGCGACGAGAGGCAGAAGCAGAAGCAAAAACAGAAGCAGAAGTAGAAGCAGAAGCAGCAGAAGTTTTTTGGGTAGTGACCGGGGACGCGCTTGGTCGCCGAGCCTCCCTTACGGCCCTTGGCAACGATTCGCGCGCCCCTCCGGGGCGAAGAATGAGTAGAGCAAGGAAGAGAAGGAAGAGAAGGGCGGAGTGAGGTGGAGCGGGAATATGAAATAAAACGACCGGCGAGAACCGCCGGCCGTTTTGATTGACTTCATGTCGTGCCACTACAGGCGGCGGCTCTGAGCCGACTGTAGTGCTCCGCCCCCGCCCTCCCGCGAGTCCGCACTTCGGTCATCCGCCCAAGCCCGGATGCCTGCAGTGGCACGGGGCTCAAACAGTCAGGGTCAGGGGCAGGTGTTGGCCCAGTGCATGATCACGTCGGCGACGGCGCTGAGGCCGAAGGTGCCGCAGGAGTTGTTCCAGTTGCTGATGACGAAGGCGACGTCGGAGAGGCCGACCGCGCCGCTGCCGTCGTAGTCGCCGGCGAAGGCGGGCGTGGTGCCGGGAGCGGCGACGAGGACCGGCATGGACGCGGTCACGCCGGGCTTGAAGAGGCCGAGTGTGGCGTTCTGGTCGGCGGGGGCGAAGGGGGACTCGAAGGAGAAGTTGTAGAGCGTTCCCCAGCGGAGCGCGTTGGCGTTGGGGTTGGCGGCGAAGGATTCGGTGGACCAGCTCACGCCGCAGGAGGTGGTGGAGGAGGTCCAGTCGGCGCCGGAGTAGGGCTCGCCGCTGTGGTAATCGACGTCGTGGAAGCCGATGGAGGTGGCGCTGGCGGGGATGGCGGTGGGGATTTCGAGGGCGCCCATCGACCGGTCGGAGCTGAGATTGAAGACGGCGTACTCGTAGCGGTAGCGGTTGCAGCCGACGGGCGTGGCGCGCGAGCCGACGAGGAAGCGCCCGTCGCCGGGGACATCGACGGAGGCGATCATGACCCCCGGATCGGCGAGTTGCCACTCGTAGATGGCGGGGAGGCCCTGGGTTGTGTGTCCGGTGTAGGTGAGGCTGTAGGGGCCGACGCCGGAGACGATGACCTTGCGGTGCGAGCCGTTGTTGAAGGCGTTGCCCGCGGCGGCGTCGTCGGCGCTGACGTACACGAGTTCGGCGAAGAACGAAGCGCCGGCGTGCGTCGCGGGGTTGAGATCCGCCTGGTGGACCTGCAGGCGGCGGCCGATGGTCGCGGGCGCGGTCGGAGCGGTGAAGGGGAACGGGAACGCGCCCGTGGCGGCGTTCACCTGCGACCGCGGCCCGAGCTGTTGAAAGTTTCCGGCGAAGGCCGACGAGTCGGAAGTCGAGCATCCGATGCCGAGTTCGTTGTTGCAGCCGCCGCCGGGCGGCGGCGTGCATGAGCTGCAGACGGTGCCCTGCAGCGAGCAGAGCGTGTGGAACGCCCAGCTCATGCCGATCTGCTCGAAGCGGCCGTTGTGGAGGCGGTACAGGTTTTGCGCGATGACGGGGTGGTCGGCGGTGCTGATGTGGGTGCCGAGGAAGGCGGTGCCGACGTTGCAGGTGGTGGGTCCGAGGCTGTAGGCGCTGATATCGCCGACGGCGCCGAAGCTGGCGATGCCGTTGAGATCGCCCCCGTACGCGTCCGGGCCCGCGGCATGGGCGCTCGAAGCGGCCCCCGCGAGCAGAGCGATCACGGCCATGGTTCCGATGCGGTTCATTCGGTTCTCCTTCTCGTGTGCGAGCGCCGCCGCGAGTCGCGGTGGAGGTACGGAACCCGGGGCGGCTCTCTCCCGCCCGTCCCGCGGTTCGCAACCGGACTTCCACCGCCAAACGCTTCGGCACCACCCCGGTCGCGCGAAGAACAAATGCAACCGTCTCGATTCAGACTATCGCTCGCACCGGGAGAATCAACGCCGGAACGCACATTTTACCCGCCGATCAGAGCATTTCGTGCGGTCCGGATTGCATAATCGCTGAGGGCGAGTGAATGGTGAATCGCGGAGGGCGTCGAGTGCTAGACTTCGCCCGTGCGGAACCGGTCCTCGGCAATCGTCGGCCGGGGCGTCGCCGTCGGAGTACTCGGGCATGGCCGTGCTCATGGAGCTTTCGCGAATCCTGATCCGGGAGTCGAACGACTACCAGATCATCGAGCTCCGCGAGGTGGACGGGGAGCGGACGTTTCCGATTGTGATCGGCCTTCCCGAGGCGCAGGCGATCGAGCGGCGGCTGAAGGGGATCGAGATCAAGCGGCCGCAGACCCACGAGCTGCTGATGAACATCGTCGAGGCGTTCGGCGCGGAGATCGAATCCGTGACGATCAACGACCTCTCGGACCATACGTTCTTTGCGCAGATCAATCTCCGCAAGGCGGACGGCCAGAAGCTGGACATCGATTCGCGTCCGAGCGATGCAATTGCGCTGGGCATCGCCAAGAGCGTGCCCATCTATGTCGAGGAAAAAGTCCTGGGCGAGGCATCGACGGAAGTGTGAGCGGGGGGGCACCGTCACAACCCGGGCGTCCGGCGGGCTCCGTTCCCGATGATTTCCGTGGCGCGACATGGAGCGGCTACGCGACGGCGGACCTTCCCGGCATCGGGGGCGTCAT
Source organism: Phycisphaerales bacterium (assembly GCA_035549675.1). Taxonomy (GTDB): domain Bacteria; phylum Planctomycetota; class Phycisphaerae; order Phycisphaerales; family UBA1924; genus DASZQL01. The sequence goes on along the minus strand of DASZQL010000293.1, from coordinate 604 downwards.
CAAGCAGCGCCCCTCCGATTTCCTGGTCGAAGAGATCCCGGCGTACCAGCCTTCGGGCGAGGGCGAGCACGTGTACCTTTTCGTCGAGAAGGAGGAGCTTTCGACGACGGAGATGGCGCGGATCGTCGCGCGGCATTTCGGCGTGCCGGTCGGGGCGATCGGCTTCGCGGGGATGAAGGACAAGCACGCCGTCACGCGCCAGGTGGTCAGCGTGCACACGCCGGGGCGGAAGCCGGAAGACTTCCCGATGCTCCACGAGCCGCGGGTGCGGGTGCTGTGGACGGACCTGCACGCCAACAAGCTGCGGCTCGGTCACCTCCGCGCCAACCGCTTCTCGATCAAGGTCCGCGGCGTGCGCGCCATGAACGTCGTTCAGGCGAAACGGGTCCTCGACGCGCTCCACACGATCGGCGTCCCCAACTTCGCGGGCGAGCAGCGCTTCGGCTACCGCGCCAACAACCACGAGCTCGGCCGTCTCCTATTGCTCGCCGACGAGAAGGGCTTTCTCGACGAACTCCTCGGCCCCGACCCGCGCCACCCCGACGTGAACCCGCAGATGCGCGAGGCGTACGCCAGAGGCGACTACCGCAAGGCGGCTGAATAT
>DASZQL010000292.1:0-7063 GCA_035549675.1 Phycisphaerales bacterium | reverse complement strand
CATTGGTGTCCGTCGCGGCGACGGCGTTGAGGAACGCGGCGTACTGCGCGTTGGTCACTTCGGTGGCGCCGATGTTGTACGTGGCCGCCACCGATCCGTAGAGACTGCCTGTGCTCGGGTCCGCCGCGTTGCCGGGATTGCCGATGGGCACGGTGGGGATGGTGATGGAAGCCAACACGGACGACGCCGCGAGACTGGTGACGACCGCGAGCGCGGCCACGCTGACGAACTGCTTCACATGCATCTCTGTCTCCTCAGGGCTTTCGTCCCTGTGCCGAACCGAAAGCATCCCAATACCGAGGGTTCAACGCTCAACTATAACTCAGGTTCTCCTACTTCTCGATGGAGTTCTGAATGAACTTTCGTCTATTGAACTTTCGTCGCTGTGAAGATGGGATACTCGCCCCTCTGCTGCCGGCCCGCGCGCGGCGATCGAACGAGCGCGCACCCGAGCGATGCGCTCAGCGATGGCGGGCCTGATGAGCCAGAGGATGAGGGCGTCGAGGAGGTATCGACGTTGGCCGGCTGTTGCAGGGCAACGGCTGGGACTCGGCGGCGTACGACGTGTTTCGTTTTCGGCTGCGGCGCCCGATTCTGCATACGTTTGTGTCGTGCTCGGTTATTGCGCGGAATGAAGGCGAGTCGGTCGAATCGGGGGCCAACAACTGAGGTTGGGATCGAATGGGGTGCGATGGATCTGATCTGACGAATCGCCGCAGACGGGGGATCGCCGTTTCGATGTCGTTCGGCAAGCACTACAGTCCGCTCAAAGCTGCGGCCTGTAGTGGCACGGGGAGGAGGTAGCGCCACGCCCCCGATGAACGTCAGGAGGATGTGCTCGTCAAAGCAGAAGCATGCCACCCGAAGTCCAAACCCGCTGGCCGCCGCCTTGCATGTAGTTGGCGGGCGGGGTTGTTTGGGTGCGGGCATTGGGTGGGGTTGTTCGGCGATGATGCCGCGGAGCGAAGGGATGCCGCTACAATCCGTGACTTTCCCAGCGATCCGCCGCCGAGGGGGCGGGCAACCGATCCGCCCCTGGCGCCGTAATAGGATTCCGCCATGTCCACGATGCAGATTGACCGACTTCTCGACACCGTCGTTAAGCTGAAGGCTTCGGACCTTCACCTCACCGTCGGGCGCAAGCCCACGCTGCGGCTCCATGGCGGGCTAAAGAACCTTGATACCAAGGTGCTCGACTCCGATGACATGGTGACGCTAATGAAGGCGATCACGTCGGAGCGGTCGCAGCAGGAGCTCCAGGAAGTCGGCACGTGCGACTTCGGGTTCGCGTACGGGACGGAGGCGCGGTTCCGTGTGTCGGTCTTCCGGCAGCGCGGCGACCTGGCGATTGTCTGCCGCCTGATCCCGAACAAGCTGCTCACCTTCGAGCAGATCGGTCTGCCCAAGATGTGCGAGGAGCTGATTCGACGGCCCAGAGGGTTGTTCCTTGTGACGGGGCCGACGGGGTCGGGGAAGACGACTTCGCTGGCGACGATGCTGGACTACATCAACACGAACTTCGAGCGGCACATCGTCACGATGGAAGACCCCATCGAGTACTACCATTACCACAAGAAATCCATTGTGAATCAGCGGGAAATCGGGAGTGATACGCCGAGCTTCGCCGAGGCGCTGAGAAGGGCACTGCGCCAGGACCCGGACGTGATCCTGGTGGGCGAAATGCGAGACCTCGAGACGATCGAGTCGGCGATCCGGGCGGCCGAGACGGGCCACCTGGTGTTCGCGACGCTCCATACCACCGGGGCGGCGAAGACGATCGACCGCGTGGTGGACGCCTTCCCGGTCACCCAGCAGAACCAGATCCGCGTGCAGCTCTCGACGTCGCTCATCTGCATCCTGAGCCAGGTGCTGCTGGCGCGGGTGGACGTCAAGGGGATGGTCGCGGGGTACGAGTTCCTCGTCGTCACCCCCGCCATCGCGAACCTCATCCGCGACAACAAGTCGTTCCGCATCGACTCATCGATCCAGACGGGCAAGCGGTTCGGCATGCAGCTCCTCGACGAGCACCTCTGGTCCCTCTATGTGAAGGGGATGATCTCGGCGGAGGAGATGGTGGATAAGTCGAAGAACCCCGGCGACCTCACGGACCGCGTTCACAAGCTGGGGCGGCAGGTCGGCCGGGCAGAGTGGGATGAGTCGGAAGAAGGCGCGGAGAAGGAATAACCCCCCCGACCCCACGACCACGATCCTACGCCCCCCCTGCCCCTACCGCACCCGACCGCAACACGACCTCCCAGAAGACAGAATACGGAGGGCCTGATGGGACTCAGATGACTAATCAGTCAGATGGGTTGCTGTTGGTCTGCTTCATTGTGACTCGGATGAAGCACATCATAATTCGTTCAAATCGTCTTGAAATATCGATGTCGCAACACAAAAGCCGCACAGATTCGTTGGAGAACGTGAATCCACCGAGTTCACACAATCGAAAGGAACTCGTGGCGTGGTATACCGTGGCGAGTTCAAGCCGACCTCGCGGACGTGGTGTCGGATTATCGGGCTCGTGTTCGCGGCCTTACCATTGTGATTCGCGGTTGCACGGAGCGCAACGACTGATTTGAAACGCGACGCTTTGGAGTGACTCGGCATGGTGATTGATCCGGCGGAACTCAAAGGACGGAAGATCGGCCGGGTCCTGACCAAGCTCGGGAAGGTCACGCGCGAGCAGGTTCACGAAGCGCTGGAGATTCAGAAGACGCGTAAGGCGCCGCTGGGGCAACTCCTGGTCGAGCTTGGGTATATCACCTCACGGGACGTGCAGGAGGCTCTGGCGGGTCAACGGGGGATGATGTTCATCGAGCTGGACAAGCTCACGATCTCGGACGAGGTGAAGAACGCGATCCCCCCCGAAACGGCGACGGCGTACCAGCTCGTGCCGATCGAGTTCGACGCCAAGACGAAGCGGATCAAGGTGGCGCTGAAGTCGCCGGACAACTTCCGGGCGGTGGACGACTTGCGGCTGCTCATGGGGTTCAAGGTCGAGGCGTTCGTCGCGGATGAGAAGGAAGTCGAGGCGCGGCTCAAGTCCATGTACGGCGGGGCGCGGACGAACCTGACGGACGTGGTCAGCGAGATCGCGTCGGACGAGTCGCTCAAGGCGCTGGCGAAGGGGCCGGCGGGCGGGGGGATCGGGGCGGGGGGCCAGTCGATCGACCTCGAGGCGGTGCTCGATGCAGCGGAAGACAACAAGGTCATCAAGCTGCTGAATCTGGTGCTGCTGCAGGCGATCAAGGACCGGGCGAGCGACATCCACTTTGAGCCGTTCGAGGACGAGTTCAAGATGCGGTACCGGATCGACGGGGTGCTGTACGAGATGGTGCCGCCGCCGAAGTACCTGGGTCCGGCGATCACGAGCCGCATCAAGGTCATGTCGAACCTGGATATTGCGGAGAGACGGTTGCCGCAGGACGGTCGCGTGGAGCTGCAGGTGGGCGGGAACCCGGTGGACCTGCGCGTGGCGGTGTTGCCGACGATGCACGGCGAGAGCGTCGTGATGCGCGTCCTGGACCGGGGGAACGTGGAACTGTCGCTGGACCGGATCGGGATGCGGCCGGACGAGCTGGAGCTGTTCCGGAAGATCATTGAGAGGCCGAACGGGATCGTGATCGTGACGGGCCCGACGGGGTCGGGGAAGACGACGTCGCTCTATGCGGCGCTGAACGAGCTGAACTCGATCGACGTGAAGATCCTGACGGCGGAGGACCCGGTCGAGTACGACATCGACGGGCTGTGTCAGTGCCAGATCAATATGGAGGCGGGGCTGACGTTCGCGCGGTGCCTTCGGTCGTTCTTGCGTCAGGACCCGGACATCATCCTGGTGGGCGAGATCCGCGACATCGAGACCGCGCAGATCGCGGTGCAGGCGTCGCTGACGGGCCACCTGGTGTTCAGCACGCTGCACACGAACGACGCGCCGAGCTCGATCGTGCGACTTTTGGACCTGGGGCTCGAGTCGTTCCTTCTGACGGCGACGATCGAGGCGATCGTCGCGCAGCGGCTGGTGCGGACGGTGTGCCCGAGGTGCAAGGAGCAGTACGTTCCGACGGAGGAGCAGCTCATGGAGCTGTCGCTGAAGCCGGAGGACGTGGCGGGGCGGACGTTCTTCCGCGGCAAGGGGTGCGAGAACTGCCACGGGTCGGGGTACAAGGGCCGGACGGCGATCTTCGAGATCCTCGTCATGGACGACGGGCTCCGCGACCTCGTGATGAAGCAGGCGAGCACGGCGGTGCTGCGTGAGGAGGCGCGGCGGCGCGGGATGCGGACGCTGCGGGAGACGGGGCTGATGGCGATCTACGACGGCGCGACGACGATCGATGAGGTGGTGCGGGAGACGATCGCGGAGGAGTGAGGCACCGGGGACGAGGGAACAGGCATCAGGGAACAAACAGCCAGGAAGCTGATTGCGACGTTGAGAGGAAGCGGTGAGGCATGGCGACATTCCAGTACGAAGCGATCGACAAGGCCGGCAAGCGTCAGAAGGGGACGGTTGAGGCGGCGAGCAGCGAGGAAGCGATCCAGCGGATCAAGCTGCAGCAACTGTTCCCGACGGCGGTGCGCGAGCAGAAGGTGAAGAAGTCCGCGGCGGCGGGCGAGGCCGCGGCGAAGCCCAAGAAAAAGAAGGGCGGCGGGTTCTCGATCGGGCGGGTGAAGCCCAAGGTGCTGACGACGTTCACGCGGCAGCTCTCGACTTTGCAGGACGCGGGGCTGCCGCTGCTGCGGTCGCTGCAGATTCTGGAGCAGCAGCAGCGGCCGGGACTCTTGAAAAACATCCTGACGGGCGTCGTGGAAGACGTGCAGGGCGGCGCCTCGCTGTCGGAGGCGATGGCGAAGCACCCGCGGGCGTTCGACGGGCTGTACTGCAAGATGGTGAACGCGGGCGAGATCGGCGGCGTGCTGGACGTGATCCTGCAGCGGCTCGCGGAGTTCATGGAGAAGGCCGAGCGGCTCAAGCGGAAGATCAAGGGGGCGATGATCTACCCCGTCACCGTGATCATCATCGCGGTGGGCATCGTGACGGGCATCATGTATTTCATCATCCCGAAGTTCAAGGACATCTTCGCGGACTTCGACGTGGCGCTGCCGGTGCCGACGGTTCTGCTGATCAACACGAGCGCGTGGGTGGCGGGGAACTATCCGACGAAGGGCGCGATGATGATCGGCGGATGGGCGTACATCCTGTTCGGCGCGCCGCTGGTGTGGGTCGGGTTCAAGATGCTGCGCAAGACGCGGCCGGGCAAGGCGGTCATCGACACGCTCGGGCTGTACATCCCGGTGGCGGGCAAGCTGGCGCGGAAGTCGATCATCGCGCGGTTCACGCGGACGCTGGGGACGCTGGTGGCCGCGGGCGTGCCGATCCTGGAAGCGATCAGCATCACGCGGGACACGTCGGGCAACTACGTGTTCTACAAGGCGCTGAATAAGGTGCACGACTCGATCCGCGAGGGCGAGACGTTCGCGCAGCCGCTCCGGGAGAGCAAGGTGTGCGACTCGATCGTGGTGAACATGATCGACGTGGGGGAGGAGACGGGCGACCTCGACACGATGCTGCTGAAGATCGCGGACAACTACGACGACGAGGTGGACACGGCGGTGGAAGGGCTCGTGAAGCTGATCGAGCCGCTGCTGGTCGTGTTCCTGGGCGGCATCATCGGCACGATCGTGGTGGCGATGTTCCTGCCGCTGGTGGGGATGATCGAGGGTCTGCAGAAGCGGAAGTGATCTGGTGGGCGGTCGGCGCGACGGCGCCGGAGAAGCGCATGAAGAACGGCTCGTTCATCCCGGCTCGCCATGTTGACCCTCGCCGATCGGGGCCCGCGCGGCGGCGCGCGGGGTTCACGCTCGTCGAGCTGCTGGTGACGGTGGCGGTGATCGGCGTGCTGATCGGGATCCTGCTCGTGGCGCTGTCGAAGGCGTACCGGAGCGCGAAGGCGTCGTCCACGACGCGGCTGTTCCAGACGGTCGGGAGCGCGCTGGAGGCGTTCAAGAATGATCTGGGGTACTACCCACCGCTGCTGTACGACCCGGACCAGCCGGCGTCGGTCGCGCCGAACGCGCTGATCACCTCGGACGGGTACATGCCGAACTTCCGTGTGCCGGAGGCGTACGTCGGCTCGGGGACGGGCGCGCCGGTGACGCTGGACCAACTGGTGGCGGACACGGCGACGAATCCGCAGCCGTTCCGGTACGGGAGCGAGTATTCGTTGGTGGTGTACCTGATGGGGATCGGGGACCTGGACGCGTCGGACGACAAGGACGGGACGCCGCCCCCGCCGACGCCTGGGATCAAGGACAACCGCGACGACGGCGCGGACGGGCCCGGGATCCGGAATCCGGGATCGGACCATTCATGGGGGTTCGCGAAGGACCGGACGAACCAGGCGGCGAAGATGCAGAAGAGCCCGACGGGGCGCGTGTACGGGCCTTACCTGGACATCGCGTCGCTGAAGTCGGCGGCGCGGCTGGATCCGCAGACGGGTCTGTACAAGCTGGTCGACACGTGGAACAACCCGATCCGGTACTACAAAGGTTGGGCGACGCGCGACCGGACGGACCCGACGAAGCTGTCGGCGAAGCGCGTGCCGGTGGAGCTGCGGACGCGCGAGGCGCTCGAAGCGCAGATTCTCGCGGGCGGCGAGCCCGACCTGACGCTCGAAACGGACGTGATGCGGGCGCCGTACATGCTGCTCTCGGCGGGCTCGAAGCCCACGATGAACTGCAACGGGGTTGACCTGCCGCAGTTCGGCGACCGGCAGGTCACCGACTGCACGCGGCAGACGCAGGAGGGGTTGCAGGAGGGGTTCCTGACCGGACTGTCGGAGATCGAGACGGAATACCTCAAGACGAATCTCGAGGGGAATGTGAGGTACTCGCCATGACGAGGGGCACCGGCACCAAGCGGGCGGCCATCCGGCGGGGGTTCACGCTGGTCGAGATCCTCGTCGTCGTGGGGATCATCGCGGTCCTCGTGGGACTGATCGCGGGGATCGGGCCGATCGTCTTCGAGCGTCAGCGCGAAGCGACGACACGGAAGCTGCTCGCGACG
>DASZQL010000291.1:0-10807 GCA_035549675.1 Phycisphaerales bacterium | reverse complement strand
GCACGGGAACTCAAGCCCCTTCGCCGCGTGCAAGGTCATGAGCGTCACCGCCCCGCGCGTGGGATCGTGCGCATCGGCATCCGCGACCAGCGAAACCTTCTCGAGAAACGCCCGCAATATCCCCATGACCCGCGGCTCGCGCGACGCCTCATCCCCATCCAACCCGCCAAACGGATCATCAAACGGATCGCGAGCGCCTTCCCGCTCCCTCTCCCTCTGAGAGAGGGCAGGGTGAGGGCTACTGCTTCTACTCGGACTCCATCTCTCATCTGTTTCGTTCTGATCCTCCTCTTGATCCTTCTCCGCGTTCCTCTGTTTATCTCTGTTTTCTTCTGCGTTCGATCCATTCTGCTCCGCCTCAAACTCGGTCGCTGACGTCACCAGTTCCTCGAGGTTCGCCACGCGATCGATATCCGACTCGCTCTTCGACTGCTCCGCCTTGTAGTACGCCTCGAGCCCTGATTCTTTGATCACTCGACCGACGAGCTCCGCGAGCGTCGCCGAGTCGTCCTGGCTCCCGAGCGTTCCCTCGTCGCGCCAGGAGTCGATCATCGCCGCGAACTTCGCCATCGCGTTCGCCGCGACGCTCGAAACCCCCGCGACGCCGCCCGCCTCGCGCATCGCTTCGAGCAGCGGCAGTTCCTGCGAAATCGCGTACGCCTCGACCGCCTCGAGACTCGACGCTCCGATCTTCCGTGCGGGCTTGTTCACGATCCGCCGGAGCGACACCTCATCAAACGGATTCGCAGCGATCCGCAGGTACGCCAGCGCATCCTTGATCTCCTCGCGCTGATAAAACGCGGTGCCCCGCACGATCACATAGGGAATCCCCTCCGCCCGCAACTCATCTTCGACCACGCGCGACAGCGCGTTGTTGCGGTAGAAGATCGCCATGTCCTTCCACTCGACGCCCGGTGGCATGCTTCTGCTCTGAGAGGCGTGCGATTCCGATTCCGACTGATGCCCGGTCCCCGATCCCTGGTGCCTTCCGTCTTCCCTCCACCTCTTCAGATAATCAACAACGACCTTCGCCTCGTGCCGCTCATCCGCGCAGAGCACCATCTCGACCTTCTCGCCGCCGCTGCGGCTCGTGAACAAGTCCTTGTGCTTCCGCCGCTTGTTGTTCCTGATCAAACCGTCCGCCGCCGCGAGGATCGGCGCCGTCGAGCGGAAGTTCTCACCCAGCGGGATGACCACCGCGCCGGAGTACTGCGCCTCGAACTCAAGAATGTTCGAGATATCCGCCCCGCGCCAGCCGTAAATGGACTGGTCTGGATCACCAACCACACAGATATTCGGCTGACGCTGTGCCACTGACCGCTGCTCTGAGCGGTCAGTGCCCACATCGCCTTCGGCGCCGGTCCCTCTAACCACCTCCGCGCCCCTCTGTCTACCTCCGTCTTCCCCTGCGCTCGATTCTCTCCCGACCAGCATCGTGCTTAGCAGGAACTGAGCATGGTTCGTGTCCTGGTACTCGTCGATCATCAGGTACTTCCAGCGCTTCTGCACCTCCTCGCGCGCCGGGGCGCACTCCTTCAGCAGCCGCACCGTCAGCATCATCAGATCATCAAAGTCCACCGCGTTCGCCGCCCGCAGCGCCCGCTCGTACGCGCGGTAGATCCTCGCCACCATCGCGCCGTAGAAATCACGGTGCTCACGCTCGAACGCCGCGGCGTCCTTCAACTCGTTCTTCGCGGCGCTGATCGTCGACAGCACGCCCCGCGGCGTGAAGTTCGACGTGTTGATCTCCAGCCCCGCGATCACCTTCTTCATCAGCGCGAGCTGGTCGTCGGTGTCGTAGATCGTGTAATCCCCGCGCGGGAAGTTCGCGATCGGAGCATCGCCGCGCGAGTCATCGGTATCGGGTGGCATGCTTCCGCTCTGGGAAGCATGTGTTGGAATCACCTTATTTCCAGCCGCTTCCGCGCCATGCATCAGCGGCGCATACCGCCGCAGCAGCCGCGCGCACAGCGCGTGGAACGTGCTGATCGTCAGCCCGCGCAACTGCCGGGGCAGTTCGCGCCGGGCCGGCGCCTGTTCCCCGCCGTCACCTCCGCGTCCGCCGCCTCCTCCCCGCTCCCCCCATGCAGCGCGCGAATTCCCAGTTTTTTCAGACGCTTCCGCGCCGTCAGCCTCATCATCCGGCGCGAGCAGCCGCGCCACGCGCTCGCGCATCTCGCCCGCCGCCTTGTTCGTGAACGTGAGCGCCAGGATCTGCCACGGCGGCACGCCGAGTGACAGCAGATACGCAATTCGCCGGGTAATCACGCGGGTTTTGCCCGAGCCGGCCGCCGCGAGGAGCAGGACGGGGCCCTCGGTCGTCGCCACGCCGCGGGTCTGGGGCTCGGTCAGGCCGGAAAACAGCGGATTTTGCAGGGTTTTCGCGTCCATTTCGCTTCGGTAACCCGGTCGGAATCTCGTCCGAGCGGGAATTCAGGCAATTCTTGCCGGTCTTGATCATACGCGGGCTCAAAACCGACGGGTTTTCAGCTTCAAGACGGGCGGTAAACGGGCCGGATCGGCATCTTATGGCGCTCCGGAACGGTGAACCACAATCTATCGCGTTCCTGACAGAAAACACCAGCTTTTCCACACGAAGGATTGTGGTTGACGGAGCGATTGAGCACGCCTAAGTTCTCTACTGGAAAGCCTTTGCGCCTTGTGACGATCGTCTACCATATCTTGTGGGGCATTTTGGAGAATGTCCGCTTGTACGCACGAGATGTAGAGGTATGATCCGCAACTCGCCCTACGCCCCGCATGAAGAAGACGTGAAGCGGGACGTGTGGGTCTTTGAGGACAGAGAGGTGTGTTGGTCTGCTCCTCCCGGGATGGCCCGGGGTCGTTGCCGTGGAGTTGCATGGACAGACGACTGGGTCGGTTGAAGTTTGCTGATCAGTGAACTTTTTAGGCGGGTTGTGTTCGGGGTCAAGACAGCTGGGTCCGGAGCGCCGGTGGGCGAAGTTCGGCGCGGAAGAAGGTGGGCGGCATGGCCGTGTTATGTGATTCACAGATCCGGGAACTCGTCCCGATCGAGCCCTTCGCCGCGGCGGTGAAGCGGCCGGGTCGGATCAGCTACGGCGTGTCGAGCTACGGCTACGACGTGCGCGTGGGGACGCGGTTCAAGATCTTCACGCCCACGACGAAGTCGGGCGGGCTGGCGATTGTCGATCCGAAGAAGTTCTCGGATGACTTCATGGTCGAGGTGGATGTCGCGGCGAACGCGGAACGCGGAAGTCGGAACGCGGAACAGAGCGACGATCAGTTCGTGATCATCCCTCCGAACAGCTTCGCGCTGTGCGAGACGGTGGAGACATTCACGATCCCGCGTGATGTGCTGGTGATCTGCGTGGGCAAGAGCACGTACGCGCGGTGCGGGCTGATCGTGAACGTGACGCCGCTGGAGCCCGAGTGGCGCGGCAAGGTGACGCTCGAGATCAGCAACACGACGCCGCTGCCGGCGAAGGTGTACGCGAACGAGGGGATCGCGCAGCTGATTTTTCTTCGCGCGGACAGGGTTTGCTCGGTGAGTTATGCGGACAAAGCTGGGAAGTATCAGGACCAAGTGGGACTGACGTTGCCGAAGGTGGATTGAGCGCAGTGCCAATATCACATGCGACCAAGATAATGATCATCGGGCTGACCCTTGTGGGCGCAGTCACTTTTGCGGGGTGCGTATCAGATGAAGCCGGAAGGTACTACCTTGCAGAAAAATATCCTGCAAGAGCTGAGGCAGATGTCGAAGTGCTCAGAGCTCCGCCTATTCGACCGCATGTGATTATGGCTGATCTGCAGGCAAGAGGTGCGAGCATCCGGCACATGCGTCAAAAAGCCGCCGAAATCGGCGGAGATGCCGTAATCATCAGAACGCTCGGGGGCTACGCATCTCAGTCGCAAACATGGGCAAGTGAGGACGAATACGCCACGTCGTACTCACGGATCACGGCCACTGTCGTCAAATACAAGTAAGGAGATAGACGATGCGCTTCATACGTGTATTGACCATCGCGATGATCGCCACTGTTGCCGGTTGCGCAACTGTCGACATCACCAAGACCGGTAAGGGAACATATCCGGAGACCGTGGCTGATGACATCGATGTTCTTATGACTCGACCTGAGCGACGCTACGAAGAGCTGGGCACTGTCGCGGTTCGCGGCTGGTCAACAAACGATACGGCGAAAATGCACAACGCGATGCGCACTAAGGCGGCTCCGCTTGGTGCGAACGCGGTCATTCTTACGGATACGGGCGTGGACTACAACGGCTATTACTGGGCGAATGGGGTCGCGGTTCGTTGGAAGTAATTAGAACTGTAATCGCTTGAAATCTTTCGATTGAAGGTGATCTCGTTATGCGTATTGTTCGGAAATTTACCGTCGCCGGTCAATCCCCCTTCGACACTGTCGCCTGGACTCGTCGATCTTCGAAGATCACGAATCCGGACGGGTCGGTTGTGTTTCAGATGGATGATGCCGAGGTGCCGGCGACGTGGTCGCAGTTGGCGACGGACATCATGGTGAGCAAGTACTTCCGGAAGGCGGGAGTACCTGAAGATGGTGGACCGAATGGGATTGGTGTCGTTGCTGAGCAAGGCAAGGACGGAGAGGGAGTAGAGAAGGAAACCAAGAGTGGGAGCCCTCACCCTGCCCTCTCCCAGAGGGAGAGGGAGCGGAGCAAGGGCAAGACCGGCCCCGAGAAGTCGGCGCGGCAGGTGATTCATCGGTTGGCGGGGTGTTGGCGGCACTGGGGGGAGGAGCACGGGTACTTTGATAGTGCTGCGGATGCTCAGGCGTTTTATGACGAGCTGGTGTACATGATGGTGCACCAGGTGGCGGCGCCGAACTCGCCGCAGTGGTTCAATACGGGGTTGAACTGGGCGTACGGGATCACGGGGCCGGCGCAGGGGCACTACTACGCTGATCCAGAGAGCGGCGAGATTCGCGAGTCGAAGGATGCGTACTCGCACCCGCAGCCGCACGCGTGCTTCATTCAGAGTGTCGATGATGATCTCGTCAACTCGGGCGGGATCATGGACCTGTGGGTGCGCGAGGCGCGGCTGTTCAAGTATGGCTCGGGGACGGGGACGAACTTCTCGAAGCTCCGCGGCGAGAACGAGCCGCTGTCGGGGGGCGGGAAGTCGTCGGGGCTGATGTCGTGGCTGCGGATCGGTGATCGCGCGGCGGGGGCGATCAAGAGCGGCGGGACGACTCGGCGCGCGGCGAAGATGGTCTGTCTCGACATGGACCACCCGGACATCGAGCAGTTCGTCAACTGGAAAGTGCGCGAGGAGATCAAGGTCCAGGCGCTGGTCGAGGGCCTCAAGGCGATCAAGGACAAGAAGTCGAGCGGCGCGGACACCGAAACGATCGGACAGGTCGCGGAGAAGCTGAATCTCAAGCTCGACTACGACTTCAACGGCGAGTCGTACTACACCGTCAGCGGGCAGAACTCGAACAACTCGGTGCGCGTGGCGGACGAGTTCTTCGATGTGCTGGACTCCGATGGCGACTGGCAGCTCAAGTGGCGGATTGCCAAGGGCAAGGACGGCTCGGGCGTCGCGAAGACGGTCAAGGCGCGGGATCTGTGGAATCAGATTGGTTATGCCGCGTGGCGGTGCGCTGATCCGGGCGTGCAGTTCGATTCGACGATCAATGCGTGGCACACGTGCCCGAAGAGCGGGCGGATCAACGCGAGCAACCCGTGCAGCGAGTACATGTTCCTCGACAACACGGCGTGCAACCTCGCCTCGATCAACCTGCTGAAGCTGTATGACTCGGAGAAGCGGGTGTTCGACGTGGAGCGGTACGAGCACGCGATTGACCTGTGGACGATCGTGCTGGAGATCAGCGTGCTGATGGCGGCGTTCCCGAGCCGCGAGATCGCAAGGCTGAGCTATCGCTATCGCACGCTGGGGCTCGGGTACGCGAACATCGGCGCGATGCTGATGCAGGCGGGGATCCCGTACGACAGCGAGGAATCGCGCACGGTGTGCGGGGCGATGTCGGCGATCATGACGGGCCGGTCGTACCGCATGAGCGCGGAGATGGCGAAGGAGCACGGGCCGTTCCCCGGCTTCACGCGGAACCGCGAGGAGATGCTGCGGGTCATTCGCAATCACCGGCGCGCGGCGCACGGCGTCTCGCGCGACAGCTCGGAGTACGAGAGCCTGCGCATCACGCCGGTGCCGATCGATCACCGGGTGTTCAAGAGCGGCCGCATCAACATGGCGAACTCGGGGGCGATCCTCGACCGCGCGGCGAGAACGTGGGACGAGGCGCTCGCGCTGGGTGAGCGGCACGGCTACCGCAACGCGCAGACGACGGTCATCGCGCCGACGGGCACGATCGGTCTGCTCATGGACTGCGACACGACGGGCGTCGAGCCGGACTTCGCTCTGGTCAAGTTCAAGAAGCTCGCGGGGGGCGGGTACTTCAAGATCGCGAACGCGTCGCTCAAGCCGGCGCTGGTGGCGCTGGGGTATTCGGATTCACAGGTGCGCGAGATCCTGACCTATGTGCTGGGCACGCTGAGCCTCGACGTGGCGATGCCGGCGGCGGAAAGCTCGGACGGGCGGGTGGACCTCAAGCTCACGCTTGGGCAGTGGCTCAAGGAAGCGGGCCTCGTCGATGCGGACCTGCGGAGGATTACCGATGCGCTGCCGGGCGTCTTCGAGATCGGGTTCGCGTTCAGCGCGTGGACGCTGGGCGATGATGCGCTGACGCGGCTCGGCATCGACGTCGCGGCGGCGAAGGCCAATCCGTCGTTCAACCTGCTCAAGCACCTGGGGCTGAATCCGGCGCAGATCGAGGTGCTGAACGAGCGCGTCTGCGGGACGCAGACGGTCGAAGGGGCGCCGCACCTCAAGGCGGAGCACCTGGCGGTGTTCGACTGTGCGAACAAGTGCGGCCGGAAGGGCGTGCGGTTCATCGCGCCGGAGGGTCACATCCGAATGATGGCGGCAGCGCAGCCGTTCATCAGCGGCGCGATCAGCAAAACGATCAACCTGCCGCATGAGGCGAACGTCGAGGACATCAAGCAGGCGTACCGCCTGAGCTGGGAGCTGGGGCTGAAGGCGAATGCTCTGTACCGCGACGGGTGCAAGCTGAGCCAGCCGCTCTCGACGAAGAGCGAGGACGCGAGCGCCGACGCCCAGCTCTTGAGCGATGAGGATGATGATGGCGTCGAGGCGGCGCGCGAAGAAGTGGCGGTCGAGGTGTGCTGCGTCGCCGGGGCGGCGGGCGAGTGCGATTGCGTGGAAGCGGAGGTTTCCGTCGAGCGGATCGTGCACCGGCCGATGCGGCGGAGATTGCCGGATACGCGCCGGTCGCTCACGCACAAGTTCAACGTCGCGGGGCATGAGGGGTACCTGACGGTCGGACTCTACGAGGACGGTCAGCCGGGCGAGCTCTTCATCACGATGGCGAAGGAAGGCTCGACGATCGGCGGCGTGATGGACTCGCTGGGCACGGCGACGAGCGTGGCGCTGCAGTACGGCGTGCCGATCGAGTCGCTGGTCAAGAAGTTCACGCACCAGCGGTTCGAGCCGGCGGGCATGACGACGAACCGGGACATCCCGTTCGCGAAGAGCCTCGTCGATTACATCTTCCGGTGGATGGGGATGGAGTTCATCCCCGGATACCGCGCGGCGAACGCGCCGCGCCGGGCGGAGGATGAGGAGACAGAGGAGCTAGCCGCCGCAACGCGGGGTGAGAGCGCTTCGCGTGCGGCATCGCTCGATGACACGCAGACGCTCGTCGGGCGCGGGATTCGCACCGAGGCGGAGCGCGGCGGCGGGACTGCTGAAGCGAAGCCGCGGGTGAATCTTGGCGATGTGAAGCTCGAGCGCTCGGCGGTTTCGCCTGAAGGATCGGGGGGAGGCGCCAAGACCACGAAGCGGGGCACGCCGGGCAGCGCCGGGGCGGGCGCGAAGGCGGCCGGCGCCGTGGTGGCGAGCGCGCTTTCGGTAGCGATGCTGGATTGCCAGGGCGATGCGCCGTCGTGCGAGGTGTGCGGCACGATCACGGTGAGAAATGGCGCGTGCTACAAGTGCTTGAACTGTGGGCATTCGATGGGATGTAGTTAACTCCGCGACTTTGTCGCGGATGAGGCTGTGTAGGGCGCCGCGACAGTGAATGTCGCGGCTTGGGAGAAGGAAAAACGCACTGACCGACTGAGGGCCGGTCAGTGGCACGAGATAAGGAGATGGTGAACGAACACGGCCCGGGCTCCGATGGGTCGTGGGAGATGGGAAAGCGGGTTGATGCGGCGAACGGACGGCGAGGGAGGGATTCTCCGCCGCGGTCGGGCGTAGGACGTTGCCCGATCGGTTGCCGCCGGCGATGCGAAGAGGCCCGCGGGGCCAGGGATCGTGTCGCCGGGCCGTGTTGATCCGCGATCTCGGAAGGGAGAGGGAGCGGGGGGGCGGCGAAGGATTGCCCACCAGCGAAGGGCAGAGCCCCTTGCAATGAGGACGAGCCGCCCTTCGAACATTGCCCCGAGCGACACCCACCGTCGCTCGGGGTTTTTTTGTTTTGGATTCACCGCGGAGACGCGGAGAGCGCGGAGAAGAAGAAAAAAAACAACTCGGAGTGGCCGAGTTGTGGTGACATCACTGGGAAAACGTGGATCGAGGAAGCACGCTCCTTTACGGTCGCGTCCTCGGCACGGATCGCCGGGCGATCTTCAGACTTCCATGACCTCTTTGCTCTTGGCGTCGACGAGCTTGTCGATGTCGGTCTCGTGCTGTTTGAGCATCGACTGGATCTTGTCCTTGAGGTCGGCGATCTGGTCCTCGGAGAGGTGGGAGTTCTTGTCCTTCTCCAACTGCTCGGCGTGCTTGTTGGCGTCGCGGCGGACGTTGCGGACGGCGATCTTGGCGTCCTCGCCCAGCTTCTTGGCCTGAGTGACGAGCTGCTGGCGGCGGTCCTTCGACAGCGGCGGGATGTTCACGCGGATCTGCTTGGCTTCAACCATCGGGTTGAGGCCGAGGTTCGCGGCTTCGATGGCCTTCTTGATCTCGCTCACGCTTGCGGGGTCGAAGGGCTTGATGAGGATCTGCGTCGCCTCGGGGACGCTGATCGCGGCGAGCGATTTGAGGTCGGACTGCGAGCCGTAGTAGTCGACCTTGACGTACTCGACGAGCGCGGGTGAGGCGCGGCCGGTGCGGAGGCCCTTGAGCTCGTTCTTGAGGTAGTCGAAGGCCTTGTCCATGGTGGACTTGGCGTCCTTGAGGATGGAATCGGGGGTCATGGACGGACTCCGGGAGGGGTGAGCGCGGGATCATCGTAGCGAAAGAAGGAATTTAGCATTTATCTTTCAGGCCGCCATCGCATTCGGTCCCAAATCGTACGAAGTACCGCCGAAGGGTCGTCACGTCGTGCCATCAATGAAAAGCATGCAGTGACAATCACCATTCCGCACGAGACATCTGCTGCTGAGGGAGCGAGGACCCTGAGCAACAAATACGTCAAGGCGAACGCGGGAAACGTCAGCGACTGGAGAATACCGACAGCAGTTGTCGCTGGTCTCGTTTTTCGAGTTTTGGAGCGTGCCATGTCATGCACTCTCCTTCAACACGGAGCCCAAGATTTGCTCGGAAACATCGAGAGCTTTGAGGCCCTCGTCAATTGCCTTGGCTCTGCTTTGGTGCAAGACAAGGTAGCTCTTCAGCCATATGGGAAGAAGCTTGGCTGCCCGTGCTTTATCCGTGGCCGCAGCTTTGCGAAGTGCGACCATCGACCACTGGTCGTAGCCCGTCCGTTCTGAAAAAAAGAATTGCCATCCCGATTCGCTTTTTTTCCATTCAAGCTGAGTCTCAGGGCCGGACGCGTCAGAAACAGCGTGCTCCAAATGCCCCTGAAGCCTTCCTAAACGCTCCTCTATCATGGCTAAGCGAATCGATAATTGCGTGGCATTCGCCACGTTCGACGTGCATAGCTTGTCGAGTGCTACTAAATCAACTGAATTTTGAGACATATACGACCCTCACCGCGAGATCACGCTCGCGCATTTGAGTCCTCTGCGATAGGCCTCTCGAGATCACTCCTCAAGACCCATAAAGAGCGGTACACGCGCTCTTCCGCAGCTCCGAAATGTGAGTACAGAATACGCTGGCTCGCCTTTGAACGTCAAGGCGGGAACTGGCAAACAACTTCAGGATCCGCGGTCTTCGGCTTGACTCGTCAATCCAACGCGCCGTTCACCCATTATGGATGAACGTCCCGATCGGCTCGCCGGCGATGACGCGGCGGATGTTGCCGGCGTGCTTGAAGTCGAAGACGATCACCGGGAGCTTCTGTTCCTGGCACATCGCGAGGGCGGTCTGGTCCATGACGGCGAGGTGCTTCTGGATCGCTTCGGCGAAGGTGAGCTGCTCGTAGCGGGTGGCCTTGGGGTCTTTTTTGGGGTCGGCGGTGTAGACGCCGTCGACCTTGGTGGCCTTGAGGACGATGTCGCAGCCGAGCTCGGTGGCGCGGAGGGTCGCGGCGGTGTCGGTGGTGAAGTAGGGGTTGCCCGTGCCGCCGGCGAGGATGACGATGCGGCCCTTTTCGAGGTGGTTGATCGCGCGGAGGCGGATGAAGGGCTCGGCGACGGCGGGGATGCCCACGGCGGTCATGCAGCGCGCGGGGTGGCCGGAGATTTCGAGGGCTTCGCGGAGAGCGAGGGCGTTGATGACCGTGCCGAGCATGCCCATGTAGTCGGCGGCGACGCGGTCCATGCCGGTCTTGGAGAGCTGCGAGCCGCGGACGATGTTCCCGCCGCCGATCACGAGTCCGACCGACGCGCCGGTCTGGTGCACGGCGAG
>DASZQL010000290.1:0-15822 GCA_035549675.1 Phycisphaerales bacterium | reverse complement strand
ATCATCTCGGCGACGGCGCAGGCGCTGCTGAATGTGATCGTGTTCGACACGAGCGCGGGCGATGCGGTTGCGAAGCGCCGGGTTCACAATCAGTGGGATCCCGATTCGCTCGCGGTGGAGCCGACATACGCGATGGGGCGGTTGTGGACGGATCACGCGCGCGTGAAGCTGCCGGACCGGATCGCGGTGGAACGGTTCCGCGCGGCGATGAGCGAGCGGGGAACGCCGCTGTCGACGCGGGAAGTGATCGGAGAGGTGCAGCTGATCCGGCGCAGCGTGGAGGGGGACTGGCACGGGGCGAGCGATCCGCGGAAAGGCGGAAAACCAGCCGCGTACTGAAGACATAGTCGCGGAAGGAAGCCGGGAGCTATCTGAAGAATGCCATCACGACCTCGAACGCGATCAGGATGATGATGATCCACTCCAGTACCTCCATGCGGAGGCCGGCGCGTTCTTCGACAAGCTTCTGGTGGATGTTGTCGAGGGTTTCGAGCTTGCGGGTGATGCTCGCGTCCCATTCGGAAAGGTGGAAGCGCTGGGCCGCGAGCCGGTAGACACGGGCGAGGTGCTGGTCGCCGATGAGCTTGAGGGCGTTGTTGACCTCTTCGAAGAGGACGGCGGAATCGACCTGCAGACGGGCGAGGCGGCGTTGGAGCATGGAGCGTGAGCCGCGGACGCGGGACCAGAAGGAGGCGGGGCTGCTGGCGGCTTCGTAGGCGAGGTCGAGGTCGCTATCGAGACGGTCGTCGAGGTGGCGGACCTCCATGAGCTCGACGTTGGCGAACTCGAGTACGGCGAGGGTATCGGCGGCGTCGTCCGGCGCGATCACGAGGGCGGCGTTCCAGTCGATCACGACGGCGTCGTCGGGGGCGTACGAGACGCGTGACGAGATCGCGTCTTCGCGCTGCTGCGCTGAAAGGGGCGACGGATCGCATCGCAGGATCGAGGCGAAGAGGGCGGCTTGGTCGCGCACCAGGGCATCGGCGTCGGCGGGCCTGGGTTCGGGCTTCAGCCGGAAGACGACGTAGTCCTCGACCACTTCCGAGAGCATCGGGCGGCGCAGGGCGGGCCCGAGCGAGGCGATCAGCGATTCGACGTGGCCCCGCGCGTGCGCGATGAGCCCCTTGTTGTCGGTCAGCGCTTCGGCGAGAGGCACCAGCGACGCGGCGGCCGCGGCGAGCGGGATGGTGTAGGAAACACTGACGCCTCCGAAATCGAAGAGGACCACATCGACCTGGGGGGCCGTGCGGAAACCGGCGATTTCGAGCGGCTCGGTCCGGCGTGCGACACGCA
Source organism: Phycisphaerales bacterium (assembly GCA_035549675.1). GTDB lineage: Bacteria > Planctomycetota > Phycisphaerae > Phycisphaerales > UBA1924 > DASZQL01. The sequence continues at coordinate 14,529 of DASZQL010000290.1, read as the reverse complement.
GGGGGAGCGGACGGATCTGGAAATAGGCGGGGGCGCGTGGGCCGGCGCGGATGATCTCGCGCTGCGCCGGCTCCTTGAGCAATCGCCCGACCGTTTCGAGGTCGATGGACTGGGCGACATCGAAGGCGATGAAGATGTGGCAGACGCCCTGGGCTTGCATCGGGTTCATCCTACGCGCGGCGGGAGGCGAAGAACTCCCGGAGGAGCGCGGCCGATTCGGCGGCCATGACGCCGCGGACGGGCGTGACGCGGTGGTTGAGGCGCGGGTCTTCGAGGAGGTGGTAGAGCGAGCGGGTGGCGCCGGCCTTGGGGTCGTCGGCGCCGTAGACGACGCGGCCGAGGCGGGCGGCGACGATGGCGCCGGCGCACATCGCGCAGGGCTCGAGCGTGACGACGAGGGTGCAGCGGTTGAGGCGCCAGTCGGCGAGGAGGCGTGCGGCCTCGCGGATGGCGATGAGCTCGGCGTGGCCAGCGGGGTCGTGGTCGGCCTCGCGGCGGTTGCCGGCCTCGGCGACGATCTTGCCGGTCTGTGTCTCGTACACGACGGCGCCGACGGGCGTTTCGCCCATCGCGGCGGCGGCGCGGGCGACTTCGAGCGCGCGGGACATCATGGAGATGTCGGTGGGCGTGGGGCTTGGCGCGGGGGAGGCGCTGCGCGGCAAGAGGAATCGGCGGAAGGGCGGCCACATGAGGCGCCAGCATAAGACCCACTGACCCGAGGACGGGTCAGTGGCCGAGTTCGTTCCATTGAACCCATCGCGAGAGCCATGCCGCGGGGTACCGTGCGCCTTGGAGATGAGCAGCATTGCCCGTCGGCTTGCACCGACGGCTCCGTGAATGACGGGCCGTTGGTCCAAAAACGCGTCGTCCGCGCCCACTTCTCCGGCGGGCGCGGACGCGCGTGCGTGGTGGTCGCCGCGCTTCAATGAAGAGCGCGGCGTGGTGGTGGTCAAGGCGGGAAACTGCGATTCGTGCCGTGCAACCAGACTCGGGAACAACCGTCTTCGGAAAGCCCGCCCGACGCCGTGGGAACACATAGGCGCCGGGCGGACGAACAGAGATGAAGGCAATCCGGTGGGATGAGCCACTGGGATTGCGCTCCCCGCCCTCGATCGGAGGAGGGAGGACGGGGATTGAAGAGCGAAGGACTCGAAGCGTTGCCGGCTTCTGGCCGGACGCGCGGGTGCCTGCTCGCGCGTCCGGCCCTCGTCCGGATCTCTCTAGCGGCGGAACCACATGGCGTCGTCGAGGAGGCGCGCTTTGGACGCGCTGTCCCACGAGTCCGTCAATCCCGCCGTCGTCGTCCCGCGCGTGCTCGCCGGCGTCGTGTGCGTCGAACACCGGAGCGGCAATGCCGTGTCCGATGGCGTGTGCGTTTCACGTCGGCGATCGCTGGGGGACCTGTTGTGCTGGGGGATCATGGCTTACTGCCCCTTTCTCCCTATGCCCGCTTCGCGGCGAGCCTTGCTCCGGGATTCACTACGTAGGCAAGCGTCATGCGGATGCGTTCCGTCACGCGAAGTTGGTGCCAAGGTTGGAATTCCTCGAAAGACCGCCGAACCCGTCAATCTGGGAACTGCCGTTTGGGCAGCGATCTAGGTGGGAATGCGGTTATGGCCGCCGGAAATGGTGTTGGTTCAGGCGGCGGGTGGATATGCAAGACCTGATTTGTGATGTCAACGCCGTTGCGGAGCGATCACCACACGCGGCGCATGGCCCACGGCGCGATCGCCGCCCCGAGGAGCACGGCCATCGCGGACTTGATGATGGTGCCGGGCAGGAAGGGATAGAGACCCTGCACGAGCGCGGCATCCCAGGTCGGGACGAAGAGGCGAAGCCATGCGACGCCGAGGGTGAAGATGACAAGGTTGGCGAGGACGACCTGGCCGATGACGCCGCGCCAGCCGGTGGAGGTGTTGTTGCGTGAGCGGAGCGCGAAGGCGGTGAGGGGTGGGACGAGCATGAAGGCGAAGAGGTAGCCGCCGGTCTTGCCGAGGATGGTGGTGACACCGCCGGAAGCATCGGCGAAGACGGGCAGGCCGAGGAGACCGACGAGAAGGTAGAGGGCCATGGATACGGCGCCGAGGCGAGCGCCGAGCGCGCACGCGGCGAGGGTGACGGGGAGGGTTTGTAGGGTGACCGGAACGGGCGTGCCCGGGATCGGGAAGGTGATCTGCGCGCAGAGGGCGGTCAGCGCGGCGAAGCCGAGGACGCCGGCGATGCGCAGGCTCGTTTGAGTCGCCGCCGGGGAATGAGCGAGCTGCGGGGCGGGGGAGGTCATAGGTGCGGTGCTGTGATTCATGGCGTTTCCACGCGGACCGGGGGTTCGTGTTGATTCGGTCGCTTTAGGTGGGGATGATAACGAATGCCCGTGACGGGCCGCAGGTTTTCAACGAGATGGGCGATCGGGGTCCCGGGCGGAAACCGTTGTTGAAAGGCCCCGTTCATGGGCAAGACGGACAGGCAGAGCGGGCACGACTCGGGCACGAGGCACGCGGAAGGCCGCGGGGCTCACGAGTTGGCGTTCAACACGGGGGTCTGGGAGTACGCGCCGGCTCCTGAGAAGGTGAGGGTGGAGATCGCGCCGCGGTACGGCCATTTCATCGATGGCCAGTTCACCAAGGCGGGTTCCTCGACGCGGTTCTTCCCGACGATCAACCCCGGCGATGAGAAGGTGCTCTCGGAGAGCACGCTCGGGAGCGAGCGCGATGTGGACCGGGCGCTCGCCGCGGCGCGGGCGGCGGACCCCAAGTGGGCGGCGCTGCCGGGGGTCGAGCGGGGGAAATACCTCTTCCGGATTGCGCGGCGGATCCAGGAGCGGGCTCGCGAGCTCGCGGTCCTCGAGACGATGGACGGGGGGAAGCCGATCAAGGAATCGCGCGACGTCGATATCCCGCTCGTCGCGCAGCATTTCTTCTATCACGCGGGGTGGTGCGACAAGCTGCACTATGCGTTTGCAGGCATCAAGGCATCGAGCCATCGAGGCATGAAGGGGAAGGCGGACGCGGCATTGTTCGACGGCGGGCCGCGGCCGCATGGGGTGTGCGCGCAGATTATTCCGTGGAACTTCCCGCTGCTGATGGCGGCGTGGAAGATCGCGCCGGCGATCGCGTGCGGGAACACGGTGGTGCTGAAGCCCGCCGAGACGACTTCGCTCACGGCGCTGCGGCTGGCGGAGATTTTCGAGGAGTGCGAGCTGCCGCCGGGCGTGGTGAACATCGTGACGGGCGACGGCTCGACGGGCGCGGCGCTGGCGAACCATCCGGGCATTGACAAGCTGGCGTTCACCGGTTCGACGGAGATCGGGAAGGTTCTCGCGAAGATCGCCGCGGAGCGGAAAGGCGGGTTGCCGCTGACGCTGGAGCTCGGGGGCAAGTCGCCGAACATCATTTTCGAGGATGCGTCGCTCGACCAGGCGGTCGAGGGGATTATTTCCGGCATCTATTTCAACCAGGGGCATGTCTGCTGCGCGGGGTCGCGGCTGTTCGTGCAGGAATCAGTGCTGAGCGAGGTGATCCGCAAGCTCGAGGTGCGGATGCAGTCGCTCCGCATCGGCGACCCGATGGACAAGAACACGGATGTCGGCGCGATCAACAGCCGGGCGCAGCTCGAGCGGATCGAGTCGTACTTCCGCATCGGGCGCGAAGAAGGCGCGACGGTGCACGAGCCGAACTCGTGCCCGGTGCCGAAGAAAGGGTTCTATTTCCGGCCGTGCTTCTTCACGGGCGTGCAGCAGAGCCACCGCGTGGCCCGCGAGGAGATCTTCGGCCCCGTGCTCGCGGTGATGAGCTTCCGAACGCCCGAGGAAGCATTGACGCGCGCCAACAACACGCCCTTCGGCCTCGCGGCGGGCGTCTGGACGGACAAGGGATCCAAGATTTTCGAGATCGCGAGCCGCCTCAAGGCGGGCGTCGTGTGGTGCAACACATACAACAAGTTCGACGCGGCGAGCCCGTTTGGCGGGTACAAGGAATCGGGGTTCGGTCGCGAGGGGGGGATGCAGGGGTTGAGGGCGTATGTCAGGTTGTGACGGGGTCGCTTGCGCGGAGCGCCGCGATGACGCCACTGGTTCGAGCGGACATTCAGGCGATTGCGCTGATCTCTGTCATCGTCGTGACAGCCCTGATCTGCGTTGGATTTCGCGCCGACCGTTACAAACTTTATCAGCGTCGCGATCGGCTCTGGTCGTTGCTGTATTGCGTGCCGTTGATGGTCATGATGTCGTTCAGGAACTCCGATTTCTCTACGCCGCTCAATCAGTGGGGGGTACCCTTGGTATGTCTCATCGTGACGCTGGCCGTCACGCGCGACGGCAAGGCCAGACGGCTCTGGAGTCGCGTGCTTGTCGTCGCAGGAATCGGGCTAACCATTCATTGGCTTATTCTCGATTCAAACAGCGACGTGTTTGTGACCGATCTGGCGGAACTTCGTCAGACACGACAATCGCCATTGATCGAAGCGCGCGACGCCCTTCAGGAGTTGGCGAAATCCGATCGATCGTTCCGAATCCCGGTCGGCTGGCTGCACGAGAGGAACTTGGTTCTACCGCCCGGGTATGCGTCAGAACACGGCACAATCGAGCAAGTGTTCCGTCCGCGTGAGGTGGTCGCCGCGGAACCTCAGTGGCACACACGACTGACGGGTTTGTACGCACGCCGAAGCATCGAAATGGGGATGTGGTGCTACATCGAAGCTGACAGCGCGAATCCGCCTGTCATCGATTGGCGACCGCTCAGCGGCGGTTCCGAGCAGCCTTACTAACCCGGTCGATTTGCCTGAACCTCCGCTCGCTCGACCCTCGTACTATGTCCGATGATCTTGAGAACCCGGGTGGCCGCGCTGCCGGCCTGTCCGGGTTCCGTTCGCCAGGAGTTCCCCACGCATGTGCGGCATCGTTGCCTATATCGGGTCCCGTGAAGCCCAGCCCATCCTCATGGAGGGCCTCAAGCGGCTCGAGTACCGCGGGTACGACTCCGCCGGCGTCGCGATCCTCAACTCCCGGCTCCAGGTGTCGCGGTCGGTCGGCCGCGTGTCGGTGCTCGAGGAGAAGCTGGAGGAGAACGGCGGGCACCACGGCTCGCTGGGGCTTGCGCACACGCGCTGGGCGACGCACGGCGGCGTGACGGAGTTCAACGCCCACCCGCACACCGACGATCGGCACGGCATCGCGGTCGTCCACAACGGGATCATCGAGAACTACTCGGCGCTCAAGACGCTGCTGAAGGACAAGGGCCACACGTTCCGGAGCGAGACGGATACCGAAGTCCTCGCGGTGCTGATCGGCGAGTTGTACGAGGGGGACCTCGAGAAAGCGGTCGCGGCGGCGCTGCGCGAGGTGACGGGCGCGTACGCGATCGCGGTGATCTGCGAGAAGGAGCCGAATACGCTAGTGGTCGCGCGCAAGGGTTCGCCGCTGATCGTCGGCGTGGGCAACGGCGAGTTCGTGGTATCGAGCGACGCCGCGGCGATCGTCGCGCACACCACACAGGCCTTCCCGCTAGATGACTACAACGTCGTCAAGCTCACGCGCGAGAAGTTCCACACGACCCGCGTGCAGGACAACGCCCCCGTCACGCCCAAGATCATCGAGCTGGAATTGGAGCTCGAGCAGATCGAGCTCGGCGGCTACCCGCATTTCATGCTCAAGGAAATCTTCGAGCAGCCCACCTCGCTCCGCAACTGCTTCCGCGGCCGGTTCGATGCGACGGCGGGGCGCGTGGTGCTGGGCGGACTCAGCAAGTTCACGAAGGAGCTCGTCGCGGCCAAGCGCGTGATCCTCGTCGCGCAGGGCACGGCGTTCCACGCCGCCCGCATCGGCGAGTACCTCCTCGAAGACCTCGCGAAAATCCCCGCCGACACCGAATACGCCAGCGAGTTCCGGTACCGCAACCCGATCATCGAAGAGGGCACGGTCGTCATCGCGGTCAGCCAGAGCGGCGAGACGGCGGACACCTTGGCCGCGCTGCAGGAGGCGAAGGAGCGCGGCGCGCTCGCGATGGGCGTGATCAACGTCGTCGGTTCGACGATCTCGCGCGAGACGGACGCGGGCGTGTACCTGCGCGTGGGCCCCGAGATCGGCGTGGCCTCGACGAAGGCCTTCACCGGCCAGCTCGCGGTGCTCTCGATGATCGGGCTCTACATGGCCCGCCGGCGGTTCATGAGCGCCGACCAGTGCGCCGACCTGCTCACCGAGCTCGACGCGATCCCCGCCAAGATCGAGCGGATCCTCGAGTCGAACGACCGCATCAAGCGGATCACGGAGAAGTACATCCAACGCGAGAACTGGCTCTTCCTGGGCCGCGGCTATAACTACCCCACCGCTCTCGAGGGCGCGCTGAAGCTCAAGGAAATCAGCTACATCCACGCCGAGGGGATGCCCGCGGCGGAGATGAAGCACGGCCCGATCGCGCTCATCAACGAGGGGATGCCCGTCGTCTTCATCGCGAACCGGGGCCGGCAGTACGAGAAGGTCTTGAGCAACATCCACGAGGTCCGCTCCCGCGGCGGGCACGTGATCGCCGTCGCCACCGAGGGCGACGAGCACATCCGCAAGCTCGCCGAGGACGTGATCTACATCCCGGATGTCGCCGAACCGCTGAGCCCGATGCTCGCCGTCGTCCCGCTCCAACTCATGGCGTATCACGCTGCGGTGCTGCGGAACCACGACGTGGACAAGCCGCGGAACCTGGCGAAGAGTGTGACGGTGGAGTGATCGGGTAGCCGCGATTCGCGGTTCGTGCCCCAAGCCCTCCGTTATGGGCAGGTCGTTCCCCAGTTGGCGATCAGCGCCGCGATATCACGGAGGCGGCTCACGCCGTCGCCGTCGATGTCTTCGGCCGCGCCGATGTCGAGCCTGTCCCAATGAGTGACGATTCGCACGAGGTCGGAGAGGCCGACGGCACCGTCGCCGTCGATGTCGCAGGGGCAGGGCCGGGCGACACAATCGATCATCCCGAGAGCGCCGGTAAAGTTCCCCGGCGATCCGGTCAGATCGCCGATGGCGACCAGGCGGCCTTGAAACGCAGCAAAGTCATACACCCCGTACTGGTCCGGCCCTTCCGCGAGGAGGCGCCATGAGCTGCCGTTCCAGCGCGCCACCGCCCACGGCGTCTCCGCGCGGTCCGGGATCGCGAAACGCGCATAAACGTACAGCATCTCGCCATCGCCGAGGTCGAGTGCCGCGCCATTCCCCCCGCACTCCATCGGCGTTGGACCATCGTGAACGTCCAGGGGTGTCACTCCAGCCCCATTCCACCGGAGGACGGCGGGGGTAGTAGCTTCCGGCAGGAATCCTGCGCCGATTGTGTACAGACCACGCGCGGGGCCGGACCGTACTGCGGTTAGACCCGACGCGTTCCAGTAGGGCGGCAGAAGAAAGCTGGACCATTCGGTTCCGTTCCATCGTTCGACACGCCCCTGGTGCGTCTGGGGGTCGAAAACGAAGCGGTTTACGAAGAGTCCGCCGTCGGGCTGGTCATCCAGCCACGCCGTGCGGTGGAGCAAGGCGCCGGGCGTGCTCATCCTGGGGAGTCCAAGGTTCCGCCACACGCCGTGGTTGAACTCGGAAACTTCGTAACGTCCATCGCCCTCCTCCTCGGCGATGTAAGTCGGCAGGAAGAACCGCTCGTCGTCATCGGTGGTTGCAACGGGTACGGGGTAGCCGCCGATGGCGCCGGCGCCGTCGAGCGAGACCGGCTCCCAGCCGTCTTCGTTTAGCCTCAGGAGCGAGACATAGGCAAAGGGACTCGGGGGATCGAACGTCCCGATCAGGTGCAGGCGCGGGCCATTCCCGGTGTCAGCGCGGAAGAACCAGGAGTAGTACCCGTGATCGCTCGCGGCGCGCACGGGCTCCCAGGCGCTGCCGCTGTACGAAGCCATGAAAGGGGAAATCGCTTCACCGGCCGCCGAGAAAACTCCGCTGCAATAGAGGCGGCTCGAGAGGCCCTTCCCGATAGTCACGGCCGTGAAGAGCTCGCCGGCGATTCCGTTGCGGACCTCCCCGAATGGATGCCAGTTTCCATTCTCATACATCGCGATGTTGTCCGCACGCACGCCGCCAAGCTGGCCGAAGATTCCGGTCGCCACCAGCCGATCGCCCGCCGGGCCCGGCCAGCAGGTCACGGCGCGGACGGACGCCAGGGGGTCGTCCTGACCGGGCGTGGACAGGGCGTGCCAGGATTCGCCGTCCCACCAGGCGATGTGGTCCGCCGCCACGCCGCCGATCGATGTGAAGGCTCCGAAGGCATATAGCCGTTCCTGTCCGTCGATGTCGAGCGTTTCAAGAAAGACCTCGTACGAGTCGGCACCGGGGATGCCCTCGAAGTGTTCCCCGTCGTAACGTATGACCTGGAACGGTTCCCCCTCAATCACGAACTTTCCACTCAGGTAGGCCCCGCGCGCGGATCCGGCCTGCACGACGGCGAAGTCCAGCGGCTCCTGCGTGGCCCGGATATCCAGCAGCGACCACACCGAGCCGTTCCAGGACGCCAGCCCGCAGTCAGCTCCGGCGCCGCCCCGCTCAAACCACCCCGCCGCGAGAAGAAGATTCTGATCGTTCACCCGCATCGAACCCAGCCCGACGATGCCGAAATAGGACGGCAGGTTCCCGACGGGAATCCAGGAATTACCGTCGAGCCGCACGACATCCGATGGGAATGAACCGAAGAAGTCGCCACCGGCGTAGAGCCGCTCGTCGGTCCCATCGTCGTGCGAGCACCACGCCAGGTCGGAATAGCCGTCCCCGAGCAGTCCCCCCAGGTAACGCCACGAGCCGTGGTCCCAGATGGCCAGCGCCACGCGCCAACAGTCCTCGCCCGCGCCCCTGATCTTCGCGAGAACGACCTGCTCTCCGTTCAATCTCACGGAGCCAACGGAATAAATGGAGTCGCAGCCGAGCGCCGGCGCCGGGGCGCCGGGCACGGCGTGCCACTTGCCCGCGTCCCACACGGCCACGTTCTGCGCGGGCACGCTGCCCGCCGCGCGGAACCCGCCTCCGACCATAATGCCGCCCCCCTCCCCAGCCGGCAGGGTCGCGAGTGAGTATCCGCCCGTATTCAGGCCGGCGATCACAAACTCGTCCGACCACCCGCAAGAGTGTTCCCCTGCCATCGCATTCGCGCCGATCGACGCCCAGAAAAAAGCTCCGATCCAAAGGGGGAACCGTCGAGTGGTGGATCGCGTCATGGCAGGCACCGCTTGGTGGGAGGTAAGGCTCGGGAGCGCGGGAACGCCTCAGCATGTCGAAATGACACCTGTCCCGACGACGTTTCGTCTCCAACTGGATCGGAAAAACGATCGCGGTTGCCGCAGAAGGCATCGAGCGGCATGATTCCGCCCGTCTCGAGCGGAGTTCCTGTAAAGACTTCGCCAAGGGAACTCTCCCGCGCCGCCTCCGAATAGGGTGTGTCCAGCGCGGCGGTTGCACAGGGGCCCCGTTGGACCTTCGTCGGAACTTCGTGATGCCGCGGCGGGTTCCCCGTCGCTGGTGGGGAGCGCACAGGCCCATGAAGACCTGCGTCATTGCTGCTGTTGTTGGAGCCGCGTTCACGGCCGGAACCTGCTTCGCGGTCGAGCCGTTCCGTCTCGCGGCCCATGGCTTCGGCGGTTCGATCGGCCAGCCGTACCGCACGAGCGACGGGAGTGGGTTCTTCATCCACTCGTCGCAGGAAAACGAGGGCATGGCCGTCGTCGATCGCCCGGCCCACGCGGACTTCGCGGGCGACGCCGACCTTGAATGGACGACATACGTGAGTGAGGATCCGTTGGGGCCTTCGCGCCGCGCGGGCGGGATCAACAACGCCGCGGACAGTTTCTATATCACCCGCGGCGTGTACCCGGTCGGATTTGCTTCGCGCAACTCGGCGATGGGCGTGATGTCGTGGGGTGGGTCGGAGTCCGAGATGGTGCTCCGAAGCCGCCAAGTCAGTGAATCGGGCGTGTTTCATGGCGACTTCTTCATCGCCGCGGCGCCGATCGTGTCGAGCGTTTCGCCGGAGGGCGCCGGGACACAGGGGATCTTCCTCGCGCGACTCACCGTGCAGCGCGGCGTGACGATCACAGGCCTGCCCGACATCATTCTCGCGAGCGGACCGTTCCAGGATGGTCTCTTTCACCCGACGCTCAACGGCGAGCTCGACCATGGCTTCGGGCTCCGCTCGTACCTCGTGGCGCAAACGACGATTCTCGACACGGGTGTCGGGGGCGAAACGCCTTTCGGCGATGCGGATGTCTATGACGTGTGGGTCGTGAGCATGGGGGCGGTACCGGCGCCTGGGGCATTGGCGATGATCGGTGCCGGCGCTCCGCTTGTTTGGCGCCGACGGCGCGCGAGCGTCGGGTAAAGATTGCCGCCGGGTACCGCTTCTTCTTTAGAGATAGTTCGGCGACCGTCGATAGTCCTCGTTCCCCCCCTGCCGCCTCGCCGCGGCGTTCACCGGAGAACGAGAATGATGCTCACTGCCGTCGTTGTTCTGGCTGGAACTTCACTCGCCGCGGATCCATTTCGCTTTGTCGCCCACGGCTTTGGCGGCACGGCGGGCACACCCTATTACACCAATGACGGCTCGGGCTTCTATGTCCACAGCGATTACGACTTTGGGGACGGCACGCCGAGCCTCGAGCGGCCCACGGCGAGCCAGATCTCGTCCGCGGCGGACGCCGAATGGACGTCGTATGTCACGGAGGACGCGCTCGGCCCCTCGCGTTACGCCGGCGACGCGAACAATGAATCCGATCAGTTTTACCTGTCGCACGGTGTGTACCCGGAGAGCTTCTCGTCACGGTCGGCGTCGGTCGGACTGCTGATCTGGGGAGGGCGGCACGATGCGCTGCCCCAGCGCCGCCGCAATGTCGTGGACTCCGGGAATCTCCGGGCCGACTTCTACATCGCGTCGCAACCCATTCCTTCGGGAATCAGCCCGGAGGGCGCTGATCTGCCGGGGATTTTCCTGGCGCGGTTTACGGTCCATCGGGGCGTCACGGTGCACGGATCGCCGCAGATCTTTTTGGGCCTGCCCATGGCCGAGGGCGTCAACTTCCGGATGAACTTAGACGGCGCACCGTATGGCGACTTCGCTCTTCGATCCTACCTGGTAGCGCAGCCGGACATTCTTGATCCGGGAATGCACCCTGACGAAGGCGGCTTCGGCGCGGCGGACGTGTACGACGTCTGGTTGGTCCACCTCGATCTGGCGGTGCCGGCGCCGGGCGCAGTTTCGCTCCTCATAGGGGCGGGGATTTTGTACGGGCGCCGTCGCTCGCGGTGAACGACCGCTTCCTTAAGTTTTCTGCCGCCGAAGCCAGTTCACCACGCTCCGCGCGATGATGTCGGTTTCGATGTTGCAGCGCGAGCCGGTGTCGAGCTTGGCGAGGTTGGTCAGGCGGAGCGTCGTCGGAATCAGCGCGACCTCGAACCAGTCGGGGCCGGTGTCGGCGATCGTCAGCGACACTCCCGCGACGGCGATCGAGCCCTTCGGTGCGATGCACTCCATCAGATCGGCGGGTGGGCGGAGGCGCACGCGCCATTCGTCGGGCTCACGCCGGGCGGCGACCACCTCGGCGACGCCTTCGACGTGGCCTTGAACGATGTGGCCACCCAAGAGGGTCGCGGCAGTGCAGGAGGGTTCGAGGTTGACCATCGCGCCGACGGCGACTGCGTCGAACGTAGTTTTGCGGAGGGTTTCGGGGACGACGTCGAAGGCGATGGCCCGCGAACGGTCGTTGTCGAGCCACGCCACCGTCAGGCAGCATCCATCGACGGAAATCGAGTCCCCCAGCGCGGGGCGGTGGGGCCAGTCGCCCGGGTCGATGGTCAGGCGCGTGCCGACGCCCGTCGATTCGACGCCCGTCACCCGCCCCATTGCCTGAACCAGCCCGGTGAACATGGGCGTAGCTTAGCGCCGGATGGCGGGTTCGTGCGTCTGACAATGCGTGAGACTGTCCTCTTGACCCCGGCATGGCCCACGCTGGATACTGCCCCCCCGCCCCTTATCCGTCTTTGAAGGAACGGCCCGATGACCGACCGCCCGCGATTGAGTGTTCCCGTCCGTCTCGGTGTGGTCCTCGCGCTCGCCGCGGGTTGTGCCGCGACGTTCCTTGCGGGGTGCAAGAGCGAGCCGAAGCCGGCGGAGACGGCGACGGCGGCTCCGTCGAAGGGCAGCCTGCCGCCGCCGCCGGAACTGACCGCGCCGCAGGTCCCTCTCGAGCCGATGTCGCCCCTGGGGTTCAGGCTCGAATGGCGGAGCCAGGCGGTCGTGGTGTCGCGTCACCGGGTGAAGTTCCTGGACGCGTGGAACGACCTGATCGTGGTGCAGGACGATGCGAACACGATGACGGCGATCGAGCCGCAGACCGGGCGGAGCCGCTGGTCGGCGGACATCGGCGCGGATCTGCTTCGCTTCATCGGCAACACGCGCGACCAGTCGAACAACATCGTGGCGTGCAGCGAGACGGATGCGCTGATCCTCAACCCCGGCTCGGGCGAGCTGACCGGTCGCCAGCGGTTCGCGGAGCTGGCGAATACGCCGCCGATGATCGTCGGGAACATCCTGCTCGTCGGGTGCTTCAACGGGCAGGTGCTGGGGCACAACCTGATCTCGGGCTACAAGCAGTGGGCGTACCAGCTCAATGGTCGCATTGATGCGCCGATGGTGCGGACCGGACGCGATGTGGTCGCGGTGAGCAGCGGCGGTGATGTCGCGGTGCTCTCACCGGCACGCGGCGGGACGATCGGGAACGGGAAGATCCAGGGGCGCGTGGACAACGCGCCGGTGGCCGATGACCGCACCGTGTACATCGCGGGGGCGGACCAGTCGATCTGGGCGTTCGCGTCGGAAGGGGGCGAGCTTCGCTGGCGCGTGCGCACGGCGTACCCGCTGGTGCGCCAGCCCGCGCTGCACGAGGGGCGGCTGTACGTGACGATTCCGAAGGAAGGCATCGCGTGCCTTGAAGCGGCGACCGGTGCGCGGGTGTGGACAGCCGCGAACCTCGACGCGACTGTCGTGGGCATCAATAACGGGCGTCTCGTGACCTGGGACGGCAAGGCGGCGCGCACGCTCGACGCGGTCACGGGCGATGTCGTTGAAACGGTCGAGATCCCGAACTGCTCGCACTTCGTGATGGACAAGTTCGTGGACGGGAACCTGTACCTCGCCTCGCCGCGGGGCGAGCTGCGGAAGTATTCGGCGAAGAAGTGAAAATGGCGGTCGGCATTCAGCACTCAGCATTCGGCCAGCATTTGCCGATCGCTGATAGCTGATCGCCGAACGCTCTTGTACCCTTCTCCCATGCCCGATCTCGTTCCGGTCCGCCGCGCACTCATCTCCGTCTCTGACAAGACGGGCGTGGTCGATTTCGCGCGGGCGCTCGCGTCTCGGGGCGTCGAGATCATCTCCACCGGCGGCACGGCGAAGGCCCTGACCGACGCGGGGATCAAGGTCATCCCCATTGAAGAAGTGACGAAGTTCCCCGAGATGATGGACGGGCGGCTCAAGACGCTGCACCCGCTGATCCACGGCGGGATTCTGGCGGTGCGCGATGACGCGGCGCACTTGAAGTCGATGAAGGAACACGGGATCACGCCGATCGACCTGGTGTGCGTGAATCTTTACCCGTTCGAGCAGACCGTCGCGAAGCCGGGCGTCACGCTCGAAGAAGCCATCGAGAACATCGACATCGGCGGGCCGACAATGATCCGGGCGGCGGCGAAGAACTGGGAGTGGGTCGCGGCGGTGACGGCGCCGAGTCAGTACCGGATGGTGCTCGACGATCTCACGGGGCACAATGGCTGTACGAGCCGCGTGACGCGGTACGCCTTGGCGCACGGGGTCTTTGAGTTGATCAACGGCTACGACCGGGCGATCGCGGTGCATCTCATTTCCGCACTCACAGGCAATCGCGATCTCCAACCCGCCATGTATCCGATCACGGCACGGATGAAGGAACTCGGCGACGCACGTCTCGCTGCATTCGCCGTCCGAAATCCGGAGTTTCGGGATGATGGAATCCTGCCGCGGTTCGTATCGCTCCAATCGAAAAGGCATACTGAGCTCCGTTACGGGGAAAACCCGCATCAGCAGGCGGCGGTCTACCGCGACGGACTGAGCAACGGTCCCTCCCTTATCGCGGCGGAACAACTCCACGGCAAAGAGCTTTCCTACAACAATCTCAACGACGCCGCCGCCGCGATGGGGATCGTCGAGGACTTCGCCCGACTCGTGCCGGATCACGTTGGCGCGTGCGTGATCAAGCACACGAACCCGTGCGGGGCGGCGGTGGCGGGAAGCGTCGCCCAAGCGATCGACCTTGCGATGATCGGCGATCCGCTCGCGGCGTACGGCGGGATTCTCGCGGTGAACCAGCCGATCGATCTCGCGGGCGCGAAGCGGCTCTGCCGCGAAGGTGTGTTCCTCGAAGTGATCCTCGCCCCCTCCTTCGCGCCCGACGCCGTCGCGGCGCTCGCGCAGCATTCCAAGATGGTCCGGCTGCTGGCGATCGGCGAATCGTGGCCGGGTAAGCCGGGTCCGGCGGCCT
>DASZQL010000289.1:0-2540 GCA_035549675.1 Phycisphaerales bacterium | reverse complement strand
CTGCAACTCCCCGGCTGAAAGCACCGGACACTGGTGGCGAGACACCAGTGCCAGCCGTCCGAGATGTGAACGGCGTGGCGCTAACGCGGGCTTGACATGGCGGGGGTACAGTTAGGCCCATGGCGCGGCGAGATGCGGATCAATCGAGGCCAACCACGATTCATGCACCGGCGGTGCTGAGCCGTCGCGGATTTTTGGCGCTGAGCGGGGCCGCGGGGGCTGGGGTGTTGCTCGCTCCGAATGGCGCTCGCGCGACACCCGCTCCGGCGGAGAAGCCAATCCGCACCGCGAAGAACCTCATCTTCATGGTCTCCGATGGGATGAGCAACGGGACGCTGCAGCTTGCGGATTTGTTTATCCGGCGTCGCGACGGCCGCGCCTCGCACTGGTTGAAGCTGATCGAGAATCCGCTGTCGCGGCGAGCGATCGTGAACACCAGCGCGGCGAACTCGGTGGTGACGGATTCCGCGGCGGCGGCGACGGCGTGGGGCGTCGGGGAGCTCGTCAACAACGGGTCGGTCGGCCTCGCGACGGACGGGCGGAAGCCCGAGACGATCCTGATGAAGGCGCGCCGGTCGGGGCGCGCGATCGGGCTCGTGACGACCGCGCGGCTGACGCACGCGACCCCAGCGGGCTTTCTCATCAACTCGCCCTTCGATCGCGACAAGGAAGACTTCATCGCGGAGCAGATGGTGACGGAGCGGCTCCCGGAGGTCGCGTTCGGAGGCGGGGCGAAGTTCCTGACGCCCGAGGTCACCGCGCGAGGAGCGGGGTTGACGACCGTGCGGACGCGCGCGGAGTGGGACAAACTGATCGCGCAGCCGCGGAGCGGGCCGGTGATGGGGGTATTCAATGATTCGCACCTGTCGATGGAGCTCGACCGGGTGCAGCAGTCCGAAGCGGGCCGCGAGCCGTCGATCGAGGAGCTGACGCGCGCGGCGCTCGCGATGCTCAAGGATCATCCGGGCGGCTTCGCGATCCAGATCGAGGGCGGCCGCATCGACCACGCGGCCCACTACAACGATGCCGGTTCGCTGGTCCATGAACAGATGATGTTCGATCGGACGATCGGCGCGGTGATGGAGTTCGCTTCGAAACGCGATGACACGCTGGTGATCGTCACGACGGATCACGGCAACGCGAACCCGGGGCTGACGGACTACGAGGCGGCGGGCGACAAGGGGCTCGAAGCGCTCGGGAAGGTCAGCCGGTCGTTCGAGTGGATTCACGGAGAGGTGGCGAAGCTCGGTCAGTCGCCCGAGCGCGACGCGGTGGCGTCGGTCATCGAGCGCGGGACGGGCGTCACGCTCGATGGTTATGACCTCGGCGTGCTCACGCGCCGGCTCGCGGGTGATCCGGTGGATCCTTTCAAGATCGCCAACCCGACGACCGCCGTACTCGGTTCGATCCTCGCGAACCATTTCAAGGTGGCGTTCCTGAGCGTGAACCACACGTCGGACTACGTGGAGCTGACGGCGATCGGACCGGGGAGCGAGCTCGTGCCGCCCACGATGAAGATCAACGAAGTGCACGGGGTGATGGTGAAGGCGCTGGGGATGTAGGTCGGGACGCGGAAGTTGGAAGGCGGAAATCCGGAGGGAACGCAGAGGGCGCGGAGACGCGCTGAGAGACGCAGAGAAGAGAGAAGAGTTTTTTGTCGCGAAGGGCGCGAAGATCGCTAAGAGCGCGAAGAGGACAAGAGATCAAAGTCGTGGGATCGGATCAGGGCGAAATCCGGCCGGAAGCCGGTCGCCGGAAGCTGGTAGCTTGATCCCATGCCCACGCCCCCCGTTCCGATGAGTGTCGAAGAAGCCCGCGTCGCGGTCGAGAAGTTCCGCCGTGATTTCGTGGCGGTGCGCGAGCAAATTGGGCGCGCGGTCGTCGGGCACGAGGAGATCGTCGAGGGCGTGCTGATCTGCCTCTTTGTAGGCGGGCACGCGCTGCTCGAGGGCGTGCCGGGGCTCGGGAAGACGCTGCTCGTTCGCTCGCTGGCGCGGGCGCTGCACCTTGATTTCAAGCGGATTCAGTTCACGCCCGACCTCATGCCCGCCGACATCACGGGCACGCTCGTGGTCCGCGACACGGAGCGCGGCAAGGCGTTCGTCTTCGAGAAAGGGCCGGTGTTCACGCAGATCCTGCTGGCGGACGAGATCAACCGCGCCACACCCAAGACGCAGTCGGCGCTGCTCGAAGCGATGCAGGAGCGGAACGTCACCGCCGGCGGCGAGACGCGCCCGTTGCCCTCGCCCTTCTTCGTGATGGCGACGCAGAACCCCATCGAGCAGGAGGGCGTGTACCCGCTCCCGGAGGCGCAGCTCGACCGGTTCCTCTTCAAGCTGAACGTCGGGTACTCGTCGCGGGACGAACTCTCGGAGATTCTGAAGCGCACCACGCAGGGGTTGAACTCCGAGATCGAGCCGGTGATCGACGGGCAGACGATCCTCGCGCACCAGGCGCTCGTGCAGCGCGTCGTGATCGCGGATCACGTGCAGGACTACGCCGTGCGGATGGTGCTCGCGACGCATCCCGGTGGGGAGTTC
>DASZQL010000288.1:0-9732 GCA_035549675.1 Phycisphaerales bacterium | reverse complement strand
TGCAGAAGTGCGAATACTCATGCAATGAGTCTCGCCGAGCTCAAAGCACGACGCCGGCGCCGGATCCTTCAAATTCTGCAGAAGGAGCCGGTTTCGACGCAGCAGGACCTGCTCCGCTACCTGCACGCCGACAGTATTCCGGCGACGCAGGCGACGATCTCGCGCGACCTGCGCGCGCTCGGGGCGGTGCGGTCGCCCACGGGCTACGTGCTGCCGGGCGGCGCACCGAATAACGGACAACTTGGCGGACCCGACAGCCCGGCGCTGCGCGAGGCGGTGCGCCAGTACCTGCTCGGCGTCGATCGCGCGGGCACGATCGTGATTCTCCGGACCGCGCCCGGTCACGCGGGGGCGCTCGCGACCGAAGTGGACGCCGCGCGGCTCCAGCCGATCGTGGGCACCATCGCCGGCGACGATACGATGTTCGCGGCCTGTCGGTCGAACGCGGCGGCGAGCGGGCTGCTCCGCCAGTTCCGCGACATGGCCGCGAGCCTGTGATGACGAAGAATAGCGAGAGTCCCATTCCGATCGCGATCGTCGGCGCGGGTGGTTACACCGGCGCGGAGCTGATCGAGATCGCCCTGCGCCATCCGAGCGCGCGGATCGCCGGGTTGTTCGGCTCCGGCCGCTCCGACTCCCCCGCCTCCATCGTGGCGATGCACCCTCGCTTTGGCGGGCGGATCGAGATGGACGTTCGCGCGGGAACCCTTGATGCGATCGCGGGGTGCGGAGCGAAGGCGGTGTTTCTGGCGACGCCTCACGAGGTATCGCATGAGCTCGCGCCGGCTCTTGTGGAGTGCGGGATTGTTGTCATCGACCTGTCCGCGGCGTTCCGGCTCAAGGACGCGATGCTCTATCCGAAGCATTACGGCTTCACGCACGGGCACGTGGGCGTGCTGGAGCGCGTGCCGTATGGCTTGCCGGAGCTGTCCCGCGGAGCGATCGCCAAGGCGATGCTCATCGCGGTCCCGGGCTGCTATCCAACCTCGGCGATTCTCCCGTTGGCGCCCCTGGTGCGCGCGGGCGCGGTGGCGCTGGGGACGCGGCCGATCATCGATGCCACAAGCGGCGTGAGCGGCGCGGGGCGCACGCCCTCGATGAAGAACTTGTTTTCCGAGGTGAGCCAGCACGCGTACAACGTGCTCTCGCACCGGCACCAGCCGGAGATCGACGCGTACGCCGGGTGCGAGACGATCTTCACGGCGCACCTCGGGCCGTACGACCGGGGAATTCTCTCGACGATCCATGTCGAGCTTGCGGCCGGGTGGGATGAGCAGCGCGTGCGGAGCACGCTGGAAGCGGCGTACGCGCACGAGCCGTTCGTCCGCGTCAACATGGGGCGATGGCCGAGCGTGAACTCGGTGAAGCACACGAACTTCTGCGACATCGGGATCGCGGTGGAGTCGTCGCGGCGAGACCGGGGGCACCTCATCATGGTGTCGGCGATCGACAATCTCGTGAAGGGCGCCTCCGGCCAGGCCGTGCAATGCTTCAATGTGCGGTTCGAGTTTGAGGAGACGATGGGATTGGGCATCAGGCATCAGGCATCGGGCATCGGGAAGTGAGAATGCAAGAGACGGGGTTGCCTATCACGCGGCCGATCGTGCTGAAGATCGGCGGCGCGCCGATCGAGGAACCCTCGAAGCATTCAAAGCTGTGGGACGCCATCGCCGGGCTGCACCGCGCGCGCGCGGGCCGGCTCGTCATCGTGCACGGCGGCGGCGCGGCGATCGATGATCGGCTTCGGCGGATGGGCATGGAGCCGATCAAGCGCGACGGGATCCGCGTTACGCCGCGGGAGCAGATCGGGGAAGTCGTTGCAGTGCTGCGTGGGATCGCGAACGCGGCGCTGGTCGGTGCGCTGTGCGCGCGCGGCTGCCGCGCGGTGGGTTTGTGTCTCGGTGACGGCGGGCTGACGCGGGCGGAGATCTCGAAGAGGTTTTTGTTTGATCCGGGGCTGGTGGGTGACATTACCGGCGGCGACCCGTCTGTCGTTCGGTCGCTGCTGGCCGGCGGCATGCTCCCGGTCATCGCGCCGATCGCGTTCGACTCCGGCGGTGGGCCGCTGAATGTGAACGCGGACGACGCCGCGGCGGCCGTCGCCCGGATCATCGGCGCCGAATCACTAGTGCTGCTCACCGATGTGCCGGGGGTGATGGACGGCGACGGGAAGGTGATCGCGCAGCTCGACGAAGCCGGCGCCGCCGCGCTCACCGAACGCGGCGTGATCCGCGGCGGGATGATTCCTAAAGTTCGCGGCGGGTTCGAGGCGGCGCGGGCCTCGGGGACGGCGACGATCATCGCTGGGTGGGGCGATGGCGTAACGTTTACGGCGCTGGCGGAGGGGCGGGCCGTGGGAACGCGGTTGGTGGTCGGCTGAGCAAGGAAGGAAGACAGCGGAATGATGAAGTTGGGTTGCCATGATGTGCTGGCGGTGACGGCGATGAGCCGCGGGGACATCGAGGCGGTGTTCGAGGGGGCGAGAACCTTCAAGAAGGATCGGCGGGGACTCGGCGAGCCGTTACAGGGGAAAAGCGTGGCGATGATCTTCGAGAAGCCGTCGCTGCGAACACGGGTGAGCTTCGAGGTGGCGGTTCATCGGCTCGGAGGGTTGGCGATCCCGTTGGATCGGCGCGGGGAGAAGCTCGGCGAGCGCGAATCGATCCGCGACGAGGCGAAGGTGCTCGAGCGGTATGTTGATGTGATCGTCGCTCGGGTCTTCTCGCACAAGTCGCTCGTGGAACTCGCGGAGCATGCGCGGATCCCGGTGGTCAACGCGCTCTCGGATTGGGAGCACCCGTGCCAGGCGCTGGCGGATTGCTTCACGTTGCTGGAGCGGTTCGGGAAGCTGGATGGGTTGCGCGCGGCGTACATCGGCGACGGGAACAATGTGGCGAGGTCGTTCGCGGCGGCGGGCGCGTTGCTGGGGATGCATGTGACGGTGATCACGCCGCGGGGGCATGAGCCGGGGGAGGAAGTGGTTGAGTTTGCGCGGGGGGTCAACGCGAAATCGGGCGGGTCGCTCGTCGTGACGAATGATGTCGCGGCGGCGCGCGGCCAACAAGTGATTTACACGGATACGTGGACGAGCATGGGAGATGAGTCGAAGGACGGCGAGGCACGGCGGAAGCTGTTCATGCCCTACCAAGTGAATGCGCGGATGATGGCGGAGGCGGCGAACCGGGCGGTGTTCCTGCATTGCCTGCCGGCGCACCGAGGGCTGGAGGTAACGGACAGCGTGATGGACGCGCCCGCGCCGGCGTCGCTGGTGTACGAGCAGGCCGAGAACCGGCTGCATGTGCAGGCGGCGGTGCTGGCGGGAGTCGTTGGTTCGTAGCAGAGATTGAACGCCGAGATCGATACGGGAAAGCTAAGGGACGCTGAGGCGGTCGAGTTTTCGGATCGAATGCGGTGCGATGGATAAAGAAGGCGACCCCTCCGTCACGCTTCGCGTGACACCTCCCCCAGTAGGAATCGGGGAAGGACATTGGTATCGCGTGACGATTGATCAGCCGGCGGCGCTGGCGCCCTTCGGGAAGCGCGAGGGATCGGCGAAGACGCATGTGCCTTGCGCGAAGGTCGCCGCGATGCGGGACTTGAAGGTGCGGCCGAGCCAAGGGGAGTTGCGGCTTTTGGAGCCGAGGTGGTCGGCGGAGAACTCGGTGGTTCCGGAGAGATCGAGGAGGACGATGTCCGCGCTGCCGCCGGGCTTGAGCGTGCCCCAGGGTTGGTTGACGACGCGCGCCGGGGCGGCGGTCATTTTTTCGACGAGAAAGTCGAGGGTCCACTTGCCGGTGGCGACGAACTCGTTGTAGAGAACCGGGAAGGCGGACTCGAGGCCCACGATCCCGAACGGGGCGTCCTCGAAGGTGGTGTCCTTACTCGCGGGCGAGTGCGGGGCGTGGTCGGTGGCGATGCAGTCGATGGTGCCGTCGGTGAGGGCTTCGATCAGAACCTGGCGGTCTTCCTCGGCGCAGAGGGGCGGCTTCATCTTGGCGCTCGTGCTGAAGCTGCCGGGGCCGGCGTCGATGCTCTCGACGGCTTCGTGGGTGAGCGTGAGATGGTGGGGTGAAACCTCCGCGGTGACTGGGGCACCGTGGCGCTTCATCGAACGGATGGCGTGGACGGAATCTTTATTGGAGACGTGACAGATGTGGAGCCGGCCGCCGGTGGCGAGGGCTAGAGCGGAATCGCGGGCGACGAGAGTGGATTCGCTGAGGCGCGGGATGCCCTTGAGGCCGAGGCGGAAGGAGACGGCGCCTTCGTGCATCACGCCGTCGCCGGTGAGGTTCATGTCTTCGCAGTGGTCGAAGATGACGGCGCCCAGGTCGCGGCAGCATTCGAGGGCGCGGCGCATGACCTCGGCGTTGGCGACCGGGCGGCCGTCGTCGGAGAAGGCGCCGGCGCCGGATTGCAGGAGCGCGCCGAAATCGACGAGGTCTTCGCCCTTCTGGCCGAGGGTCACGGCGCCGATGGGAACGACGCGGACGGAGCCGGCTTCTTCGGCGCGGTCGATGACGTAACGGACGACGACCGAGGAGTCGCACACCGGGTTGGTGTTGGGCATCGCGTAGACGGTGGTGAAGCCGCCGCGGGCCGCGGCGTCGGTGCCGGAGCGGATGGTCTCGGAGCCCTCGCCGCCGGGTTGGCGGAGATGGACGTGGATGTCCACAAAGCCCGGCGCGGCGACGAGCCCGCCGGCTTCGATCACACGGTCGGCGCGTTCGGCGGAGATGACGGGGTGGACGGCCTCGATGGTGCGCCCGGCGATGAGGATGGACATGGGCGCGTAGAGGCGTTGGGAGGGATCGAGGAGGGTGCAGCCGCGGATGAGGGTTTTGGGCATGGGGTGATGGGCATGATAGCGGAGCGCTTCCGGCTCCCGGCTTCCCGTGTCCGGGCAGAGGGATGAGGCTCAATGATGGCGATTGTGCGTGCCGGCTCGCCCCGCCCGCATGCTGATTTTGGTGTGGGCCGGCGTGTCGCGAACCTCTTGTTTCGCGCGAACGCGTGGGTAGAGTTGGTTGTGGACGAAGCAATTCGCAGGCGGGGAGGGTGCGTTCCGTGTTCATTCGAGTGGCGGTGATGGCGGGGTGGTGCTCAGCGGCGTTGTCGGTCACAAGCGGCGTGGTGGCGGGTGGTGTGATTGGCCTGCCGGCGCGATTGATGCCGTCACTCCCGGGCGAGACACAGGGCTTCGGAGCTTCGGTTGCGCTGAGCGGGGATTTCGCGGCGGTTGGTTCGCCGCTGGCCATGGATGGGGGTGCGGGTCAGGGAGCGGTCGATCTGTTTCGTCGCGACGCGGGCGCGTGGGCCTTCGAGCAGCGAGTTCACTCCAACGCGCCGGTGGGCGGGCAGCAGTTCGGGCGCGTGCTGGCGATGGATGGGACGACGCTGGTGGTTGGGTCGCCGTTCGACACGGGGCCGGCGGGGTTCACGCAAGGATCGGTCACGGTTTTTGTGCGCACAGGAGGAGGCGGCGTGCCGTGGCAGTTTCAGGCGCGGATCCTGGCGCCGGACGCGGGAGCGGGGCATCATTTCGGCGCGTCGGCCGCGGTTGAGGGAGACACGCTGATCGCGGGCGCGCCGTTCAACAGCAGCGGCGGGACGAGCAGCGGCGCGGCGTACATCTTCACGCGAGTCGCCGGAGTGTGGTCGTTCTCGACCAAGCTTCTCGCATCGGACTTCTTCGATGAGTCGTTCGGCACGGCGGCAGCGATCAGCGGGGATCGGATCGTCATCGGAGATGATTCGGGCGCGGATCGGGGGCGGGCGCACGTGTTTCGCCGCGTGGGTGGGGTGTGGTCGCAGGAGGCGCTGCTCGATCCGGCGATGTTTGGCGATGCGTTCTCGACGCCGCTGTGTTTGAAGGGGGATGTGCTGATCGCGGGGGCGAAGCTGAGGCGCGGGCCTTCGGGGAGCGCGCAGGGGTCGGCGTTTATTTATGAGCGCGGAACGGGCGGGTGGGCGTTGCGGAATGAGGTGCGCTCACCGACGCCGGCGCAGGGGCAGCAGTTCGGTTCGGCGGTAGCGCTGGATGATGGGATGGTTATGGTTGTGTCGCCGTTCGTGAATAGTTCTGGATCGGCGCGCGGGGTGGTGCATGTTTATGAGCGCGGCGAGTCGGGGTGGAGTTTCAGTGAGTCGATCACGCCCCCACTGCCCGGTGAGCGCGAGCAGTTCGGGAGCGCGTGCGCGGCGGATGATGGCGTGTTCCTGTGCGGCGCGCCGGCGCAGTTTCCGTCGGGCGGCTCAACTGGGTCGGCGTGGGTGTTTCAGATGCGGCCGCCCGCGTGCCCGGGCGATGCGGATGGTGACGGAGCGGTCGGGCTGTCGGATATCGCGGCGGTGATCCAGGCGTGGGGACAGAATGTTGCGCCTGCGGGGACGGGAGTCGATCTGGATGGGAGTGGGGATGTGGGGCTTGGGGATATTGCGGCGGTGGTTCAGGCGTGGGGAACCGCGTGCCTGTGAAGGATTATTTGGGAAGGAAGGGCTCGGGATCGACAAGGTATTCCTTGGTCCATTCCGTCGCGTCCGGACCGTTCTCGGCTTCGGCCTCGCGGTATCGGCGGACGAGCGCGTCGATAAGAGGTTGCGGGATGCCGCGGGCGAGAATGGAATTGGCTTGGGCGGGGTCGAAATAGGCGCACGCGGCACAACTCACATACTGGACCATTGGCGTGCCCGATTTCCATTGTGGATCCTTGCTCACCCAGATCTGCAACAGCGTGGATCCGTCGCGTGGCAAGTCGGAATCAGCGAGTGCCACGCCGACGCCCAGCGGGTAAGCATCTCGCAGTGGTTCCCAGGAAACGGCGGCGGAGTACATCGGACGGGAGCGCGAATACGGGGCGCAGTCGTAGGCCAGACCACCCCTGAACATGTGCTCGCCGAACATCGAGTTGAAGCGAATGTAGGGGAGGGTCGTGGAGGCGAACTGCCAGGTGAAATAGGCCATGGTGGCCAGAAATGCGACGGCACCGAGCTGACGGCCGCGGCGGTTAATGAAGGTGCTGAGCCGGTACAGCCAGCGCCATCGCGGGCGGGAATCGGTGATGGATCGCCCACACTCGGGGCAGAGCTGGGCGGTGAGGCCCCGGGTGTCGTAGCCGCAGTGGTAGCAGACGGGACCTTCGTTCTCGATGAAGGTCACGATGAACAAGCGGGTTACGGCGTGAACGATCAGGCCGACCAGCACGGCGGCGCCGACAAAGGCCAGTGCGAAGATCGATCCCCCAAGCCAGTCGTTCCAGGACCACGTCGTGACATACTGCGGACGCAAGAGAATCTGAGTTGCGGACACGGAGAGGAGATCGTGGAGCCCGCGACCGCGCCAATAGTCGCGATCCAGCGCACCCGCTGGGTGAGCTGGTTGATCATGAAGACAAGCAACCAGTAGGGCCAGAAGAGGACGGCGATCATGAGCGGCACGGTGATCCATGCCGACCACGCGGGCGGCGGGAAGCCGGGGAACTGCGAGTTGATCAAAGAGACCGGTGAGCATGCCCAAGCTGGCAGCGAGGGCGACATGGCCTCGTGGATTGAACTTGGGGATTACTCGGATACGGGCGGCGGTCACGGATGGAGAGTATCGCGCCCCGGGCGTGCGGCCGTCGGGCGCATTTACTTTCTTGGAGCGAAGAAGGGCGCCGGGTCGAAGAAAAACAACTGTCCCGCGTGTGAATGCCCCTGCTCTCGCTTCATCTCATCAATCAGAGCCGGGGGAATGCCGCTCTCCAGAACTTGGTTCGATTGAGCCGCGGTGAGATGAACATGCAGGGGCAACGGAGAATCGATGTCATCGGCAGCGCGTTCAAGCTCGACCGGGGCCAGCTGGAGTTGGAGCGACAGCGTCAATGGGCCAAAGTGGTCCGGTTCATCAAGAGAGATCAGCAGCTCATAGCCGGGATCATCGATTGATGCACGGGCGCTGGCGCGCCGTGCGTATCCATCGGGGACAGCAACTTCGGGCCAATGAGGATCGCTCGGGTAGACGAGCTGATCCATGAACCGCGAGCGAAACCGGATCGCGGGGAGCAACTTCATGTAGAACTGCGGCAGTGCGGCGAGCAGCAAGAGGATGATGACGACCACGCACGTCGTCCGCCCGAACCTGTTGACGAATCGGGCCAGGACTGCGAAGCGGTTGGGCGAAAGTATCGTGCGCGGCCTGCCACATTCGGGGCACCGTTCAGACTCCAGTCCTGACAGGTCGTACGCGCAGCTCCAGCAGCGTCGGCCATCCTGCTCAATGGCCTTTCCCATCCACACTCGAAACACGAGATAGATGCAAGAGCTGACAACGATCGCAACCACGCATGCGATTCCCGACAAGCCGGCTACGGGGCAGATCAAGCCGACCGAGTTGGGCGAGTAGACGACAAAAAACACGCGCGTCAGGAGAAGCTCCAGGGCTGCGTATGCGAATGACACCGCGAATACAGAAACCACGCTGCAGGTGTTCACCCAGTCGACTCGATTCGCGATGCCGGCGAGCCCGTACGCAAGAATGGTTAATGGTAAAAGGATGATCGCCGCGGAAATAGCGAACGCCGCGATACTTGGATTTGCCACGAACACCTTGACGCCCAAGTGCAGCGCCGGAAGCTCCACGAGGAGCATCCATGCGACTGAGGCGGCGAGGTAGCCGCGGGGATTGAGGCTCGGGATGACGCGGACGCGCGAGGCGGACATGCTGGGCGCAGCGTATCGCGAGAACGAGCGGCCAAGAAACTCACTTCTTCACAGTCGGGGCTCGTTGTCGATCGTCAGGTTTCGCTGCCGAGGAGCGTGAGCACCGCCATGCGGATGAAGACGCCGGTGGCGACCTGGGTGGTGATTTTGCAGCGTGGGGATTCGAGGATTTCGTCGGTGAGTTCGACGCCGCGGTTCACGGGGCCGGGGTGCATGATGAGGGCGTCGGGCTTGGCCCAGGCGAGGGCCTGGGTGTCGAGACCGAAGCGGGAGCGGTATTCCTTGAGCGAGGGGAAGAGGCCCTTGCGCTGGCGCTCGAGCTGGATGCGGAGGAGATAGACGACGTCGGCGCCCTGGATGCCTTCGCGCAGATCGTGGCGCACCTCGACGCCGAGCGCCTCGAGTTCATCGGGGACAAGCGGGGTTGGGCCGACGAGAACGGTTTTCGCGCCGAGCTTGGTGAGGGCCTTGATGTTCGAGCGCGTCACGCGGGAGTGGAGGCAGTCGCCGACGATGGCGATGCGGAGGCCTTCGATGCGGCCGAGGGCTTCGCGCATGGTGAAGAGGTCGAGAAGGGCCTGGGTGGGGTGCTCGTGCGCGCCGTCGCCGGCGTTGATGACGGAGCCCTGGGTGACATGGCGGGCAAGGAAGTGCGGGGCACCGGCGCGGCTGTGGCGCATCACGACGAAGTGCGCGCCCATCGCCTGGATCGTCTGCAGCGTGTCGAGGAGCGATTCGCCCTTGGCGAAGCTGCTGTTGGCGACATCGAAGTTGACGACGGAAGAGCCGAGGCGCTTGGCGGCGAGCTCGAAGCTCACGCGGGTGCGGGTGGAGTTCTCGAAGAAGAGATTGACGAGGGTCTTGCCGGCGAGGGTGTGGGCGAGGTCGTTGCCCTCGTTGACGAGCTGCCGGATCTCGCCCGCGCGGTCGAGGATGAGACGGATCTCCTCAGGGCTGAGCTGGTCGATGCCGAGGAGGTGACGCTGGGCGAGGGTTTGGCGCGCGCGGGCGGAGGTTGGGGGCGGGGTGGTGATG
>DASZQL010000287.1:0-12661 GCA_035549675.1 Phycisphaerales bacterium | reverse complement strand
AAGGGATCGGGCGTTCCGCGCCCGCGTGTGGTTCTCCCTCTCTTTCCCCGTCCTGGCCCCGCTGTCACATGGAGGTGATTCATGGCGCCCAACGCGATTCAGAACAATGTCCCCTCGATGATCGCGCTCCGCATGATCGGCGTGCACCAGACATTCCTGGCCCGCTCGATGGAACGACTGGCGACGGGATTCCGCGTCAACCGCGGCGCGGACGACCCCGCCGGGATGATCTCCTCACAGGTGCTGAGCGCGGAGCTGGCTTCGCTCGACGCCGAGGGACGGGCCGCGGAACGATCCGATGCGCTCGCCAGCGTCGCCGACGGCGCCCTGGGTGAGATCTCGGACCTGCTCGACGAAGCCAATACGGCCGCGATCGCGAACGCCAACACCGCCGGCCTGAGCGACGCCGAGCGCGACGCGAACCAACTCGCCATCGACTCCGCGATGAACGCCGTGGACCGCATCGCTTCGACCACGTCCTTCAACGGTCAGCGTCTCTTCGACGGCAGCGCCTTCCTGCAATCCGGCTCCGAGGTCATGTCGATCGACCGGTTGTCCACGACGACCATGGGCGCCGTCGAGGTGGACGGCGAGGACTACACCCTCGCCGACGTCCGCTCGGGACAGGCGCTCGACACGGCCAACGGCAATGCGGCCGGTGCCCAGGCGGCGATCGCCTCGGCCTCGAGCCAGGTCGCGAGCATGCGCGGCAGCATCGGCGCGTTCCAGAAAAACACGATCGACTCCTTCGTCCGCTCCGTGGACATCGGGTACGAGAACCTCGCCTCGGCCCTCTCGATCATCCGCGACACCGACTTCGGTTTCGAAACGGCGGAGTTGTCACGGCAGTCTGTCCTCCGGGAGTCGTCCTTTCGCTCCGCGATGACCGCGAACAACAACGCGTGGGGGGTCCTAGGGCTGCTGAGCTGAGCGGCCTGATGTGCCCCCTGTCCTCAGGTCGGTGCATTGAGTCCGGGCCGATCAATGATCCGACCACGGCTCAGCGGCGCAGCGCGCTCGGGATCGTCATCCGCAAACAACGCGGACCACGCGGAACTTCCTTTCGGGAAATCCCTTCAGCTCAACGTCCTCGTCGGGCAGGACCGCGCGCGGGCCAAGCTCGCCTAGGAGTGCCCTGACTTGAGCATCGGCGACCGTCTCTTCGGAAACGACAACTTCGCCGCCTCGCGAGAGTCCCACCAGCCGCGCCGCGGTGTTCACCGTCGAGCCGAAGTAGTCGAGCCGCTCGTTCAGCGTCACCGCGATGCAGGGACCGGTGTGCACCGCGGCCTTGAGTTCCAATGGCTTGGTTGACGCGGAAGCGCGCGCGACCGTCGCCAAGTCGCGTTGGCCGTCAACCGCCGCCCGAACAGCATCGGCGGGGTTGCGAAACACAGCCATCACCGCATCGCCGATCGTCTTGACCACCGCCCCGTTGTGCCGCCCAATCGCCGCTTTCAGCACGTCGAAATGATCCATCACCGCCCCGAAGGCCGGTGCATCACCGATCTCGCGGTACATCCGGGTCGATTCGCGCAAGTCGGTAAACAGCAGCGTGATCATCCCGACCGAGATCTGCTGCCCGCGCCGGAGCGCCTCGGTAGAAAAAAGATCCCGGAACGCCTGGAGCGCGATCACATCCGCCGCCGTAGCCGCCCGATCCGTCCATGAGAGACGCTCGAACAGGACAAGCAGCTCGCGGTCCGTATCGTTGCGGATCCGAACGGTCGGTGTCGTCGAGGTTGTAAACGCGCCGTCCGACCAGCCCGCCGTCGAGATCGCGACGCGCACCTCATTCTCGGGCTCACTGTCTTCCCGGGCATCGACCAGCGCGCCGCCTGCCATACTCGCCGCACGGAGCCGGTAACGCCCCGGCAGCAGTTCGGGATCGAACGTCACTTCCGCGCCCGTCGGAACGAACCGCTCCGCCACGATATGCGGCGTCCGTTGCGGGCTCCCCACGCAATAGTCGTTCACCTCCAACGCCCGGATCGAAGCGCTGGGTCGGAACGTCAACTCAACCAACTGATCGAAGTTCGCCTTGAAATCAATGTGGCACGCCCCGCAGTGCACGGTCTCCGCCAGATCCGAGAGCGACGACGAGCGCGATTTCGTGCCGCGACACATCGGGCACAGCACGTCCCACTGGAACTCGAGCATCCCCGCGCGCGTGGCGTTCAGGAACAGCTCAAGCGTCTCGCGGCGGCCCGTGCCCCACAGATCCGCGAAAAAATACGGCCGCATCCGGTGCGCGTCGAGGTCATCCGCCGACCGAATCGTGTCCACCAGTCGTTCAACAAGTTGTGGCGCTACGCCACGCTCGACGAGAGCGCGGCTCGACGCGCCCAGGCGCTCTTCACCCCCAGCCGAAAATCGCGGCGCACGCGCGGGCTCCATCAGGATCGGCGCCGCCTCCGGCGCCGCCTCCGGCGCGGCCTCGCCCGAACCATTCTTATCCCCGCGTCGCTCCGCCGCTTGCGCCTCCTCGTCATACTTCAACAGGGCCTTCCGCACGCGATTCCGAAAAATCCGTCCGAGCTGGATCGGCATCACCAGCCGCCAGAACGCGTTCCGCGGCGTGACCGTGATGTCATACCCCACCACGGTCCCCTGTCCGCCACCGCCCTCGCACGGCTCCAGCGTCGCCCGGAACACCATCTCGGTCATCGGTCCCGCGAAGTACCGCCGCTTTACCTCGAACCAGCGAGGCCGCACCCACTCGAACGGTTGTTCTTCCCACTCGATCCGAAGACCGAAGACCAAAACCTCCACACGGCGCCGCAGGTCCGTGGGATCGGATTCATTTCCGGGCAGGTTGTGAACAGTCGGAAGCCCCGTCTCCTTGTCGAACCGGTTCGTGTCGGCGATGAAAGGCCAAAGCTGATCCGGCGTCGAGCGCAGCGTCCACCGCCAGCGATAGCGCTGCGGACCACCCGACGCGGTTGCGGGGCGAACTGGAGCCGGCACGACGGATGAGCGTAGCCGGACGAAGACGGCGGCGGGGAGAGAACCGCGGCGGCTCCGACCGGTCAGCGCTGCTCGCTCCGATAGCTCTGGATCGTCGCCGTGATCGCTTCGCCGATCGGCGTGGCATGGAAGCCCGGCACGATCCGGCGCAAAAACGAATCGTCCAGCAGCAACGCCTCATCGAAGAGATACCGCAGCTCGAGCATCTCCTTCGCCATCGGATTCACGAGCGACGCGAGCCTCACCATGCTCCACGACGTGCACCGCGGCTTGCCGGAAGCGCCCCCGTGCTCGCGCACTAGGTCGAGAAACTCGCGCTGCGTCTCCGCGGTATGCCCCGCGAAGTTGACGACCTGGTACGGCGCGAAACGGGTCGAAAGTTCGAGCAGCTTCGTCGCCGCGTACGCGAGGTCCGGCAGGTATACCCACTGGTGCGGCACATCAGCGCGGCCGAAGTGCCGCGGCGCTTTCCCCCGCGCCGCCGATCCGAAGATCGCGTCGGTGAGCGCGTTCCGCGCGGTCGGCCCGAAATAGTCGCCCGCGCGCAGATTGATCACCCGGCACCGCCCGTCCGCCGTCGCCGTCTTCATCGCCTCTTCCAACTCCGCGCGGAAACGACCCTTCTTCGTTACCGGCTTCGCCGGCGCATCCTCGCGCAGCGGCGGGTTCGGCGGCGGGATCTTTCCCTTTGCCTTCCACGTCGGCGGCGGGCCGAGCGGGTACACGTTGCCCGGGAAGAGAATCGTCGCGCCATTCTCCCGCGCCGCGGCGATGACGTTCTCCGTCGCCGTCCGCATGAATGGGTCCCACTGCGTGTACGGGCAGTTCACCGCGTGGACGATCACGGAACACCCCGCGGCGGCTTCGCTCACGAGCGCCGCGTTGGTCACGTCGCCGCGCACATAGTCGGCTCGCGAGTACGGCCCGAACCGAGCGATCGCGCGCTTGTTCTCCCGCACGAGCAGACGCACGCGCCGATCGGTGTTGAGAAACTCGAAGGCCAGCGCCCCGCCGAATGCCCCCGTCGCGCCGAGAATGAGAATGGGTTTCGAAGGATCGATCGGCGGGACCGAAGGCTGGCGCGGCATCGGCGCCGGCGCCGAAGGACGATCCGGCCGCTTGGGCGACGGCTGATCGGGGCGTTGAGGTCTGGGAGAAGAAGAGGGAGGTTGAGGCGACGGGGGCATGGGTACGCGGATCATCGCCCGTAACGAGGTAGGGAGTCAAACAGACGGGGCGCAAGCGATCAGGGATTAGTCAACGGTGAGTAACCTTGGATCCCCCGAACAGCTCAACTCCGTGCACGCTCCGGATCCGGAAAGTCCCGATACAGCGCGGACTTGAAATCCTTGACCATCGAGAAGACGGGAATGTGCAGCCGCTCAACATCGCCCGTCCGCGTCGCCACGACGCCGAACGCCCGGTCGAGCTGCGTGAGATCGCGGCATTCGATCGTCACATGGAACTCGCCCATGCCGTCGGGGCCGAAACCGAACTTCCGGCGCGTCAGCCGCCAACCCTCGATCAACCCCTGCGACTTCAGGTGGCCCATGTACGAGTCAAGGTGACCGCAGAACTCGAGGTCTTTGCGCGAATCAACCAGGTTGAACCAGATTTCGTAGAGGTTCATGCCCGCGAGCTTACCGCCCGCCGCAGCGCGTATCCCGTGCCACTACAGGCGGCTGCTCTGAGCCGACTGTAGTGCGGCGTGCGTGCACCGCTCGCGATGATGTCCAAGTCGCGGCGTGCGGTTACGCTGAGCGATCAATGTCTCCCGCCGTGCCTTCAACTTCATCCCCCCGTCTGGAAGTGGCGGGCACGCCCCGCGCCAACACCTGGCTCCTCGAGCGCAAGCGCGATGTGCACTCGCAGACGGGCGAGGATGGGATCATCGAGGCGATCCTCGACACCCTCCCGGCCCGCGACGGCTGGTGCGTCGAGTTCGGCGCCTGGGACGGGCTGCACCTGACCAACACGCGCCATCTCATCGAGTCGCGCGACTACTCCGCCGTGCTGATCGAGGGCGACCCGGCCCGCGCCGCGGACCTCAAGCGGAACTATGCGGACAATAAACGCGTCACACCGATCAACACCTTCGTCGGCTTCAGCGCCCGCGACGGTCTCGACCTGATCCTCTCGCGCACGCCGATCCCCGCCGACTTCGATCTCCTCTCCATCGACATCGACGGCAACGACTACCACGTCTGGAACGCCGTGGCGAAATACACGCCGAAAATCGTCGTCGTCGAGTTCAACCCGACCATCCCGACGCCCGTGCATTTCGTGCAGCCAGCCGACCCCTCGCTGACGCAGGGCTCCAGCCTGCGCGCCCTGACCGAGCTCGCGAACAAAAAGGGCTATGAGCTGGTCTGCGTGCTGCCCTTCAACGCCTTCTACGTCCGGCGAGAGTATTTCCACCTTTTCGCCATCGCCGACAACTCGCCGCAGGCCCTGCGGATGGATGAATCGAGCATCACCTACCTCTTCACCGGCTTCGACGGCCACGTCTTCATCCGGGGCCTCGGGCGCCTCACGCACCACGACGCCCCGCTCAGCGAATCGAAGTTCCAGGTCCTGCCGCGGTTCCTCCAGCGCTACCCCGCGAGCTACACGTCGCTCCACAAGGCCGCGTACTCCCTGCACCGCTGGCTCACAAGGCCCGGCGAATCATTTGCGCGGCTCGGCCGGAAATGGCGCCGCCTGTCCGGGAAGAAGTAGGCTCGGTTCTGGGTGCACCAGGACTTTGCGCATAGAGCACTAAGCACTTTTTACTTTGAACTCGGCTTACTGCTCCGGCTTCACCCCGCCCGTCGCCTCGATCGCCTTGCCGAACGTCGTGCGCTCGATCTCCCGGTCGGCCCAGAAGCGCGTCACGACGCCGTTGGTGATGATGAAGTACACGACCGACGTGGTTTTCCCGTCGCTCCCCGTGAAGAGCGAAAAAAGCCCGCCTTTCGACTCCGTGAGCGCGTACCGGAGCACCTTCGTGTTCTCGACGCCCTCGACCACCGCCGAGCTCGTCGGCTTGCCCAGGATGGCGAGAACCCACGCCTCCGTGGTCACGCCGGCCTCGAACTGCTTGAGCGTCGGATCGCCGATGCGCACGCCGGTGTGCGGCGCGCTCGCGCAGCCGCCGATGGCGGCCGCCCCCACGACCCCCCCCGAAAGGGCCGTCACCAGCGATAAGTTTCTCAACACGCGATTTCGCCCCCAATGTGTCTGTACGTGCATCCGTTATGAACCTTTCCCGTCGGCGATCGCGCCGACGTCGCCGCGGATGGTCGAGTCCTGTGAACAACCCCAAGCGGTCGTCCATGGCGGCGACTCGGCGCGATCTCTCTCCTCTGCCTCTGCTCGCGCGGCTCCCTGTGCTCGCACGACGTATTCGAAAACGTGCCGCTCATACTGCTCGCGGCTCAAGAGCTCAACCGAAAACACCGCGGCCTGGGTCTTCGTGATCGTGTTGTCCGGCCCCGGCGTGCCCGGCGTCTTTTCACTCGGCGGCGGCGGCTCCGGGACATCCTTGTCCTTCGAGAAGAACCCCCGCACCAAGGGCGAGTACGCGATCGCCGCGACCCCGGCCACCACGAGCAGCACGAAGATCATCATGACGACCGTCGAGGGGGAAACTCCCCGCCCCCCCAACGGCCGCGGAGGTGTCGAAACGGGTTGAACGGCTTCGGTCGCCATCTCTCAGACTATGAGATGGGCCGATGAGGGGGGGGTGAACGGGTGCTGAAAAGGGCTTCGTGTCGCGGCAATCGCGATGATCAGTCTGGTAAGCCGGGCTGATTCAGCCAGCCGCCGAAGACCTTGCCTTCGAGTTCGTCGTAAAGAACGCGTCCATCCACGATTTTGTACGAGAACTTTCCATCCCGATTGGCATCGATAATCGAATCAACGTGTCCGTCGGCGAAGACGAAGTTCGCGATGAGCGAATCATGGTCCTTCCGACTCGATCCGAGCCCCCCGATGAAGCTCCCTTTCCCGTGAGCCGGACCGAAATCACCGTAATCTTGCCGGCCGAAAACGTAATCGGCGGACGCGCCGCTGATCGGCCCGTCGTTCTGCGCCTTGACCGTACGGCGCTGTTTGGTGCCCACCTGATACGTGTCGCCGACGTCGGTTCGCCCGTCGCCGAACAACGGGATCCGCGCCGTCGAAACATTCCCGGTTCGTGCCAGATTCAGGGGACCGACCACGCCACTGATCTTCAGGGGGTCGTAGTTCCCTTGGATATGGTCGAGTGCGCCGGTGTAACCCATGTAGTACGATTGACAGTAGTTGGTGTTGTAGCCCGCAGCGATGATCTGATCAACGCGCTCGCGTGTGAATCCCCCGCCCGTTGTGGGATCCGGGTACGCATTGTCGTTGATGCGCGTCGTGGCAAGATTCTGGCACGACTCCGCAACGTTACCCGGACAGAGCATCTGGCCGGGAATCGCGTACTCGCCTCGAACAAAATCGGCGACCCAGCCCTTCTGAAGAATCGAGCCCCAGTTCTTGTTGCGCCTGTTGTCGAATGGCCCAGTGCACATCGCGCCCTTGTGATCATTCGCGAACGCGTTCGCCGCCACACCGAACTGGTGCAGATTGCTCGCGCACTTCGACTGCTCCGCCGCGCGCCGAGCCCCGCTCAGCGACGGCAGCAGGATGCTGATCAGGATCGCCAGCACGGAGATCACCACCAGCAGTTCGATTAGCGTGAATGCGCCGGACGCACGCGAGCGCGATGCAGAAGCGCGGCGTGACCGACTACCTCGTCCGATCGGAGCGCGGGCGGGGATTTCCATCGCCCTTTTGTAAGCATTCACCAGCGCTTTTGGTGCGATGAACGCGAAGAAGATGTTAAGGTCTCGTAAAGCGGCCGGCCCGTTTGTGAAGCGATAGATTCAGCGCGCCGGCTCGGTGGACGCCCCGGAAGTCGCCGAAAACCAACGGGTTTCGCTCGCCGTCGCCGCCCACTCAGGGGCAGGTGTGGCCCCAGTTGTTGATGATCACCGCGATATCAGAGATCCCGCGCTGCCCGTCGCCGTCGAGGTCGCCCAGTGTCCCCGGCGAGCCGGTCAAGAACCAGTTCTGGATCACCATGGAGATGTCGGCCAGGCCCACGGCGAAGTCGCCGTTCGCATCGCCCGCCTGCACGAACGGCGTGAGTGGAATGGTCGACTGGTCCATCACCACCGGCGGCCCCTTGCCCGTCGCGACCCACGCGTTGTAGAGCACCTGCCCGTGGTTCGTCGTCGTGTTCGCATCGCGCAGGAACTCGATGTACTCGCGCGACGCCGTCTGGTAATAGACCGTCACCGTCGCGCTCGTCGCGCCCGTCGGGATCGTAAAGGGCGTGTCGTCCCAGTGCTGCTGGTCGGCGTACGTCGCGCCCACGGGGAGCGCCTGGATCGCCCGGAACGCCGCGTTCGTGAACCCCCGCGGCGGGATGCGGTTGTCCTTGACTAGCGTGTTCACTGTCGTCAGGTGGAAGCTGTGACCCGCCGGCAGGCCGGTCTGCTCCGTCATGTACTCGTCGTGCCCGAACTTCGTCTCGTACACCTTGGTGTCGCCAGTCGTGAGCGTGGCCGTGGCGGTGTCGTAGGCGCCGCGCTCGGCGATCATGGTCGTGCCGTTGAAAAACTTGACGTTGATCCAGATGCGCCGCCCTTCGGGATAGCCCGTAAGCAGCTTGTGCCCGCACTGGTTCACGATCCGCGCGTTCAGCCGGCACGTGCTCTGCGTCAGATACAGATCTGTCGCCGCCGCGAGCATGGCGATGTTGTCGTTCTTCTGCCGGTTGATCAGCGTGACCACCCCGTCGAATGAATCGACGAACTCGTTCGGGCCCGGGTTGGTCGGGTCCGCGGCGGTGTAGAGGTACTTCACCATGTCCAGCGCCGTCGTGTTCGCCGCCGCGAAGTTGTGCTGGGCCAGATCCGTGCGGTTCGGCGCGCCGAGGTTGCAGCCGCGGTTCGTCACTGTGGGCATGTGGCAGTCCTGGCACTTCTGCAGCACCGTCCGGTTGCCGCCGAACCGGCCGTTGAGGTTGTAGGGGTCGCTCGTGTCGCTCCGCGGCACGCCCGTCATCGCGTACTTCGAGTTCAGCCACTCGCTGTACGTCCGCTGCTCGGGCAGCATGTCGTACTTGTTCTGCGTGGGGTGCGGCGTGTTCGACGCATTGAGCCGGTAGACGTCCGACGGATCGGGGCTCGCCCCGCCCACGCGATCGAAGACCGGGTTGCTCACGTCGTGGCACGTGCCGCAAAGATCACCCGTCAGGTGGAAAGGACTGAAGGTGTGAGGGTGGGGGGGATTGGCGTTGGAGTAAGGCCCGCGCCGGAGATCCGAAGGATCGACGACATACTGCGCATTGCCCGGATTGACGGGGATGAGATTCTGCGAGGCCAGGTCGGCCAGGATCGCCTGATCGTCCGTCGGCGTGTACGTCGCGCGCGGATACACCGGATTGACCAGCCGGTGGCACAGGTGGCAGGTGACGCCGTATTCCTTGTCCATGTACCCGACGTTCGCGCCGCTGGTCGGGATCGACCGGCCTTCGAGGAACGCCGCCGGCGCATGGCACCGGATGCAGATCTGCGCCGCGCCTTGCGTGTCCTGGTTCGCGATCGCGAGGCCTGCCTGGAAGATCGGGTCCTTCCACGAGTGCGAGTGCATCGACCCGCGCCACCGCCAAGGCATGACCGTTGTCGCCGCGGTCGACGGGTCGCCCAGATGGCAGAGCATGCACGCCTCAGCGGAATAGATCTCGGCGAGCAGGCCTCCCACAGGAGTACCCTTGGCCGTCACGTCCTGAACCGTCGCCGGCAGCGGCAAAGGCCGCGCGAGGATCGGAGTCGCGGCCCACGCCAGCAGCGCGACCGCGCCAACCACTCGGCCGAAGACACAACGAACCGTCGATTGAATCATCGAGGTGATCCTGCAAGAGGGGTCCCGGACACTCTCCGCCCATAATCTACAACGAAACCCCAGCTTGTCAGACCCTTCGAGCCCGGAATCCACGAACGAAATCGCGGTTCTCGGGCTGCATATTCACTGTGGTCCAATCACTCCCCGCTCGAATCGTCCCAATGAAAAACGCCGCCGCAACGTTTCTCACGTTGCCGCGGCGCGGTGTGGTGGTCAATGAGTGGCCGTTCGTCCCGGCACGGTTACTCGCCGGCTGCTTCCGCGTAGCTCTGGCCTGCGCGCTCAGGGGTGACGACGAGGATCAGCGCGGTCCACCCGCCGTCGCCCTCTTCCTTGAGCATGGGGCCGCCGAGAACCACGGGCTGGCCGTTCGCGACCTTGACGTCCGTTTCGAAGTCACGAAGCCGGGTGTACGTCGATGCTTGGCCCACCGCGGCCCCGTTCTGGTCCGGGGTGTACGCGAGCATGCTCCCCGACAGGCTCAGCCTCATCTTCCCGTCCTCGGCAACCGTCGGCTGGAACCACAACCCGAACCGGGTGGACATCCCCGAGATGAAGCCCCGCTCCTTGTGCTCGGTCAGCGATTTCGACTGGAACCGGAGCCGGCCCTCGCCGCTCGATTCAACAGTCGCCTCGGGAGCGCCGAGAACTTCGACGTCGCCGAGCTGCTTGAGATTGGTCATGAACTTGTCCATCCCGCCCGCCGGCAGGACCTTCGCGAGACGGTCCTCGTCGCGGATGAGCTGCTCGATCGCCGTCGAGTTCGAAAGGTCGGCGGTGATTCGGATCGCCGTAGCGCGGACCTTGATGTTCTCGCCAACCGGCCCCTTGCCATGGGCGGGAGCCGTGCCGAGCACGGCGGCGATCGCGAGGGCGGGAACGAACACGTGACGGAGCATGGTACGAATCGTCATGGGCACACCTCCTGAAGCGGCACACGCACGCCGCACCACACTTCCCGATTCATCGAAGCACGGAGCAAGCGATCGGCGCGCAGCGACCCGAAAGGGGTGACGGCGATTCCGTCTCGGTAAACCTCCGGCGCGAAATCACAATCGCGGACCAGCACCGTTGTCGGATAACCATGCCGCGCAGCGACCGCATAAGCGGACCAACCCCCGCCCAATGGCATCGACGTGCGGCAACTCGCGTGCAGGCTCGGAGCCGGCGGGCCGATTGACAGGAGGGCGCGCCTCGCCGCGCGCCGGAGGACCCGATGCCCGACCGTTCACCCGATCGACCGCCGCTCATCAGCGACTTCGCCACCGATCCCGAGATGCGGGACCTGGTGATGGAGTTCGTGGCGGAAATGCCGGGCCACGTCCGGGAACTGCACGAAGCCTGGGAACGCCACGAACGCGACACCCTGGTTCGGCTCGCGCACCAGCTCAAGGGTTGTTGCGCCAGCTACGGGTTCGAGCCGATCGGAGACGCCGCGGCACGCCTCGAAGCGGGCCTCAAGCAAGCGACCGCCACGCTCGAAGGGTTGACCAGGGAGTTTCAGGACCTGACGGATCTCTGCAGCCGCGCCGCTGCCTGAGCCTCGCAATACGAGGATGACTCGTGCGTTCGTGACCTGGAGTGGGGTTCACCGCCGATGACGACACCGGAACAGGCGCCGCTGCTGCTGCTGATCGACGATTCGCCGGCTATCCACCGGCTGCTGGCGTTCAAGCTCAAGAACGACGGCGTGGAGTTCCTCAGCGCATTCACCGGCGGCGAGGGCTTCGAGCTCGCCCGCGCGCACCAGCCCGCGCTCATCCTCCTCGACCTCAACATGCCCGGCACCGACGGTTTCCACGTCCTCCGCCAGCTCAAGAACGACCCCAAGACCATCGAGATCCCCGTCATCGTCGTCACCGGCAGCACCGAGTCGCGCGAGAAGGTCCAGGCCTTCGAACAGGGCGCGATGGACGTCGTCGCCAAGCCCTTCGACGCCCCAGAGCTCCGCGCCCGCATCCAGTCCGCTCTCCGCATGACCCGCCTCATGCGCATGCTCGAGCACCGCGCCCAGATCGACGGCCTCACCGGCCTCTGGAACCGCAAGCACTTCAACGACCGCCTCGCCAACGAGATCGACTGCGCCGCGCGCAAGAGCACGCCGCTCTCGCTGATGATCTGCGACCTCGACCACTTCAAGAAGATCAACGACACCTACGGCCACCCCGTCGGCGACTCCATCCTCCAGGACTTCGCCAACGTCCTGACCAAGGAAATCCGCTCCTACGACATCCCCTGCCGCTACGGCGGCGAGGAGTTCGCCATCATCCTGCCCGACACATCCCCCGACCAGGCCCTCGCCGTCGCCGAGCGCGTCCGCGCCGGGATCGAGGCCCGCCGCTGGGCGAATCATCCGAACGTCCAGGCGACCGCCAGCTTCGGCGTCACCGATACGCCGGCGCGCGATCTCTCCGGCACCGAGGCCTGGATCGCCGCGGCCGACCGGGCGCTCTACTTCTCGAAGCAGAACGGCCGCAACCGCGTGACCCACTTCTCGACGATGCCCCCGGTCCCGACCGGGAGCTCTACGACGCGGGCCCACGCCGCGTAAGCAGCGCGCGAAGCGACGCGACAGGGTCGCCCGACGTCGGGCACAGCACATACCGCCCACCAAGGCCCACCATCCCGGCGCGGAGCGCGCCGAGGTGTTCGCTCATCTTCTCGTTGTAGGACGCCGCGACCGACCGCGGATCCGCGCGGACCCGCACGTCGGTTTCCGCGTCGAGCAGCCGCGCCGTCCCGACCCTCGCGAGGCGGCTCAGGTCCAGCTCATCGT
>DASZQL010000286.1:0-5525 GCA_035549675.1 Phycisphaerales bacterium | reverse complement strand
TGCGCGCCCCGAAAGTCGTCGCCAAGGGCGCCGACTACCTCGCCATGAAGATCCGCTACGTCGCCGCCGCGAACGGAGTCCCGATTGTCGAGCGCCCCCCCCTCGCCCGCGCGCTCTACAACGATGTTCCCGTCGGTCGCGAGATCCGTCCCGAACACTACGAAGCCGTCGCCGAAGTCCTCGCGTATGTATATCGCCTTGAACGAAGAGCCGCCGGTTGAACGTCAATCATTCAGTCTCCGCCGCACGCTGATCCAGCCGAACGAACCACCCGATGCCCCCTCTCCAATCCAAATCCGTTCCTCCCTGGCTCGCCGCGATCCACCGGCACCGCTCGCTGCTGGTCCCCATCGGCTTTGTCTCGCTGCTCGTCATCCTGATCGTCCCGCTCCATCCGGTCGTGATGGACATGCTGATCGCCGCGAACATCAGCATCTCCGTCATCATCCTCATGACGACGATGTATCTCGAGGAGCCGCTCGACTTCTCCGTCTTCCCCTCGCTCCTCCTCGGCACCACGCTCTTCCGCCTCGTCCTCAACATCGCCACGACGCGTCTCATCCTCACCGCCGACGCCAACTCACCCGAGCAGGCCATGGGCGTCGCCGGCAAGGTGATCCACGCCTTCGGCTCCTTCGTCGCCGGCGGCTCGCTCATCGTCGGCGTCGTCCTCTTCATCATCATCTTCATCGTGCAGTTCGTCGTCATCACCAAGGGCGCCACGCGCATCTCCGAGGTCGCCGCGAGGTTCACCCTCGACGCCATGCCCGGCAAGCAGATGGCGATCGACGCCGACCTCAACGCCGGAATGATCAACGAAACCCAGGCCCGCGAACGCCGCGAACGCATCGCCCGGGAGGCCGATTTCTTCGGCGCCATGGACGGCGCCAGCAAGTTCGTCCGCGGCGACGCCATCGCCGGCATCATCATCACCTTCATCAATGTCATCGGTGGTTTCGCCATCGGCGCCCTCCAGAAGGGCTGGCCCCCGGCCCAGACCGCCGAGACCTTCACGATTCTCACCATCGGCGATGGTCTCGCGTCGCAGGTCCCGGCCTTCGTCATCTCCATCGCCGCCGCGCTGATCGTCACCCGCTCGGGCTCCAAGGACAACCTCGGCACCGAGATGACCGGCCAGCTCACGAGCCGTCCCATCGCGCTGGTCCTCACCGCCGCGTTCATCGGCGCGCTCGTGCTCACGCCGCTCCCCAAGATCCCGATGATCCTGCTCTCGCTCACCTTCGGTGCGCTCGCCTGGTTCACACGCAAGCAGGAAAAGGAAGCCGTCCTCGCCGCCCAGGCCGCCGAAGCCAAGCCCGCGCCCACCGTGCCGCCCGTCGAAGAGCTCCTCAAGATCGACACGCTCGAGCTCGAAGTCGGTTACGGCCTCGTTTCACTCGTCGACACCAAGCAGGGCGGCGACCTCCTCGACCGCATCTCCGCCGTCCGACGTCAGCTCGCCACCGAGCTCGGGCTCGTTATGCCCCCCGTCCGCGTGCGCGACAACATGACCCTCTCGCCGAACACCTACCGCTTCAAAATCCGCGGCAACGTCGTCGCCGAAGGCGAAACCCGCCCCGGCTCGCTCCTCGCCATGAACTCCGGCATCGCCACGGGCACCCTCAACGGCATCCCGACTCGCGAGCCCGCCTTCGGTCTCGACGCCGTCTGGATCGAGCCGGGCCTCAAGGAGCGCGCCGAAACCATGAACTACACCGTCGTCGACGCGACGAGCGTCCTCACGACGCATCTCGCCGAGATGGTGAAGACCCACGCGGATGAACTCCTGACGCGCGAGGAAGTCAACAACCTGCTCACCCAGCTCAAGCAGCGCGCCCCGAAGCTCGTCGAGGAAACGATCCCGGGCCAGCTCCCGGTGGGCGAGCTCCAGAAGATCCTCCAGAATCTTCTCCGCGAACGCGTTCCGATCCGCGACATGGAGACGGTCCTCGAGACCATTTCCGACTG
Source organism: Phycisphaerales bacterium (assembly GCA_035549675.1). Classification (GTDB taxonomy): domain Bacteria; phylum Planctomycetota; class Phycisphaerae; order Phycisphaerales; family UBA1924; genus DASZQL01. Next base: position 3,557 of record DASZQL010000286.1, on the reverse strand, counting down.
GGCCGCGAAAACCAAGGACACCGATGTCCTTACCGAGTACGTCCGCAACTCCCTCCGTCGCGCCATCTGCCAGCTCTACGCCGCCCCGGTCGAGATCACGCGCGAGCCGAGCCTCGGCGGGCGCGAAGGCTCACCGGCCGCAAGCGGCGGTGGGGGGGCCGCGCGCTCCCGCCTCCGGATCGTCTGCGTCACATTGGACCCCGCGCTCGAAGACTTCATCTCGGGCTACATCGACCGCTCCGCCGCTGGGACGACGATGAATATCCCCGCGCGTGCCGCCGGACTTGTCGCCCGCCGCGTGACCGATTCACTCCAGCCCGTCATCGCGCAGGGACACCCGCCCGTCGTCATCGCCTCACCCCAGGTCCGCGGCCCGGTCCGCCAGATCGTCGAGCCCTTCCTCCCTAACGTCGCCGTGCTCGGCTACAACGAAATCGTGCCGGGCATCGACGTGCAGTCCGTCGCGCTGGTCACGGTGCCCGACGAAGAAACCGCGCCACTCGCCGCGTGACCAACTGTGCGTCGCGCCACGACGACCACGTTTCACTCAACAACGCAAGACGTGCCACCGACCCGTCCTCGGGTCGGTGCGACAGCGCGGGCCGCAAAAATAAAACTGACCCGCTCGCGCAGATCAGTAAAAAAAGTGCTTCCGTTTGAAGTTGATCCGTGACGATTACCGCCGGCGACGAAGGGTCGCGATCCCGCCAAGCGCGAGAATCGAAACCGCGCCTGGCGCCGGGATTTCAAAGCCCGACACGACCACGATGCGATCCCCCCCGCCGAACGTCGAGAAGAGGAAATCGCCTGTCATGGGATCGATCACCGCCCCCTCGGCTCCCGAGAGGCCGGTGATGAAGTCCTGCCGGCTGCTCACGATCGGATCGCCGTTGCTGTCCATCTGGTAAACCGCGACGTTGCCGGCGGAATACTCCGACACCAGCATCGACGGATGCGTGAACCCGGTGGAACCGAACGGCACGTACGTGAACCCTTCCGGACCGCCGGGGAGCGTGGCGTCGGTCACCTGCGTCACATCGACGATGTCGAACGTTCCAGTGCCGTCGGGAACGATCCGTGCGTCGAACCACTCGCCGCCGGACCACGAGCTCATCTTGAGACGCCCCGAGCCGGGGAATCCCGCCGGCGGGAAGTTGAGCGCCGCGTGCCCGCCCGGAACGCCGAGCGCCCCGAGATCGATGATCTTGTCCGTCGCCGTGCTGCCCGGCTTGAGCTGACCAACCTGGTTGACCGGCCAGCGCGACGTGAAGAGCACCGAGCCCGACGGGTCGTACGCGACGCCACCGTCGTTGTACGCCGCGTCCGCGAAGTACGCCGCATCACCGTTGAATCCGGTGATGTGATTCTCCGCGTCGCGCACCACACTGACCGCGTACATCGCGCCGTTCGCCGCGTTCGCGAACCCGCCGATCAGCAGCGTGTTCGGATCGCCCTGCTTAAAGGCCATCCCGCCGTACCGCGGCGGCAGCGCCGGCACAGACCCGAGGTCCGTGATCGTGTAATCCGAAGCGAACGCCGGGTTCAGCGTCTGCGCGCCCGCGCTCAGCGCGAACACCGCAACCGGAACCACAACTCCCGCGCACCGCGCCACCACCATCGCCGAAATACGCATGAAAATCTCCCTGGCTCCCGAGCCGGTACAAGCACTCGATTCCGCGGCATCCCTTCCGGGGGCCACGGCTGACTCCATCTATTAAGGTATAGACATGACCCTCCCGGTCAAAGAGATTTTGACGACTGGATAGGACGTGGCGGCGGCACCTTGTCGTAAAACATTGTTAGCAAAGAGGTTGCGCAAAAACGCCTGTCGGGGCGTTTCTCGCGATATCAGTCCGAACCCGGTATTGTCCGAACTCCGGCGGCCAGGTGTGCCGTGCACAGACCTTCTCCATTTGCATCAACCTCTGAACCGACATACAAGAGTCACGACGATTCATCTCGTCTCCGCGGCAGGACGCCGCACGCTTCGTTCACCGCCACGGACGGCACATGACGACGACGATCCGCACCTTCCGCGCCCGCACGCCCGCCGAGGCGCTCAAGCAAGTGCGCGATTCGCTCGGCCCCGGCGCCATCATCCTCCACACCCGCACATTTAAAACCGGCGGTCTCTTCGGCTTCCGCGCCAAATCATGGACGGAAATCACCGCGAGCGCCGCGCGCGAAACAACGCCCGTCGAACGCGCCGCACAACCGCGAAGTGTGCTGCGCGCAGCGGCGCCTATTTCTGCACCGCGAGCGCAGGCCGTAAGACCTCAAGCCTCGAACTCCAGAGCGCAAGCGCCGACCCCCGCACCCGTGACTTCAACCCCGAAACCTCAGTCCATCGCGGATCGGCCGGAAGCCGGAAGCCGAAAGTCGGAAGCTCCCCGTTCTTCCGATCCCCCTTCACTCCGCGATGAAATGGCGACCATCAAGCGCCTCGTGGGCCACGTCCTGCAGTCTTCCCGAGGCAGCCGCACGCCCGGAATTCCCGACGCGCTCTTCGAACACTACCTCCGCCTCATCGAATCCGAAGTTGCCGCCGAACTCGCCGATGAAATCGTCGCGCGTGTGCGCCACGATCTCAGGCCGGAGCAGCTTGCGCAGCACGAGCTTGTGCGCGGGGAAATTCTCCGTCGCCTCGCGGCGCATATCCCGGTCGCCGAGTGTGACGCCCCAACAGCCCGTCCCTCCGACGGCCGCCCGCTCACCATCGCCCTCGTCGGCCCGACGGGTGTCGGCAAGACCACGACGATCGCCAAGCTCGCCGCGACCTACCGTCTCCGCCAGCGCCGCCGCGTGGGTCTGATCACTTGCGACACCTTCCGCATCGCCGCAGTCGATCAACTCCGGTCGTACGCCGAGATCATCGGCCTGCCGCTGAAGGTCGTGATGACTCCTGCGGAAATGAGCGCCGCCTGCGCCTCGCTCGCCGGTTTCGACATCGTCCTGATCGATACCGCCGGCCGCGCGCCGACCGACGCCGCGCGCCTCGAAGAACTCCGCGCCATACTGAACGCTGCGGATCCGCATCAGACCCACCTCGTGCTCAGCAGTGTTTCGAGCGAAGCCGTGATGTGCGAAGCCGCGGAACGCTTCGCGCCGCTCACGCCTCCCGGCTCCCGCCGCGTCGTCTTCACCAAGCTCGACGAGGCCGTCAACTTCGGCATGCTGTTGAGCGTCGCCAGGCGCATCGACGCCAAGCTCAGTTTCATTACGACCGGCCAGGAGGTTCCCGACCAGATCGAGCCCGGCGACGCCTCACGCCTCGCGAGTCTGATTTACGAAGGCCGTTCCGCGCTCAGCAACGTTGCGGCAGTTCCGGCAGAGCCGCCCGCCGCGACAGTGGGAGGGCCAAAGGCGCCGACACCCGCTCCGCCTCCCAAGCCCGCCCGAGCGCGAGCAGCAAGGCGGCCGTCATGACCATCTCCTCGAGCCTCACTCGCGACGATCAGGCCACACGCCTCCGCGCGCTCGTCCGCCAGACTCTCGAACCCAACACGGGCCCCGCACAGTTGCCCGCCGTCTGGCCGGAAGCCGGAAGCCCAAAGCCG
>DASZQL010000285.1:0-8042 GCA_035549675.1 Phycisphaerales bacterium | reverse complement strand
GCATGGCCATGCCGACAACCGCGCCTTCGGTAGCGGGGGCGGTGACGAGGTGGGTGAGCGTCGCGAAGTCGGTGGCGGCGATGGTGCCGTCGCGCGAGCCGGAGCAGATGGTGCGCTCGTCGGGGGTGAAGAGGGCGATGGGGATGTAGTCGGAATGGGGCTTGAGGGTCCAGACGCACGGCTCGCGGAGGTAGAACTCCCAGAGGGCCCAGTAGGCGTGGCGGCTGTTGGGATCGCGGAAGAACTCGGGCCAGAGGAGGTCCTTGGCGAGGGCGGCGTTGCCGAGGAGTCCGGCGAGGCGGCCGTGCTCGATGGTGCTGGCGGTGAGCTGGTCGGCGAGGCGGAAGGAGGTGCGGTCGGCGCGGGCGCGCTCGGATTCGGCGAGGGTGAGTGCTTCGACCGCGCGCTCGCGCTCGGCGATCGCTTTGGCGGCGAGGCGCTGGTTCTCGCGCGATTGCACGAACATGACGATGGCGAAGACGATGAGCGAGACGATGAAGAGCGCGGCGGCGGCGACGGCGCCGCGGTAGCGGTTGAGCTGCTTGCGGAGGACGTAGAGGGCGGAGTCGCGCTTGGCGGCGATGGGCTCGCCGCGGAGGTAGCGGCGGATGTCGTCGGCGAGGTCGGAGGCGGACTGGTAGCGGCGGGCGCGGTCCTTGTCGATAGCCTTATTGACGATGGTGTCGATCTCGCCCCTGAAGACCCGGCTGATGGAGGAGAGGCGGACGGGCTCGTCGTCGCGGATGATGCGCGCGGCTTCGGGGATCGAGCGGGCGGAAAGGTCGTGGGGGAGTTTTCCGGAGAGGAGCTCGTAGAGGACGACGCCCAGGGCGTAGACGTCGGAGCGGGTGTCGATATTGTCCTGGTCCCCGGCAACTTGCTCGGGGCTCATGTAGGGGAGGGTGCCGATGAGCTGGCCCATGCTGGTGCGCATGGTGGTGACGCGGCGGTCGGCGTCGGTGAGGCGGGCTACGCCGAAGTCGAGGATTTTGGGTTGAGCTTCGGTGGTGTCGGTGTGGCCGGCGGAGAGGGCGGATTCGTCGACGAGGATGTTGGCGGGCTTGAGGTCGCGGTGGATCACGCCGCGCTGGTGGGCGTGCTGGAGGGCATCGCAGACTTTGCTGAAGAGCTCGAGCTTCTTGTTGGTCGAGAGGTTGTTGGTGGTGGCGAAGTCGGTGATGGTGCGGCCCTTGACGTACTCCATCGCGAAGAAGGCGCGGACGCCGGAGCCGATGGGGTTATCGTGGTCGGGGGCGGCGCCGGCTTCGTAGATCTGAGCGATGCCGGGGTGGTGGAGGCGGCCGAGGATCTGGGCTTCGTGCTCGAAGCGGCGGACCATCGAAGGGGTGGCGAGGCTGGGCTTGACGACCTTGAGCGCCACGGAGCGGCGCGGGAAGTCCTGCTCGGCGAGGTAGACGACGCCCATGCCACCGGAGCCGATCACGCCGGTGATGTGGTACGCGCCGAGGCGGCGGCCGACCATCGAGGCGGGAAGGTCGTCGGTCAGTGATCTCAGCGGCGGCGGGGTCTGGACGATGAAGGCGGGTTTTTCGAGGAAGCCTTCGGCGCTCTTGTTGGCGGCGAGGAGGGATTCGACTTCGCGGCGGAGGTCGTCGTCGCCGGCGCATTCGCGTTCGAGGAGGGACGTGCGCGCGCCGGTGTCGAGGGCCTCGGCGGCTTCGTAGAGCTGCTCGATTCGTTGCCAGCGCTGGGGGTCCATGGGGTGGATCGCGTGAAGTCAAAGACTGCGAGAGAAGAAACTAGAAGACAGAAGCCCTCACCCCGGCCCTCTCCCAGAGGGAGAGGGAGCGGAACGGGACACGCTCAGAGCCGCGTGTCCCGGCATCCTGAGAAACAGTTCAAGCTTCATGACCATGGTTTCCGTCGTCCTCGGCGCTCTGCATTTCGCGGAGGAGCCAGGCCCGGGCGAGGTTCCAGTCTCGTTTGACGGTGGCGGGCGCGATGCCGAGGACTTCGCCGGTTTCGTCGATGCCCAGGCCGCTGAAGTAGCGGAGCTCGACGACTCGGGCCTTGCGGTCGTCGAACTCGGCGAGGCGGGTGAGGGCGGCGTCGAGGGCTTCGAGGTCCACGGCGTCGGGGTTGACGGTCATGTTGGCGGGGGTTTCAGCGATGGCGTCGTCGAGGGGGACGCGGCCGCGGCCGCCGCCTCGCTTGATGCGCTTGCGCGACTTGGCGTGGTTGACGAGGATGCGGCGCATGGCCAAGGCGGCGACGGCGAAGAAGTGGGCGCGGTTCTGCCAACGCTGCTCGCGTTGATCGACGAGCTTGAGATAGGCCTCGTGGACGAGGGCGGTGGGCTGGAGGGTGTGGTCGGAGCGCTCGCTCCGGAGATGCTGCTCGGCGATGGCGCGGAGCTCGTCGTAGACGACGGGGAGGAGCGTTTCGAGGGCGGAGCTGTCGCCGTTGGTGACGGCGTCGATGAGCTGGGTGACGTGGTGCGTCTTTGAGACGAGGGGGTCCACCGTGCTCCTCCCGCCGCGGTGTCGCGGTGAATGGAGTGTACCGGAGGAATGAGTGGGAACGAAAGCCGAACTTGGTGTTGGAAAGGCTGTTTTGAGAGGGGTTTACGAGAAGTTGAAGAAAATGGGTGGGTTATCGCTCATGGGGGAATGAGAGGGAGCGGACGCGATCGCGCGGGACGCGCTCAGAGCCGCGCGTGCCGACACCCAACTCGGTCGAGAGAAGAACCCCCTCCGTCACGCTGCGCGTGACACCTTCCCCGATGGGAATCGGGGGAGGGAGAAAAGCGCTCCCTTTCGGTCGGATTCGTTCGACGCGCGGTTCGTTCGACACGCGGTTCACGTCGTGCGTTCGAGGATGAGGATGGTGACGTCGTCGGCGGGGTCGTGGGCCTGGTAGTCGTCGATGGCTTTGGCGATGGCCTTGCACATCTCGTCGACGGGGAGGTGGGCGACGGAAGTGATGAGGTCGGCGGTGCGCTGGTCGCCGAAGAGGCGGTTCTTTTTGTCCGTGCGTAAGGCGGGGGCGTGGATGTCGCGTGGGTCGTGGGCGACGGCTTCGGTGACGCCGTCGGTGTAGAGGACGAGGCGCTCACCGGGCTGGAGGGTGGCGCGGGATTCGTTGTAGGCGGCTTCGTCGATGACGCCCACGAGGGTGCCGTTGAGGTCGCCGAACGCGGTGGCGGGCGAGCCGCTCCTGACGAGATAGGGGGGCGGGTGGCCGGCGTTGGAATAGACGAGCTCGCCGGTGGAAATGTTGTAGATGCCGAGGAAGAGGGTCAGGAACATGCCGCGGTCGTTGTCGCGGAGAAGGAGGCGGTTGGCCTCGGTGAGGATGCGGGCGGGGGAGGGGTGCTCGTAGTTCTCGGCGAGCTGGCGCAGGACGGTGCGCGAGACGGCCATGAACATCGCGGCGGGGATGCCCTTGCCGGAGACGTCGGCGATGATGAAGAAGAGACGATCGGGTGAGACGAAGAAGTAGTCGAAGAAGTCGCCGGCGACGTGGCGGGCGGCTAGGTTGAGGCCGGCGAGGTTGAACTCCTTATGGTCGGGGAAGGGCGGGAAGCCGCTGGGGATGAGGGAGGATTGGATGTCGCGGGCGACGCGGAGCTCGCTCTCGATGCGCTCGCGCGAGGCGACCTCGCGGGTGCGGGCCTCGACGTGCTCGCGGAGGTCGATGACCATCTTGGTGAAGGCGCGGGCGAGATCGCCGAGCTCGTCGCGCGCGGGGATGTCGAGAGAGGCGACGTCGAACTCGCCGGTGCCGAGCTGCTTGACGGAGGTGGAGAGTTGCTCGATGGGCTTTGTCGTGCGCCGGGTGACATAGAAGATGACATACAGGGTGGCGGCGGTGACGAGAACGAAGAAGAAGGCGCGCCAGCGGAGCTCGGTGAAGACGGGGCCCATGACATCGGCCTCGCTGGTCGCGGCGACGAAGGACCAGCCGGTGGAAGGGACGGGGGAATGGGCGAGAAAGTGGCGGCCGGGCTGGGGGAAGTTGTCCATGAGGCGCGTGTCGCGCTCGCCGGCATCGATGGCGCGGGCGAGGTCGTCGACGTCGGCGCGGCCGGCGTTGCGCTGGACGTCGGCGAGGCTGACACGGCCGACGGTCGTCGGATCCTGCGCGCTGATAAACATGCCCTTGTGGCTGACGACGACGAAGGAGCCGCCCTTGAGGGCGGAGAGCGAGAACCACTGGTAGAGCTGGTCGAGGGCGATGTCGGCGGTGACGACGCCGATGAACTCGCCGTCGCGGATCAGCGGCAGCGAAAAGGTGCACATGATGATGTTGCCGGCGCCTTCGTCGAAGTAGGGCTCGGTCCAGACGGGCTGGCGTGATTCGCGCGGGGCGCTGTACCACTCCCACTGGCCGTCCATGTAGTCGTAGGCCTTGGAGAGATCGATGGCGCGGAGACCGTCCTTGGCGTCGCGGCAGACATACGGGGCGAAGCGGGCGCGGCCGGTTTGGAAGGCTTCGGGCTCGAACGCGATGCAGGAGCCGTAGACGAGGGGCTGCTGGTTCAGGACGGTGCGGAGCGCGTTGAAGAGCTCGTCCTCGTCGTTGCACTTGCCGCTGGTGGCGAGGGCGGCGACGTCCTTGACCATCTGCGTGATGACGTTGAACTGGCCGTCGAAGCGGGCGGCGTAGTAGTCGGCGATGAGCTGGACGCGCTGCTTGGACTCTTCGGTCGCGCTGCGGCGCATGTTGATCTGGCCGAAGACGAGGCCGAAGGTGGCGGCGAGGACGAGGGGGATGGCGGCGGCGAGGGAGAGCTTGCTTCGGAGGGTGAGTTTCATGCGTGGGAGATCAACGAAGAGGCCCCTCGGCTTGCGCCGAGGGCTCTATTGGAGTTCGTGCGAGCGGTCATCATCCGCCGGTGTGACCGGTTTCGCAATTTAGCGTGAGGAGCGGGCGACGAAAGACGCGGCGCGGGCTATCCTGCGGCTGACCTCGAACAGGGAGCGAGTTGATGCATGACCTGCCTCTGCTGACGACCATCGCGGCGGCGTTTGCCGCGGCGTGGGTGCTGGGATTGATCACGCAGAAGTTCGGGTTGTCGCCGATCGTGGGGTACCTGCTGGCGGGCGTGGCGATCGGGCCGCATACGCCGGGATTCGTGGGCGATGAGCACCTGGCGCAGCAGCTCGCGGAGGTGGGGGTCATCCTGATGATGTTCGGGGTTGGGATGCACTTTCACCTGAAGGATCTGATCGCGGTGAAGGGTGTGGCGATCCCGGGGGCGGTGGGGCAGAGCCTGGTCGCGACGGTGCTGGCGATGGTGGTGTTTCATTTTTTCGGGTGGTCGTGGCAGTCGGGCTTGGTCATCGGCATGGCGATGGCGGTGGCGAGCACGGTGGTGCTGCTTCGCGTGCTGATGGACAAGGAGATGCTGAACACCTCGCACGGGCACGTGGCGGTGGGGTGGTTGATCGTGGAGGACATCTTCACGGTGCTGGCGCTGGTGTTCGTGCCGATCATGGCGGGGGCGAGCAGCGGGGCTGAAGGCGGGGAATCAGCGCACGGCGCGGCGACGGCGGACGAAAGCCCGCTGGTCACGATCGGGTGGGCGGTGCTGAAGCTGGCGGCGCTGGTGGCGATCGTGCTCTTCGCGGGATCGAAGGTGGTGCCGTGGGTGCTGGCGCAGGTGGCGAAGCTGCGGTCGCGGGAGTTGTTCACGCTGACGGTGCTGGTGCTATCGATCGCGATCGCGGTGGGGTCGGCGGTGTTCTTCGGGGCGTCGGTGGCGCTGGGGGCGTTCCTGGCGGGGATGGTGGTGGCGCAGTCGCCCACGAGTCACCAGGCGGCGGCGGATGCGCTGCCGATGCGGGACGCGTTCGCGGTGCTGTTCTTCGTGGCGGTGGGGATGCTGTTCGATCCGTCGTTTTTGGTTGAACAGCCGGCGATGATCGCGTGCGCGCTGGGGATTGTGCTGGTGGGGAAGCCGCTGGCGGCGCTGGGGATCGTGGCGGCGCTCGGGTACCCGGCGCGGACGGCGCTGACGGTGGCGATCGGGCTCGCGCAGATCGGGGAGTTCTCGTTCATCCTCGGGCAGGTGGCGTTCGAGCATGGGTTGTTGGGCGAGGAGGGGCGGCACATTCTGGTTGGGGCAGCGATGATCTCGATCACGCTGAACCCGCTGCTGTTCGGCTCGCTCGGGGGGATCGAAGGGTGGCTGTCGAGGCGGCCGGTGCTTTGGAAGATGCTCAACGCGCGGGCGGATCGGCGGGCGAAGGCGATCAACGCGGCGGCGCAGCCGGTGATCGCGGGGGCGGAGAAGCCTTTGGCGGTAATTGTGGGCTACGGGCCGGTGGGGCGCGTGGTGGATGCGCTGCTGCGGGATGCGGGGTTCGTCACGGTGGTCGTGGAGATGAACCTCGAATCGGTCGAGGCGCTGATGAAGGCGGGGAAGGCAGTGATTTATGGCGACGCGACGCGGCCCGAGGTGCTGGACCAGGCGGGGGTGCGGAAGGCGGCGTACCTGGTGGTGACGCTGCCGCACTCGGTGAGCCGGGCGGATCTGGCGCTCGCGGCGCGGGAGCTGAACCCGTTGGTGAAGATCATCATGCGGGCGCGGTACTTGGCGGAAGGCGATGCGCTGCGCGTCGCCGGGGTGAGCCGCCTGGTGTTCGAGGAAGGAGAGACGGGGATCGCGATGGCGCGGCAGGTGATGGAGCTGCGCGGGATGGATGCGCGGGCGATCGAGAAGATGCTCGAGGCGATCAGGCGGGTGTGGAAGATGAAGGAATAAGACTCACCGCGGAGACGCGGAGAGCGCGGAGATGGATGACAGGAATACTGACTGACGGGTCAGTGGCGCCGGAACCTCGGAGGAGTGCGGGAGAAAAATCCGAGAAGAAGTAGCCCTCACCCCGGCCCTCTCCCAGAGGGAGAGGGAGCGGAAGAAGGCGCAGGTGCCGCAAGTCCATCGACGAGGGCGGCGAGGTTGGTGCGCATGAGCTTGGGCCAGTCGCCGTCGCCCAAGGGGTCGAGGGAGATGGTGCGGACCTTGGCGATCTCGGCGATTCGCGCGGCGCTGCCGGGGGGGAACTGGGGTTCGATGAAGATCGCGCCGAGGTTGTGGGAGCGGACGGCGTCGAGCGCGCCGCTGACTTCGGCGGGGGTGGGTTCGACACCGGCGAAGGGGCGGATCACCGCGGCGACTTCGAGGTTGTAGCGGCGGGCGATGTAGGCGAAGGCGCTGTGGTGGGTGACGATCACGCGGTTCGCTATTTTTCCGTCGGCGAAGGCGGCGCGGTACTCGGTGTCGATCGCGCGGCACTCGCTGGCGAGCTCGGTGGCGCGGGCGGCGATGCGGTCGGGGTCGTGCGCGGGGTCGGTGAGTGCGAGGCGGATCGGCGGCGTGCGGAGTGCTTCCGAGAGACGATCGATGAGGGCACCCATCGCGACAGGGTCGAGCCAGACATGCGGGTCGGTGGCGTGATCGTGGTTGTGATGGTCGTCGTGGTCGTGCGCGTGATCGTGGTCGTGCTCGTCATGCGCGATGGCGGTGACGAGGCCGTCGAAGGTGACGACGCGGCGGTGGGGGGCCTGCTTGGCGCGGGCGTCAATGATCTGCTGGACGCGCGGCTCGAGGCCGAGGCCGACCATGACGACCAGGTCGGCGTCGTGGATCGCGGCGACCTGGCTCGGGGAGAGTTCGAAGTCGTGCTCGCTGGCGCCGGGCGGGACGAGGAGCGTGATCGTGGCGTCCTTGGGCGCGAGTTCGCGCGCGGGCCAGAGGAGGGGGGGGATGGAGACGACGATGCGGAGCGGGCCGGGGCGGCGCGTCGGAGCGGGTGAGTCGCCCGCCGCCGAGTCACGGCAAGCGATCGAACCAGTGAGTGTGATGAGGGCGAGCAGGGCGATCAGCAGCCGCGAGAGGGCGGCGAATGGGCGCGGGGTTGCGGCGGTGGGGGGGGCGTCCATGCGTAGGTATTGTCGGGAGGTACGAGGGGTTGGGCAAGTCAGATGCAACAGATTTGCACAAACCTCGGAGGGGCGGTTTGACGCCGGATTCGCGGGGTTGGACAGGGCGGGAGAAGGGGGTACTATTGGGGCTT
>DASZQL010000284.1:0-11122 GCA_035549675.1 Phycisphaerales bacterium | reverse complement strand
TCGGGGACTTCGATGGCGGGGTGGCATTACACGCCATTACCAACACGACGGAACCACGCTCGGATGTGCCACTGGTCGCGGCTTTGAGCGACCAGTGTCATCCCCCAAGCCGCACTGGTTGCGCCGAGCGACGGCCAGTGGCGCACAGCATCGCCCATTCCGTGATTTACGGCGGGTGGCATCGAAATATCCATGCCTTCGTGCCATCGAAGTCCGCTCGGGGACTTCGATGTTTCTGCTACGGGCGGGTGGCATCGAAATGTCCATGCCTTCGTGCCATCGAATTCCGGGCGGGTGGAATCGCAGTGCCCATTTCTTCGTGCCATCGAAGTCCGCTCGGGGACTTCGATGCTTCTGCTTCCAGTTGCACTAAGCCCATCGAAGTCGGGGAACCGACTTCGATGGCACGTTTCACGAAAGCATGACTCACGGCAGGCAGCGGGTGGTCTACCCGCGACTTCGTGAGTACGTCGTCCTCGTTGAACTCCACGCTTGTGCGCGCGCCCGCGCCCGTTTTCCCGCCCCGACCGACGCCATCTCAAGAAATCCCAACTTCCCCCGTTCCCGCCCTTTTCCGCCCAACCCACTCGCGCACGCCTCAACCCCGCACCCGGTATCGGCGCATTTGTGCGCGCGCCAGCGCCCGTCACCGGGAATTACGGGGGAGCCAGGAGCCGCGACAACTCCTCGCCGGCCCCCACGACGCGTCGATCACCAGCGGGAGCAGGAGCGGCCGCGCTTGCCGGGTCGGCAATGCCCTTGACCGTTCTGCCTCCCACCCACGCGGCACGATCACCCGCGCGGGCACACCCACCACCGCGGCGGGCCCGGCGAAAGCCGAACCCGCTCTCACTCGTGCACGAGTTTTCGCTTCCGACTCACGACAACCAAGAGATCACTCAAGGCAACCGAAAAAACCCGCCCCCCGAATCCTTGATCTTCCCCTGCTTCGCCAGCTCCTGCCACACATCCATCGGAAACTCCCGCGGCGGCACGATCCCCGTCAGCGGCGGCGGCTTCCCCGTCATCGGGCGCATGCCGCCAAGCTTCGATTCCTGGTCGAGCTTGGTGAGCTTGAACCGCTTCTTGAACGCCGTCATCGCGCGCTTCAATAGCTCTTCACGGGAATCGCCGGGCGGCGCTGGCGCCTGATCGGACATGGCAATCACTCCTCAAGATGGTCGAACACGCAGCGTATCCCGAACTCTTCAATTCTGGTCGATCTGTCCGGGCTCATCTGGGTTCCCGACGTGCCGGGCCGGCTTGTTTCTCGCCGCGCCGGGATGGTGTGCCTTCCGCCGGGCCGCTGGTACGACCGATTCATGAAATAATCCCCACCGAACCCCGAAGAAAACCCGTGGAGGTGCCTCATGACCAAGTGGCGACTGCGTTGCACATCCTGCGGCCGGGTCGGTCCGCTCCCCGCCGGCATGATCCGCATCGGCGCCGCATCGTGGGGCAAAGTCATCCTCGGCCGCTGCTCCGCCTGCGGCAAACTCCGCGCGATGGCCGTTGAGCCCGACCGGCCCGTCGAATCACCAAACGGCGCCGCCGCCAACGGCCAACTCACGAGCGAGCAACTCGCCGACCGCGACCGCACCTGGACCGAGCTCGTCGCCTTCGTCTCCGAGGGAACAATCACCTCCGACCTCGCGCAGCAGATCTACGAATCCGAAGTCCCCGAGCACCGCAAGCGCGAAGCCGCCGCCCACATCGCCGAGGGATCGATGAAGGGTGAAGAGGCGATCAAGATGCTCAAGCTGGGGCGGTGAGACTCGAGGCTAAAGGCTTGCGGGCGCGGCTTCGAATAGAGTTTCCTTCGCTGCTACCACGGGTTCCGGAGCCTGTGACGCGATGAAGTGTCTCAGTTGCCAATATGACCTGCGCGGAATACCTGAAGGGCTCTGCCCTGAATGTGGCCGGCCCTTTACGGTGGCTTCGATCCGGAAGGAACTATTCAGTCGTGCCGTCGCCGCACGTTTATTCGCCATAGGCGGCCTAGTGATCGCCTCCGGACTCGCAGCACTCTCGATCCATAATGGCGCACCAAATGAATGGTCTCCATTTCCCATTCCTGGAGTTCTTCTCGTCTTTCTGTCTGGCGAGCTTTGGCTCTGGCCTCTCGCAACTGGGGCCCTCTACCTGATCTGGACGCTTCCCCTGTGGACATCAAAACCACAACCGGGGTGGATCCCATTTTTCTTATTCCTTGCCGTCGCCGCACTCGACGTGGCGTGGCTCGCGGCCAACGCGAGTAAATATGGATTGAAGTATCAGGGAATCGATCACGTCATCGTCGTTTCCGTGCTCAACGGTGTTTTCATCGCGGCCGGAATCGCGGCCTGGGTTACTGCCCGTCACGTCCACAGCTACTGGTTGAAGGCGTTGTTCTTTGCGATCGTCGGATGGTGGATCGCCTGGTGTGCGTTCCCGTATCTCGGCGAGCTGCCCTGACGCTGCACTGATTCGTCCGCCTCGGATACGCTCACAACATCTGAGGAGGTCCGATGGTCCGGCTCACAAAGATCTACACCAAAGTCGGCGACGGCGGGCAGACGATGCTCGGCGATGGGAAAATGGTTCCCAAGACGTCGCCGCGGGTTGAGGCGTACGGCGAAGTCGACGAAGCAAACGCCGCGATCGGAGTGGCCGTCGCTTCCATTCATGGCGCCGCGGCACACGCCCACAACGACGCGGCCATGCCGCCCGTTCTTCGCGACATCCGCGACGAGTTGACGCGCATCCAGCACGACCTTTTCGACGCCGGCGCGGATCTGTGCGTGCCGATCGAGTCGGGTGAAGAGCCGGGGAAGAAGCTGCGGATCGTTGGCGAGCAATACGAACGGCTCGAAAGGGCGATCGACCGGATCAACGCGCCGCTCGGGGCGCTGACCTCGTTCATCCTGCCGGGGGGGACGACCGTCGCGGCGAACCTGCACCTCGCGCGGACGACCGTGCGCCGCGCGGAGCGGCGCGTCGCGGCGCTGCTCGAACTCGAGCCCGCGCGGACGAGCAAGGCGGTGCTCATCTATCTCAACCGGCTGAGCGACCTGCTCTTCGTCATGGCCCGCGCGGCGAACCGGGCGGCGGCGGAAGCGGGTGATCCGCGCGGGGGCGACGTGCTCTGGAAGCCGGGCGCGACCCGCGGCACATAACGGAAGTCGCTCGCGTGATACGATGCCCGCGCGGCATCCACGGAGCGGGGCGTGACGCAGACCTTCACGAGCGATTTCAAGCACGAGTACCACGCGGAGCTGGCTCATTTCCTGCGCCGGCGGTTTCTCTGGTATTCCGGCGTCACGGGCGGCCTGCTCGCGCTCTCGTTCACGCTCACCCTCGCCTATACGTTCTATTACTGGCTGGGCCGGCCGGCGTACACGCGGCCGGAGCTTGTCGGGCTGTGGATTAAGGTGACCTCGGGCGCGATCACGACGTCGATGTATCTGTGGTCTTTTTTCCAGGTACGGCGGAACAGATTCACGCGCGAGCAACTGCTCAAGTTCGCCTCGTGGCTCATCTTCATCGCCGGCACCGTGGTCCTGCTCCTCGGGGTGCTCAACGTCGAGGTGCTGTCGCGCCTCGAGGGTGGCGAAAAGATCGGCGAGAACAAATACCTCATCGGGTTCAGCAGCGCCTTCAACATCCTCGTCTACCACCTGTTCGCGTGCCTCTTCCTGCCGTGGACCGCGAAGGAGTCGCTCAAACCCATCTGGCCGCTGCTGGTGCTGAACGCGGTGATCGCGCTCATCTACGCGCCGGGCGCGTGGGTTTTCGCGATCGTGACGATCGTGCTCTCGCCGCTGGTCGCGCTGCCCGGCGTCGGCATCTGCGTGTGGCGCCAGGGGCGGTTCAAGGAGAGCTTCACGTTCAAGATGCTCAAGAGCCGCTACGGCGAGATCCGGCAAGAGCTGCACTCGGCGCGGCAGATCCACGAATCGCTCTTCCCGAAGCCCATCGAAGAGGGACCGGTCTGCTTCACGTTCCGCTATGAGCCGATGCGGCAGATCGGCGGCGACTATCTCTACGTTCGCCAGGTCAAACTCCCGGGTCGCCTGCAATCGGCGCTCAACATCGTTCTCGTGGACGTGACGGGGCACGGCATCACGGCGGCGCTCACGGTGAACCGGCTGCACGGCGAGATCGAGCGCGAGTTCGGCGAGAACGCCGCGACCTCGCCGGGGGAACTGCTCGTCGGCTTGAACGCTTACCTCCACCACACGCTCGCGCAGCACAGCGTGTACGCGACGGTCTTGTGCTGCCGGATCGACCCGGACAACGACGAGATCGTGTGGGCGAGCGCGGGGCACCCGCCGGCGTTTCTCCGCGCGGTCGATGGGACGGTGGAGCGGATGGATTCGACGACGTTCGTGCTCGGCGCCTGCCGCGGAAACGATTTCATCCCGGACGAGAAACGGATGCGCTTCGGGCCGGGGGACCGGGCGATTCTGTACACGGACGGAGCGATCGAAGCGCGCGGCGCGAACGGGCGGATGCTCACTGTCGCTGGGATGGAAAAGCTGGTCGCGATGGCGAAGGACACCAATCGCGACGGCGTGATCCTCGACGAACTGCTCGCCGAGCTCGAACGATTCCGGAGCGGGCCGGCGGCGGACGACACGCTGCTGGTGGAAGTCGTGCGGCCGGTTTAGCGACCGGTATTTCGATGTAGCGGCCGGCGTCCCGCCGGCTGGGGCGTATCCAACGGCCCGCGGGGACGCAGGCCGCTCCATCTGGTTTACGCCAATCCGACTCGCCCGAGCCACCGCTCGGCATCGAGCGCCGCCTGGCATCCCATCCCCGCCGCGGTGACGGCCTGGCGGTACTCGGCATCGGCGACATCACCCGCGGCGAAGACGCCTTCGAGGTTCGTCGCGCTGTGGCGGTGATCGAGATTCACGTAGCCCTTGGGCGTGAGCTTCACGTACGTCGTGTCGGACTTCGCGTAGAGGTAGGCGAGCTTGCCGTACTGCTCGGACCAGTCTTCCGGCAATGCCGTCTCGTCCTTCTTCGCCTCGGCCGCTTCGCGTTCGGCGGCGTTTCCCATGATGCTTTTGTACCAGTTCATCACCATGGGGAGATGGACGTCCTCGATCACCTTCTGCGGCGGGATGAGGAACTTCGTCGCGGGCGTGTGGCCGATGGCGACGAAGAGGCCGCGGACGTCGAGGCGGGAGCGCTGCTTCGTCTTCGTGTCCTCGAGCATGACGGCTTCGATTTTCTCATCGCCGATGACGTCGACGACGACCTTGTTCCACAGCACCTTGGCGTTGGGCTTCGAGAGGAATCGCTGCTGCATGACCTTGCTGGCGCGGAGCTCCTCGCGGCGGTGGATGACGGAGACCTTCGACGCGAACTTGGTGAGGTAGGTGGCCTCTTCCATGGCGGTGTCGCCGCCCCCGACGACGGCGAGGTGCTGGTCGCGGAAGGCGGGGAGCGCGCCGTCGCAGACGGCGCAGGCGGAGACGCCGCCGCCCGCGCGCGCCAACCGCAACTCATTGGGGAGTCCGATCCAGTTGGCGACGGCGCCGGTGGCGATGATGACGGCGCGGGCGTGGACCGCCTGGCCGCCGGAGGTGTGCAGGATGTGCGCTTTCGTCGCGGGCGTGCGCGAGAACTCGCAGACGGTGATGTCCTCGCCGATGACCTTGGTGCCGAAGCGCTCGGCCTGTTTCTGGAAGGAGGCCATCATCTCGGGGCCGGTCACGCCGTGGGGGAAGCCGGGGTAGTTTTCGACTTCGGTGGTGAGCATGAGCTGGCCGCCGGGGAGGACGATGGAGGGGTCCTGACGCGGGACGCCGATGTAGACGACGGGGTCGAGCGCGGCGCGGGCGGCGTAGATCGCGGCGGTCCAGCCGGCGGGGCCGGAGCCGATGATAACGAGCTTGTGAGGATCGGACGCGGTGCCGGCGTGGGGCATGTGGACTCCGAGTCGGGAACGATGAGAACGAAAGAGAGAAGAGAAGGATGGGTGCGCGGTGCTGACGGAATCCGGTCGCGTTCGCGATCAGTTGTCTAGAAGTTCGGACCGCGCCTTGGTGGACGGGTCGCCCGCCAGTTGTTCGCGAACGAGACTGACGATGGGCGGCCAGTAGAGAATGTCGAGGCCGCCGTCACCCACGCTGCGGGCTCGGTCGTCCTTGCCGTCGAGGCCCACGGAATACAGCAGGCATTGCTTGTCATCCACCGCCTTGAAGAACATCCGATCGGAATCGACACCGGACGCGGCGATGTGAGGGAAGAACTTCTTGACGTACGGCTCGATCAAGTCGTCGCGCAACGCGGCATCGACCCACGCGCCTCGGATCGCGCGGTATTCGGGGGCGGTGATCTGTTTCTGAGATTGCACGCGGGTCAGGGCATCGCCCCACGCCTTTGACGCGGTGACCGCGCCGACGACCTGGGCGATATACGCGCCCCACTCTTCATCCGTCAGACCGATCGCGATCTTGGGGTCCGCACCGGAAGAACCCACGAGCTCCTTGCCCAAGCGCTCGAAGGTCTTCTTGATCGCTTCCGCGGCCTTCGTGGGTTCGGAGTTGCCGGACGTGACGGACTTCACTCGATCGTTGATCTCGTTGAGCTCGTCGGGGGTCACACGGCCGCGGTCGATGATCGCTTTGAGGACCGTGCGGAGTTGGGGCACGTCGAGCGTGCCGGCGCCCGGGTCGTAGATCTCTTTGGGGAACCGATCCACCAGGAAATAGGTGAAGAGAAAAGTGGAGACCATCCGCCTGAGGTCGGTCGCGCCCGAGTTGAGGTCGGTGCGCTGGTCGTCGAAGGGAACCACGCCGATGGCGTACGGTTTCGGCTGGTCGCGGGGCCCCCACTGCTGGTCGCGGATCGGCACCCAGTACCGGAACTCGAGGAACTGGTTCTTGGAGGCGTTGAAGTTGTAGATGTCGAGCTCGTTCTCGGGGATGAACTTCGGCTGCACCGCCTTGATGTTCGGCGGCCACTGGCTCTGCGCGAGCTTGAAGCCGACCACGGCGACCGCCATTCGCGTGCCCGAAAGCTCGAGGTAGAGGAGCTCGCGGGCGCGGATCAGCCCGCCGAGGTCGTGGCCGACGAGATCGATGAGCGAGTAGCGGACCTTGTCCATGCGCGAAAAATCCGTGGGCAAGCGCATCATCATGTCGTGCGGGTCGTCGAGGTCCCAGCGCTTTTTCCAGTCGCCGTGCACGCGCTCGAGCTCGTCGCGCGTGTCGAACCAGCCGGCGTGGTTCGCCTCGACCTGACCCCAGTACGCCGCCTCGCCGAAGAGCATCAACGGGCGATCGGCGGAACCGAGGCGGGCGAGCGTCGCGGCGAAGGTGTCGGGGTTCGGCCCGCCTCGCTCAAGGATGGTGCGCACGATGAGCTGCTGCGCGGCGATGCGGTCGCCCTCGGGGAACTTGATGCGGTGCAGGAGCAGCTTGCGCTCGGCGATCTCCTTGTTCGTGTCGATCAGCATCTCGGGGGTGAAGGGCTGGTCGTTCTGGTAGAGGAGGTCGCGGATCCGCTCCGCGGCCCGGAGCATCGTGCGGAAGGCCCATTCTTTTTCCGCGCGGAACTCGCGATCGGCCATCATCCGGCTGAAGCGCAGCCACTGCGTGAGCAGCTCGAGCGATCCCTTGGCGTTGTCGCTCGACGCCCGGCGCGCGGCCTCGATGGTGATGAGCTTGCCCATCTCGTCGAGGGTCTTGAGGTAGTTGAACTTCGCGGCGGCGAGCGTCGGCGGGTCGGAGAGATCGATGAAGAACCCGGCCTTGACCCAGTCGGGATTGGTCGCCGCGGCGCCGTACTTCAGCGAGAACATGTACTTCGATTTGGGGTCGGTGACCTTGGCGAGCGCCTCGAGCACCTTCTTCTGCGGCTCGCCGGCAGCCCAGGCGTCGGCCTCGGACCACTTGGGGGACTTCGGCGTCAGGAGCGTCGCGTCCGTCACCGTCTTGAGAAACGCCGGCGCCGGCTGCATCGCGACGAGCGCCGGGCCGAGCTCCGCGGCGGCGTCGGTGGTGCCGGAGAGCGGGCCGGCGAGCTCGTTCGCCTTGGTGAGGAGGGCTGTGTCCACGGCGGAAACTTCGGCGCGCGCTGATGCTGTCAATATTCCGGCGATCACGATCGCGAGCGCGCGCCAAAGGAAATCAGACCGCCGCCCACGTGTGACTCGACGACCGTACATCTGCCTCATCAGCGCCGCTCCTGTGGTCCCGGGAGGGAAAGGGAGCGGGATTCTACACGGGCGTGCCGAAAAGCGTGGGATTACCGCCCCGTTCCGGGTGACTTCACGATCCGCCCGTCTTTCATGACCCACGCGACGCGCATGAGCTGCTCGATGTCCTTCAGCGGATCGGCCGCGACGGCGATGAGGTCCGCGGCTTTTCCGGGTTCGAGCGTGCCGGTGCGATCGGTCGTGCCGAGGAGCTCGGAGGCGGTGACGGTCGCGGCTTTGATCGCCTCGGCGGGGGGCATGCCGGCGTTGACCATGAAGCCGAACTCCATCGCATTGATGCCGTGGGGGTACACACCGGCGTCGGTGCCGAAAGCGATCTTCACGCCGGCTTTGTACGCCTTGGCGAAGGTCTCGGAAATCCGGGGACCGACGAGCCGCGCTTTCTCGACGACCGGCAGCGTGTAGTACCCCGGTGTTTCTGCATGCTCGGCGACGGTCTTGCCGGCGATGATCGTCGGGACGTAGAAGGTGCCTTTCTCCTTGAAGAGGCGGATGGATTCGTCGTCGATGAAGGTGCCGTGCTCGATGGAATCAACGCCCGCGCGGAGGGCGGCGTTGATGCCGCGGGTGCCATGGGCGTGGGCGGCGACTTTTCGATTGAGCAGGTGCGCGGTGTCGACGATCGCCTTGAGCTCGTCGTCGAAGAACTGCTGCTCCATGCCCGCGGCGGTGTTGCTCAGGACGCCGCCGGTCGCGGTGAGCTTGATGCAATCGGCGCCGCGCTTGACCTGGGCGCGCACGGCCTGGCGGCACATATCCACGCCGTCCGCCGCGCCCTGGAGCGGCGTGGGCATGGCGAAGAGATCCTCGCGATAGCCGAGGGTTCGATCGGCGTGGCCGCCGGTCGGGGTGACGGCGCGGCCCGCGGCGAGAATGCGCGGGCCGATGATTTTGCCGGACTCGATCGCGTCGCGGAGCGCGAAGACGGCGTCCCCGGCGGCGCCGACATCGCGCACGGTGGTGAACCCGGCTTCGATGGTGCGGCGGGCGTATTCGACGCCGTCCATCGCGGCGTCGGCTTCGCTATCGGTGACGAGCTTCATGCGCGAGTCGGCGGTCCACTCGAAGGTCATGTGGACGTGGCAGTCGATCAGGCCCGGGAGGACGAAGCTGGACCGCAGGTCCACGACGGGCGCTTCGGCATCGGGCGGGATGACATTGATCGCTTCGCGCGCGACGAAGCCGTCCATGACGGCGTGGATCGTTTTCCCATGGACGATGACGGTGGAGTTGCCGCGGGGTGCATTGCCGGGGATGTCGAGGAGCGAGCCGCACTGGACGAGGGCCCAGCGGTCGACGGGCGGCGGGTTCAACTTCGCGGCCTCGTCCATGATCTTGTGAGACGGCGGCGCGGGCGCGGCGCCGGACATGATCGGGATCAGAGACACCGATGCGAGGAGCATGACAGGGAGGACTGACGGGCGACGCTGGGCGTGCATGTCGTGGCTCCGGTGGAGTTCGGAAGGGGCGGTGTGGATTGTCGCATTTCTCGCTGCACTTCGTCTTGACATCAGCCCGTGCCACTACAGGCGGCGGCTTTGGGACGACTGTAGTGCTGTTGCGCGCCCGCACTGCAGTCATCCGCCTGTGGCGAATGCCTGCAGTGGCACGACCTTTCACTCGGGGCGCGGAGGGCGCGATCTCGCATCGATGCCCCCGCTTCGACTAGACTGGTCCCCCCACCGCTCGGGACACACCGGTCCGTGTGACACGTGGTTCAAGGCCTTTTCGGAGCATCTCGCCATGATCGTCGGCTGCGTTGCGGAAGTGAAGTCGGACGAATACCGCGTTGGTCTGCGCCCGGTCGGCGCGGAGCTCCTGATGCGCGACAAGCACCGCGTGCTGGTGCAGACCGGAGCGGGCCTTGGTTCCGGCTACCGGGACGAGGATTACGAGAAGGCCGGCGCGACGATCGTCAAGACCGCTGCGGAGGTGTGGGGACAGGCGGACCTCGTGGTAAAGGTGAAGGAGCCGCAGCCCAAAGAGATCCCGATGATGCGGAAGGGGCAGCAGCTCTTCACGTACTTCCACTTCGCCGCCGACAAGGAGCTGACGATCGGGTGCCTCAACAGCGGCATCACGGCGATCGTGTACGAGACTCTTGAGCAGCCGGCGCCGGGCGGACGGTTCACGCTGCCGCTGCTGACGCCGATGAGCGAAGTCGCGGGCAAGATGTCGGTGCAGGAGGGCGCGAAATATCTCGAACGGCCCCAGGGCGGGCGCGGCATCCTGCTGGGCGGCGTCACGGGCGTGCCGCCGGCGAACGTGCTCGTGCTGGGCGGCGGCGTGGTGGGCATCAACGCGGCGCGGATGGCCGCGGGGTTGGGCGCGCACGTGACCGTCACGGACATCAATCTCGACCGGCTCCGGTACCTCGACGAGGTGATGCCGGCGAACGTGACGCCGACCTTCTCCGACCCGCACATGATCCGCGAGGCGATCAAGGTTTCGGACCTCGTCGTGGGCGGCGTGCTGATCTCCGGCGCGAAGGCCCCGCACCTCATCACGAAGAAGGAACTCTCCACGATGATGCCGGGCTCGGTGATCGTGGATGTCTCGATCGACCAGGGCGGGTGCGTCGAGACGAGCAGGCCGACGACGCACAAGGACCCGATCTACACGGTGGACGGGATCATCCATTACTGCGTGGCGAATATCCCCGGCGCCGTGCCGCGGACGAGCACGATGGCGCTGACGAACGCGACGCTGCCGTGGCTGCTGCGGATCGCGAACGAGGGGGCGATGAACCTCGCGAAGAACGACGTGGGCTTCGCGATGGCGATCAACATGGACGGCGGGCGGCTGTACAACAGGTCGGTCGCCGAGGCGCACGGGCTGGAGACGGTGAAGGCTCCATTCCCGATGCGGGAGAACTGAGTTATGTGGCGGCCGGCGCCCCCGCCGGCCGTG
>DASZQL010000283.1:0-9434 GCA_035549675.1 Phycisphaerales bacterium | reverse complement strand
ACGGTGTTGAGGATGAAATCGAAGCTGCCGGCGTGCTTGTTCATCTGCGCTTCGTCGCGAGAAATCACGACCTCGTCGGCACCGAGGCGCTTGCCGTCCTCGATCTTGTTCGGGGAGGTGGTGAAGAGCACCGTGTGACAGCCGAAGGCGCGGGAGAACTTGACGCCCATGTGGCCGAGGCCGCCGAGGCCCACGACGCCGACCTTCTTGCCTTTCGTCGCGCCCCAGTGCTTCAGCGGCGAGTAGGTCGTGATGCCCGCGCAGAGGAGCGGCGCGGTCGCGGCGAGGTTCACATCCTTCGACACGCGCAGCACGAAGCGTTGATTGACGACGATGGACTTGGAGTAACCGCCATAGGTCATCTTGCCGGGCATGTGGGCGTCGGGGGAGTTGTACGTCAGCACCATGCCGACATCGCAGTACTGCTCGAGACCCTTGGCGCAGTTCGGGCACTTCTGACACGAATCGACCATGCAACCCACGGCGACGTGGTCACCGATCTTGAATGACTTCGCGTCCGCGCCGGCCTTGGTGACACGGCCCACGATCTCGTGGCCGGGCACAAGGGGGAAGACCATGCCGGGCCACTGGCCGCGGCTGGCGTGGAGGTCGGAGTGGCACACGCCGCAGTAGAGAATCTCGATCTGCACGTCGCGCGGGCCGGGGTCGCGGCGATCGATCGAGGCGAGGGCCAGCGGCGACTCGCCAGACTGGGCGGCGAAGGCGGATGTTTTGAACATGGGCGGCTCCTGCGGCGGGTGGATCGAGGGGGCGAATCCTAGTCGTGTCCGGGCGCGTGGGGATGCGGGTGTGGATGGATGATCTCTTCCGCGGCCTCCGCTAGCGACGGGTCGGGGATCGCCGTGCGAGGCATGTGCCGGTTCGTCACGACCGCGGCGATGATCGAGCCTATGCCGCAGAAGATCCCGCCAAGGATAAATGACGCGCCGGGGAGATCGCCGCCGAAGGGGGCGTGATCGGAGATGAAGTACGAAAAGACGGCCGTGCCGATGAGCGGGCCGATGATCTGCGCGACGCACTGGAGCGAGGTCAGTGCGCCCTGGATCGCGCCCTGCTCGTCGGGGCGGACCGACTTGGTGATGAGTGATTGGCCCGCGGGCTGAGCGATACCGCCGATCGAGCCGAGCACGATGATGGCGTAGATCATCCAGCCTTGAGGGGCGAGCCCATAGCCAACGTAGGTGAGCGCGCCGAGCGTGACGCCGAAGAGGAGCGAGCGGCGCTCGCCGAGGGCGGGAATAAGCTTGCGCGCGAGTCCCGCCTGCACGACGGCCGCGCCGACGCCGACGAGCGCGAGCGAGAGACCCACGTCGAACGACGACCAGTGGTACCGGTGCATCGTGTAGAGCACCCACGTCGCGTGCAGGCCGAACATCGCGAGGTACATCAGGAAGAAGGCGACCGCGAGCCCGGCGACGAGCGGGTAGCGGCCGACTCCGGCCATAATCACAAACGGATTGGCGCGGGCGAGCGTGAACTTCGCGCGGCTTTGAGGGGCCAATGATTCAGGAAGAACGAAGTAGCCGTAGAGCCAGTTGAGGAGCGTGATGCCGCCGGCGACGTAGAACGGAAGGCGGATATCGATCTTGCCCAGCAACCCGCCGATGAGCGGGCCGAGGATGAAGCCGAGGCCGAAGGCGGCGCCGACCATGCCGAACCCCGCGGCACGCTTTTCCGGCGGCGTTGAGTCGGCGATATAAGCGTTGGCGACGGTCATGCTCGCGCCGGAAAGGCCGTTGATCGCGCGCGTGACGAAGAGAATGGACATCGAAGGGGCGAGCGCCATGGCGAAATAATCGAGGCCCGAGCCGAAGAGCGCGACCAGCAGCACGGGACGGCGGCCAAAGTGGTCGGAAAGGGCGCCGAGGACCGGCGCAAAGAAGAACTGCATCGTGGCGTAGATCGCCATGAGGATGCCAACGATGTTGGCCGCCTGCTGCTCCGTGCCGCCGGTCCCGTTGTTCAGCAAGGACATGACGAGGCGCGGGCCCACCGGGATCAGCAGGCCGAAGCCCAGCACGTCGAGCAGGAGCGTGACGAAGATGAACCCGACGGCGGGACGGTGGGCGCGCACGGCGAAGGCTCCGGAAGAACAAGAAGGCTAGCGGAAGAGCACGCGAGGCATCGGCATCGGGCATATGAGGCATTGGAAAAAAAACACGCCCGGCGGTTGGCCGGGCGTGCTTGAAAATCCTGATGAATCTTGCGGAGGTTTAGCGGCGGCGACGGAGGCCGACGAGACCGGCGAAGCCCATGAGGGCGGCCGCGCCCGGGGTCGGGACGAGGTTGTAGTAGTAAACGACCTGGACCTTGCCGGCGGCGCCGAAATCGGTCGTATGGATGGTCGAGTCGGTCGAGCCGGTGACCGCGAAGCCGGCGGAGCCATCGACGTTCGCGTCGAAGGTGCCCGGGCCGATGAAGGCGAGCAGTTCAGCCGGGAGGAAGGCGAGGTCGCCATCGCTCGTGTTCTGGCTGAGAAGACCAAAGTCATGGAAGTCGGGGCCGGAGCCGACCACGCCATCGGTCGGGCCGACGGCGGCGAACTCGGTCAGGCTGACCGTGCCCGTGCCGGCGAGCGACAGGGCGTTCACATTCACGAAACCGGCGAGGTTGACGCCGAAGTTCGGCGCATCGATCGACGAGTCATTCTCGGCGTCGACCGCAGCGGAAACCTTGGCGATGAAGCTCATTTCAACGGCAACGAGCTCGCGCGTGCCGCCCATCGTGTCGAACTTGTCGAACGTGAGCACGGCAGCGCCGGGCGAAAGCGCGAAATCAAAGAACTCGGACTGTTGCTCAGCGAACTGACCAAAGCCGGCCTGTGCGGAACCAGCCAGAGCAGCGACCGCTGCGGTGATCACAAATCCACGGACCATCAAACACCTCCTCAACGTGTTTCTGACTCTCGTTTCTCCGAGGGCGAAGCTGTGCATGCACAACTACCCGACCTCCAGTAGGTAATGTACCTAAAACGGGGCTTCAGTCAATGCCTTGTGACGTCCCAACGCCGTTTTTGAAGTTAAAAATCTGTTCGTGGGTCGTCAACAACTCGCTTAAATCGCTGGTTTACCCAGTTTGACGCCTGATCCTCACGTGCCTGTTCGGATTTTCGTGAGCAGGTCGTCATCGATACCGAGGAACTCGCGCATGTGCCGGTCGTAGGTCTCGGCGTCCTGGTCCCGAGAGAGGTCGAGCCGCAGCTCGTTGATGACCTTCGTCCCTTGTCCGATCCACTGGTTCCATGTCTCACTGGACACGTTTTCGTAGATCCATCGGCCGACCGGGCCGCGAAAGGGAGGACGTGGGAGTTGCGTTCCGGACTTGCCCGAGACGTGGCAGGCGAACGATCCGCCCGGCGATGCCGTTGGAGCACTCGCCGCAGGCTCGACGCGAGGAAGGGGCACGCCGAGGTCCTTGAGCAGCGTGGCGAGGGCGTTTTTGGGCATCAGATCGCCCTTGCTCGCGGCGACCTCGTAGCCCTTCCGCGCCGTCCCGATCGCGGTGTCGATATCGCCCGCCTTCCGGTACGACTCCGCGGCGAGCTGCCACGCCTTGCTCATCTGCGGGTTGATCTCGGTGCAGCGCGTGTACGACGCGGCGGCGTCGGCGTAACGGCCCGCCTGCATATAGGCCCCGGCAAGGCTGAAGTGGGCCATCTCGTTGCCGGGGTCGGCGTTGGCCATGTTTTCGAACTGGGCGATGCGCTGAGCAGGGTCCATGGGAATCCTTGGAAAGGCTAGTGAGAAGACGAGTGTAGGCGAGGCGGATATCGGGCTCTATCCTCACGCCTTATGGATCAGCAGGCGCGGGATCGTTTTGACGGGCTGTTGGAAGAGGCGCTGGAGCAGTTGCCCCCGAGGATCAAATCGCTCCTGGACGAAGTGCCGTTGGTGGTCGAAGACGTGCCGTCGGACAAGCTGACCGACGAGCTGATCGCCGAGTTGGGCCTGCACGAGGGTGAGACGCGCGACGAGTTCCGCGACGGGCTGTGCGGCCTGCACAGCGGCGTATCGATCACCGAGCGATCGACGGACCAGCCCCCAGAAATGCCGGAAGAGATCCGCATTTTTCGGAGTGGTATCGTCTCGCTGGCCGGCGGCTGGGATCAGGACGATGCGGATGATTGGGTGTACGAGGAGATCATGGTCACGCTGCTCCATGAGATCGGACATCATTTCGGACTGGACGAAGAGCAGCTCACCGAACTGGGATACGACTAGGCGCTCGGCCTACAAGGCACGGACCTCGCGAGACGTGTATGAGTCCAACGGACGGCTGTGCGGCGTATCATTTTTCCGCGGCAGGGAATCGACTTTCCAATCTGGAGCCAGACATGCTGAACGTGAGCCTCACCGGATTGACGCGGAAGCGGATGATCGCCTGGATCGCGGCGCTGGCCCTCGTGGTGCTCAGCGCCCCGGCATCGTTCGCGCAACAAGGCGCCCAGTCCGAAGCCGATCTGCGGCGTGAGAACGACCAGCTCAAGCAACAGCTCCAGGAATCCCAGAAGCGGGTCCAGACGCTCCAGGCGGAAGTTGAGCGGTTACGGAAGATGATCGCCGCGAAGCCGAGCGGGGAGCAAAGCCCGCAAGGCACCAACGGCGGCGGGGGGAGCGCGCCGGCGGGCGAGAACAAGGACGCCTTCGAACCGCCGCCGGCGGACCCGCTGGCATCGCCGGCGTCGATGTTCGTGGCGGTCGTCAAGAGCTACGAGACCGAACTGACCCCGCTCCCGCGCGAGACGAAGGCGGAGCAGGCTCGGTTTACCGCGGAAGCAAAGAAATGGGCGGCGAAGACCACGCGTGACATCCGCGGCCGGGCGGAGTGGACCGTCGACTCGGTCAAGGTGCTGGCCGATGCGCGCGGGGAGCGCGAGGTCGAGTTCAGGGTCATCAGCCCGGCGACCGGCAAAGCCTACGGCCCGCCGGTCACGGTGAAGATGCGCGCCGATCTCGCGCAGAAACTCGCCAACCAGCCGCCCGAGGGCCGCTGGAAGATCGCCGGGATGGCGAGCGCGGCGCCGAAGGTGAAGCCGGAGTACGAGCGCCCCGGCGCGTTCGACGCGCCGCAGAAGTTCGTGGGGCCGTGCGTCGAGTTCGAGCTCGAGTTCTCGGCGCTATCGGTCATGGCCGCGGATGCGAAGAAGCCTTAAGAACGCCGCCAGGTTCGAGTCGCTGGCGAGATCGACGGCGTCACCGGCGGCGATCCGACGGCATTCGTTCCTCGCGGCTCCCAAAAACGATCACCCCGGCGAACATGGCCGGGGTGTGAAGCATCAAAACGTGCCGGCTGTGTATCAGACGCCCTTGGCGACCAGCAGCGCGGTGCTCTTGCCATCGTCGCCGGTCGGGACGTGGATCGCAAGGCGCTCGAAGTCGGCGGGCGACACGGACTTCACTTCGACCGTGGCGAGCGAGCCGAAGCGAGCGCGGAAGCGCTCGACGGGCTGGTCGGCCTGGCCGCCGGTGCCGCGGAGGACGAGGGTGTACTCCTGCGGCGAGTCGGGGAGGTTGTCGGCGAAAAGAAACGCGCGCTGCTTCTGCGGGTCGTAGTAGAGCTGGGCCACGGCGGGGCCGTCGTAGTCGGCCGCCGCGGGGCTGAAGGTGGTGACCTGGAACCGCGGCAGTGCGGTCGCGAATCCGCTGCCGGTCACGTTCGCGATGCCGGTGATCGTGTTGGAGCTGAGCGCATCGTTGCGGATCGTGCGGATGCTGTCGTTTAGCCAGAAGACGTACACCGAGAGCACAAGGGTCGCGGCGATGAAACCGATGCACGCGGCCCGCCAGAGATGCGTTGTCCGCCAGATGCTCGCATGAGCGGAGCCGGGGCCGATGCGCGCGATGGGCTCCAGGCGGATCGCGGCGACGGCTTCACGAACCGCGCCGAGAACGCGGTCGCGCAGCCCGTAGGGCTCTTCGACCTTCGGGAGCAGGGCGTCCAGATCGGCGGCACGGAGCTGCTCGCGACGGATATCGGCCTGGACTTCGGGAGAAGCGGCGCGGAAGGCGCGCTCATAGTCGGCGCGTTCGTTTTCGTCGAGCATGCCGAGGAGGTCGAGCGTCGCAAGTTGGTACAGGTCTTTGTTCGTCATCTGGGGTTTCATGCCGTCAACTCCTCGCCGGTCCCATGCTCACGCAATCTCACCAGAGCCCGGCTCAGGGCGGATTTGATCGTCCCAAGAGGGATGCCGAGTTCAATTCCGATCTGCTTCAATGTCTGGCCATTCAGGTATGCCCGCTGGACGACTGTTCGTTGCAGTTCGGGCAGCTTTTCGATCCGTTTCATCACTAATCCAAACCGTTCGTCGAGCTCCATTCCCGCTTCCGCGGCGGGGATATTCGCCGCCGGAGACCAATCCTCCTCGAGCGTCGTGGGTTTGACCCTCGCACGTGTCCGGCGAAGCCGGTCCACGATGTGCCGACGCGAGATGAGCATCACCCAGGTCACCAACGACGCACGCTTCGGGTCGAACCTCCCTGCGGTTCTCCAAAGCCGGATAAACACTTCCTGCACCACTTCTTCCGCATCCGACCGGCTGGGCATAGCCTGGTAGGCCATCCTGTAGACGAGAGAACCGAAGCGATCGTAGAGCCGGGCAATAGCAGCCTCGTCATCCTTGGCGACAAGGCTCATCAACTCGAGGTCGTCTTCCCTGTCGGGCGCCACCATGGCCCGATCCCCTTCCGCTAAATCAGAGTGATCGTTGATCGGACAAAACGCTATACGCTCAAGACTCCAGAGTGTTGCCTATGCGGTGGAAAAGAGGTCCATCCATTCGATACTGTTCGCATATTGTACGGAAAACTGGACACGATTTATTGGAAAACCGATGGACACCCCATACTAGACTTGACTGGACCCTATTTCCAACGTGAAGATATCGGTATCCCGGTGTGGGAAAAGCAACTCGCCTACCGCCCTTGAAGGAAAGGAAGGCGGCCAGAGTGGGGACTAAATCGATGACATCGAGCATGCGCCATGGCCGCGCCGGCTTCACGATGGTCGATCTGCTCGTATCGATCGCCGTCATGGCTGTGTTGATTGGAATTCTGCTCCCGTCCTTGCGGGCGGCGCAGGAATCCGCACGCCGCGTGAACTGCGCGTCAAATATGCGTCAGATCGGGTACGCGATGCAGATGTACGCCACGGACAACCATGGCGTCCTGCCTCGGTCGATGTTCTACGGATCGGCTGCGGGCGACATGACCCTGCTCGCCCAGCAGCGAATGCCTCAGCAAACCATGTCGCTTCGCGTCGGGCTTGCGCAAGATCGCGGCAGCCCGCAATCATCCCCCGAGTCTCAGGCGTATGTGTGGGATGGCCTGGGCTTGCTCTTCAAGTACGACTACCTGAGCCACTACGGCGTCTTTTATTGCCCGAGCCACCACGGCGGCCATTCCTACTCCGACTACCTCGATGAATATCAGCAGATGACCGGCGAGATCTCCGGCAACTACCAGTACCGCCCGATCATTGGCAGCATCATCGCGCTGCCCAACATGCCACCCTCGGGCACCCTGCTGGCCGATGGCATCCGCACTCAGGCGGACTTCAACCACGTGGTCGGCGCCAACGTCTTCCGCGCGGATCTGAGCGTCAACTGGTTCGCCGATCAGGACGGCGCGTTCCTCCGCTCGCTCCCGGTCGATGACACCGATCCCTCCGCGAGCGCCGAAAGCATCGAGGACGCCTGGGCGGTTCTCGATTCCGCGGCCCCGGTCGGCACCGGTCGGCAGACCACCCTGTTCGCGCGACGCCCGACCACCACCGGTGGCGGCGGCGGAGTGGATGGCCCGGTTACTGCCGGCGAGCAGCACACCCAGCCCATGAGCATGGGTTCCGCGGGCAACTGAGATTCCCGGAACACGCTGACCCGCATGGCATCGAACCTAGACGCCGCACTCCGGTAGAGTGTGCGGTTCGATGTGGCCGCACGGCTCCAAGTCACGATGATCATGCGTGGAAGACCTCGGATCATGGCAATGAGGCTCGGCGTATTCGTATGCGCCGTGCCGGCCGTCGCCGTCGGCGCGGACGGTCAGCTCGAGCCCGAGCTCGTGTACTACGGCATCAACCGCCCGGTCCCGATGGCGGTGCGGCTCGGCGACGGAACCGGGGACTCGACGCCCGTGATCCGGCTCGTTGACGCGTCGAATGAGGAAACCATCGCCGAAGCCACGGCGGCGGCGGGTCGCGTCGATCTCGCGGCGTTGTTCCCCCAACTCTGGACCTCCGAACCGCCGCGGGTGATGTACGCGCAACTGATCGTGAACGGGGAAACGGTCGGCGCGCCGGTCGTCATCCAGCCGATGTCCCCACCCGCGCGGTCGAAGGACGGGCTGACTTCGATCGTGATGCGACTCTTCGAAAAGAACGACGCCGCGGGGCTCTCCGCGTTGATGAAGATGCAACCGGCGGAGCGCGCCCGGCTCCGCGGCACGGTCGAGATCGACCCGGCGCGCGGCAAGCCGTCATGCATCCGTGCATGGGCGCGACGGAACGTCGTGCTTGAAACCGAGGCCGGCCCGGTCGAGATCGCCCTGCGTCCGGACCAGGCGCCGAATACGTGCTTCCACTTCGTCCAGCTCGTCGAGGGCGGGTTCTACCGCGGCGTGGTGTTCCATCGCGTGGCGACCGACGGGCCACAGGGAAAGCCATTCATCATTCAGACGGGTGATCCGACCGGGACGGGCTCGGGCGGCGCCGGCTTCATGATCGACTTCGAAGTGTCGAAACTGCCCCACGAGTTCGGCGTGGTCTCCATGGCACGTCTGCCGGATGATCCCAACTCCAACGGATCGCAGTTCATGATCTGCTTGTCGCGCGAGGGCTGCGCCGGGCTCGACGGGCAGTACGTCTCGTTCGCCCAGGTGGTCGCCGGTGCGGATGTGGTTCGTACGATCGCCGCAAGCCCCGTCGGGCCGCGGAACTCCGATGACCCGGCGTCGGTGCGTGACCGGCCCCTGCGCCCCGTCGAGATCAAAGCGGCGAAAACGGTGCCCGCGCCGCCGCTCGGGAAAGGGGCCCGGCCGGCAAAGGAAGAGGACGTGAAGCCGGTCGAGCGATAGAGGAGCGAAGGCTTATTCTGCTACTGGGGGCGGGACCGCCACTTGGTGACCGCTTCGGGTTCTCGGGGATAGATCGGCGCGAGTTCGAGGGGATCTACCGCCGCCTTTCCAAGCGAAGCTCGAAAAACGAACTCGGCGGAAAAGACCGGCGCGATGATCTCGTTGTCCTCGAGCTGGGATGCCAGCACGGGCACTGTTGACGCGTGAGCCGGTGAGGCTGAAGAACCGAGTTCCAACGCTTCACGGAGGTAGCGTTCGTCAGCGACGAGAACCGATCCAGGGCCTGCGGACACCCGATCGATCGTGACCAGTGCGCCCGGGGCCGTCACGGTCCAGCTCCTTCCA
>DASZQL010000282.1:0-3295 GCA_035549675.1 Phycisphaerales bacterium | reverse complement strand
CGGGATGAACAGGGGGGGAAGTCGGGGCACCGATACACTCTGGTCATGAAACTGACGCTGGTTGAGAGGATTGCAACGCGGTACGCGGTGGGGCTTGATGGGGGGGAGGCGGCGCGGTCGGGGGGGATTGTGACGATCCGGCCGCGGCATGTGATGACGCATGACAACACGGGGGCGGTGATCCCGAAGTTCAAGGAGATGACGAAGGATGCGCCGGCCATGGCGGGGTCCGGTTCTCCGGCGCCGGTGCGCGTCTTTGATCCGAAGCAGCCGGTGTTCGCGATCGATCACGATATTCAGAACACTTCGCCGGAGAACCTGGGGAAGTACGCGAAGATCGAGGCGTTCGCGCGGGAGCACGGGATCGATTTTTATCCGGCGGGGACAGGGATCAGTCACCAGGTGATGGTGGAGCAGGGGTATGTGGTGCCCGGCGCGATGATCGTGGGGAGCGATTCGCACTCGAACCTGTACGGCGCGATGGGGGCGCTGGGGACGCCGGTGGTGCGGACGGACGCGGCGAGCCTGTGGGCGAGCGGGGTGACGTGGTGGCAGGTGCCGCCGGTGGCGCGGTGTGAGCTGAAGGGGAGGCTGCAACGAGGGGTGGTCGGGAAGGACATCATCATCGCGCTGTGCGGGTTGTTCAATCGGGACGAGGTGCTGAACCACGCGGTGGAGTTCACGGGGGAGGGCGTGGCGGGGCTCACGATGGACCAGCGGATGTCGATCGCGAACATGACGACGGAGTGGGGGGCGCTGGCGGGAGTGTTCCCGTTTGATGAGGTGCTGAAGAAGTATTTGCTGGAGCGAGCGGAGTATTTCGCGGCGGGGCGGCGGCCGGGGGTGCAGCGGCACCTGGGCGAGGGTGTGGGGACGTATACGCGCGCGGATGTCGAGAGGTGGTGGTCGGAGCGGCTTGCGGCGGACGAGGGGGCCGCGTACGCGGCGGAGCTGTCGATCGACCTCTCGACGATCATCCCGAACGTGTCGGGGCCGAATGATGTGAAGACGATGCACTCGCTGCCGGAGATGGAGGCGAAGCGGGTGAAGATCAACAAGGCGTGGCTGATGTCGTGCGTCAACGCGCGGTACGAGGACCTCGCGGAGGCGGCGTCGATTGTGCGCGGGAAGCGCGTCGCGGAGGGGGTTGAGTTTTATCTGGCGGCGGCGAGCGCGGAGGTGCAGGCGAGGGCGCAGCGCGACGGGCACTGGTCGGCGCTGGTAGAGGCGGGGGCGATCGAGTTGCCGCCGGGGTGCGGGACGTGCATCGGGCTGGGGCGCGGGACGATCAAGGCGGGCGAGGTGGGGATCAGCGCGACGAACCGGAACTTCGAGGGGCGGATGGGGGACAAGACGGGGCTGGTGTATCTCGGGTCGCCGGCGGTGGTGGCGGCGAGCGCGGTGGCGGGGTATATCTGCTCACCGGTGAAGTTCGAGGAGACGAAGCCGCGATATTCGATTTCCAAGCCTCAAGCCTCGGGCCTCAAGCCTCCGGCCTCCGGCCTCGCCACGGTGATCGAGGGTTTCCCGGCGACGCACAGCGGGCGGGCTCTGTTCCTGCCCAAGGACAACCTGAACACCGACGGGATTTACGCGGGCAAGCACACATACAACGACGCGATGACGCCGAGCGAGATGTCGGCGGTGATTTTCGAGAACTACGACCCGGCGATCCGGGAGATTGCGAAGACGGGGGATGTGATCGTGGGCGGGGCGAACTTCGGGACGGGGTCGAGCCGCGAGCAGGCGGCGACGGCGCTGAAGTTCCGGGGGGTCCACGCGGTGATCGCGGAGTCGTTCAGCGAGACGTACAAGCGGAACGCGTTCAACAACGGGTTCATGGTGTTCGAGTGCCCGGCGCTGGTCGGGGCCATGAGGGATCGAGGCACCGAGGCATCAAGGCATCGAGTGTCGGAAAAGACGGTCGATGCCGGGGACGTTGAGATCGACTACCGGCGCGGGGTGGTGAAGTGGGATGGGGGGGAGTTCGCGTTCACGGCGCTGAGCCCGACGGCGCAGGAGCTGATCGTGGCGGGCGGGGCGGAGGCGGTGGTGAAGAAGCGGCTGGCGAGCGCGTGATGTGGTGATGGTGAGCCGGTGTCGGCTTGGACCGACGGCTCGTCGGCCGGCGGGACGCCGGCCGCTACATGGAGACATGCGGTCAGACTTCGACGCGCTCGAAGCGGACGACGTTGTTGTCGGTGAGGCGGGCGAACCAGGCATCGATGGCTTCGAGGCCGGTGACGCGCTGGACGTAGGCGGCGGCGCGGACGAGGTCGGCTCGCTGGACGAGCTCGAGGCGCGGCTCCTTGAGCTCGAGTCGGGTGGCGTAGAAGGCGCAGCCGGAGTGGGCGATGAGGACGACGCGCTTGAGCTGGTGGACCTCGACGAGGAACTTGAGCTCGTCGACGACGCCCTTTTCCTCGAGGTTGGCCTGGGTGTGGCCGGCGAGGCAGGCGGGGCCGCCGGGGAGGGCGACGCGGTCGTAGCGGGGGAGGCGGAGGCCGTCGGAGAGGAACTCGTCGAAGTGCTCGCCGATGCGGCCGTCGGAGCAGTAGATGGCGGCGGCGTGGATGCGGGCGCGGTCGTAGGGTTGGCGGCTCTCGTAGTCGGTGGTGCGGGTCGGCATTGGGGGCGATTATAGAGATTGCGATCGCGCGGGCTTGATGGATCACGCCCTTCGCGGTTCTCAGAGGAAAAACACTTTCACGAGGATGTCGCCGATGCCGACGAGGGCGGCGCCGGCGATGATGCCCGCGCAGATGGGCTCGTGGCTTTCGACCCACAGGCGGTGGCCGAGGGACCCGGTGCGGGGCGTGTAGATCCTGGCCATGAGCCAGAAAAAGAAGGCGCCGATGAACATCATGATGGTGGAATCTGGGGGGACCACGACGCCGAGGCCGATGGCGAGGGGGCTGATCGGCCATCGCCCCTTCGTGGCGATCCGGGCAGTTTCGAACACCAGCGCGACGGCGGCGGCGATGATCATCGAGGCGATGATCGAGTTCGAGAGCAGCGTGCCGCTGCCCGCCCCCTCTCCGCCGCCGAAGATCCTGGTGACGAGATCGGAAACGCCCTTCCACTGGAGCGCGGCGGGGAAGGAGAACTGCCCGTTCTCCGGGGCCATCGCCTGCTGGATGGTCTGCTCGCCGCCGGGCTTGTAGTCGCTGAGGAAGAGGAGCGAGAAGAGCGGGGTCGCGGCGAGGCATCCCGCGACGATCCCGATGCAGTGTCCGATGGCCTGCTGGCGGGGCTTGGCGCCGAGCATGTAACCGGGCTTGATGTCCATGAGCAG
>DASZQL010000281.1:0-8198 GCA_035549675.1 Phycisphaerales bacterium | reverse complement strand
GGTCGCAGTACCCGGTGGCGATCGCTTCCCCAAGTGCGGGGGCGAGCTTCGCACGGAGTTGGGCGATCGACTCCTGGCACTTACCGATGTGCTGCCAGGGGGTGACGAGCGCCTGCAACTCGATAAAACTGCCCAAACCCTCAACCTTGTCCACGTGGATGTGCACGCCGTCGTGCATCCAGACTTCGCGTTCTTTCTCGATGACCATCCAGACCGGAAGGGGCTGGGGGCCGAACTTCGCCGCGGCTTCTTCCTCGCCGTAGATCTGGAAGTGGCTGAGCTTGGGCCTGACCCGGTCGGCGCGGTGATAGAAGACGAACTCGGTCGGTTCGTCGGAGGACTCGCGCTTCTTGAGGCGCCCCTCCGCAATGCGGTAATAGGTATCGCGCTGCTTCATGAAGGTGATGAACCGCGCGCCCGATCGCGACAGAATCATCTTCCCCAGTTGGGGATCGCGAAGCTCGGACTTGTACTCGACGTTCTGCACGGCAAGGAAGGATCGGATCGCGCGCGGGCTGTGCTGAAATGAAGCGTTGGTCGTCACCATGCCAGAGCCGGGCGGCAACGTCCCACCGCGTTATCACCCTCCGAATGCCGAGTGGTAGACTTGCGGCCCACAGGCCCCGCCGCAACCACTTGAGGTGCGACCCATGATCCGATCTCGATTAGTCCGTGGCGCGATGTCGTTCACGGTGTGCGCCGTCGCGTGGTGCAGCCATTCCCTCGCCATGCAAGACAGCGCCTCCGGACAGGCCGCCGCCCAGTCCGGAGACACCGCGGCTCCACTCAAGCCCGAGGAGCTCGACCAACTCCTGGCTCCGGTGGCGCTGTACCCCGATTCGCTCGTGAGCCAGATCCTGATGGCCTCGACGTACCCGCTCGAAGTCGTCGAAGCCGACCGCTGGGCGAAGGCCAACGCGAGCCTGAAGGGTGATGCCCTCGCCAAGGAACTCGAGAAGCAGACGTGGGACCCGAGTGTCCGCTCGCTCGTGAACTTCCCGCAGGTTCTGACCATGATGAGCGAGAAGCTCGACTGGACCGTCAAGCTCGGCGACGCCTTTATCGCCGACCAGAAGGCCGTGCTCGACTCGGTGCAGCGCCTCCGGGGCAGCGCGAAAAAAGAAGGGCACCTCGAATCCAACGAGCAGCAGAACGTCACCGTCGAGCAGCAGGGCTCGACTCAGGTCATCCAGATCGAATCGACGAGTCCGGATGTGATCTACGTGCCCCAGTACGACCCGGTCGTGGTGTACGGCGGCTCATATTTCCCGCCCGCGTACCCGCCGTATTACTACTACCCGCCGGGCTACGTCGCGGGCACGGCACTGCTTTCATTCGGCATCGGTGTCGCGTGCGGTGCCGCGTGGGGTTACGCCTGGGGCAACTGCAACTGGGGCCACGGCGACGTCAACATGAACTTCAACCAGAACAACAACTTCAACCGCAATATCGACCGCAACAAGTTCAAGAACGATTTCGATCGGCGCGGCGGAGACCGGGGCCGAGGCGGCGGGGACGGCCGCTTCAAGCACGACCCTTCGCACCGTAAGGGCGCCCCGTACCGGGACCGCAAGACCGCCTCGCAGTTCGGCGGCGGACACGACCAGGCCGCGAGCCTCGCTCGTGAGTCGTACCGCGGCCGCGCCGAGTCCGGCCGCCAGGAAATCAACCGCGGCGGAGCGGACCAGTTCAAGGGCCGCGACGGCGGAGCCGGCAATCGCGCCGGTGATCGCAGTGCGCAAGGCGGCAACCGTGCCGGAAACATGGATCGCGGCGGTGGTCAGAACCGCGGCAGCGCCGGCTCGACCAACCGTGGAGGCAGCGGACAGAACCGATCCAGCAGCATGCAGAACCGTGGCTCCTCCAGCGGAACGCGCAGCAACGCCTTCAGCGGCGCCGGGGGCGGGGGCTCCGGCGCGCGTGCCGCGAGCAGCCGTGGATCGTCGAGCCGCGGATTCAGCAGCGGCGGGGGTGGATCTCGTGGTGGCGGCGCCGCCCGAGGCGGAGGTGGTCGTGGCGGTGGCGGCGGACGCCGTCGATAAGGCCATCTCCAAATCAACGCGAAATCATTCACAGAGCCCAACCGCACCACGCGGAGAGAATCACATGAAGACCGCGCTCGCTCGATTCCGCAGCCTTGTCCGCACCGTTGTTCCGACGCTGCTCGCTGCGTCCCTTCTCTCGGGTTGCTCCAGCGTCAAGCCGGCCATGTACAACTCGCCCGAAGAGGCGACTCAATCGCTGGTCGCCGCGCTTCGCGAAAGCGACAGAGACAAGCTCCGGGCCGTGATCGGTTCAGAGGGCGAGGAGATTCTTTCTTCGGGCGACGATGTCGCCGACAAGAACGCGCTCGAGCGGTTCCTGGCCTCCTACGACGCCCGCCACGAGTTCGAAACGCCCGAGGACGGCGTCACCACGCTCGTCGTGGGCACCGACCGCTGGCCGATGCCGGTCCCGATCGTCCGCGAGAACGGCAAGTGGTTCTTCGATACCGAAGCCGGCAAGGAAGAGATCCTGAACCGCCGCATCGGTCAGAACGAGCTCGAGGTCATCGAAGTATGCAAAGCGATCGTCGATGCGCAGCTCGAGTACGCCGAGTACGACCCGGATCACGACGGCGTGCACGAGTACGCCCGACGGTTCATCAGCGACGAGCACCTCAAGAACGGGCTGTACTGGCCGGTGCGCGAGGGCGAGCCCGAAAGCCCGCTGGGCGAACTCGCCGCCGAGGCGGCGGGGGAGGGCTACTCCACCGGAGACGCACCGAAACCGTTCCATGGCTATTTCTACCGGATACTCACGACGCAGGGCCCCAACGCCGCGGGCGGGGCGCGCGACTACATCATGAAGAACTACATGATCGGCGGCTTCGGGGTGGTCGCGTACCCGGCTGAATACGGCAGCTCCGGGGTCATGACGTTCATCACGAACCAGGACGGCGTGATCTACCAGAAGGACCTGGGAGCCAATACCAGCGCAGCCGCGAAGACGATGAAGGCCTTTGATCCCGGTCCCGGCTGGAGCCGGGTCGACGGCGGGCATTGACACGCCGACACCCGGCCCTCGCCCCGCTTGATTTGAAAATCGATTTCGGACGGTTTCCCTCGACTTGACCGAGGCTTGAAGCCGATGCTACGATGCTCTGAGTTGTAGCTACGGCTACAATAGTCGGAGGCACGACCGGTGAGCGGAGGACGACCGATGGGCCAGATCGATGCGGGTACGCTGATACCGCCGGGCGATGCCGACGCCTGGCGACGGGCCGCGGGCGCGCCTTCGCTCCCCGAGGTTCACGCGAGCATCCGGGTGCCCGCCCGCGCCCCGACGTGGCGGAAGCTCCTCGCCTTCGCCGGCCCCGGCCTGATGGTCGCCGTCGGCTACATGGACCCCGGCAACTGGGCCACGGACCTCGCCGGCGGCGCCAAGTTCGGCTACACGCTCCTCTCGGTCATTCTGATATCCAACCTCATGGCGATCCTGCTCCAGCACCTCTCGCTGAAGCTCGGCATCGCGACTGGGCGCGACCTCGCTCAGGCGTGCCGCGATCACTATTCCAAGCCGGTCGCCTTTGTACTGTGGGTGCTCTGCGAGATCGCCATCGCCGCGTGCGACCTCGCCGAAGTCATCGGATCCGCGATTGCTCTCAACCTCCTCTTCGGCATCCCGCTCGTCTGGGGCGTCTGTCTGACGGCCCTCGACGTGCTGATCATCCTCGCGCTCCAGAAGCGCGGTTTCCGGGTGCTCGAATGCCTTGTCGCCAGCCTCATCCTCATCATCGGCGGCTGCTTCGCCTACACACTGATCCAGGCCCAGCCGCCCATCGCCGAGATGCTGGGCGGCCTGCTGCCCACGCCGCAGATCGTCGTCAACCCAGAGATGCTTTACATCTCGATCGGCATCCTCGGCGCCACCGTCATGCCGCACAACCTGTACCTCCATTCGAGCATTGTGCAGACCCGGGCGTTCGACCGGAGCGAAGCCGGCAAGCGCATGGCGGTGAAGTACGCGACGATCGACTCGACCACCGCGCTCCTGGGCGCCTTCTTCATCAATGCCGCCATCCTCATCCTCGCCGCCGTCGCGTTCCACGGCACGAAACACGAAGACGTCGCCGACATCCATGACGCTTACGCCCTCCTCTCGCCCGTGCTCGGTATCCCCCTGGCGAGCGCCCTGTTCGCCGTGGCTCTTCTCGCCTCCGGTCAGAACTCGACCCTCACCGGCACGCTCGCGGGCCAGATCGTGATGGAAGGGTTCCTCAATATCCGCCTCCGCCCGTGGCTACGCC
Source organism: Phycisphaerales bacterium (assembly GCA_035549675.1). Classification (GTDB taxonomy): domain Bacteria; phylum Planctomycetota; class Phycisphaerae; order Phycisphaerales; family UBA1924; genus DASZQL01. The sequence goes on along the minus strand of DASZQL010000281.1, from coordinate 3,910 downwards.
GGTTGATCACGCGCCTCATCGCGATCGTTCCCGCTGTCATCGTCGCCGCGATGTTCGGCTCGGCAGGCGTGGGCAAGCTCCTAGTGCTGAGCCAGGTCATCCTGTCACTTCAACTCAGCTTCGCCGTGATCCCGCTCATCATGTTCACCAGCAGCAAGCGCAAGATGGGCCCGCTGGTCAATGCCAAATGGCTCGCGGTGACGGCATGGGCGATCGCCGGTGTTATCGTGATTCTGAACGCGTACCTCGTCTTCGAGCAGTTCAAAGATTGGATCAGCGGCTGAATCTCGACGGAGCCACCCCATGTACCGTACGATTCTGGTGCCTCTGGAAAACTCCGCCGCGGATGAGGCCATTCTTTCGCACATCCGTTCACTCGCGAAGCTGCTGGGCTCGAAGCTGGTGCTGATCCATGTGGCCGACGGCCACGTGGCGCGCAACCAGAGCCAGCTCAACCTCGAGGACTCAGAAGAGATGCGCGTGGACCGCGCTTATCTCGAACGCCGCACCGCCGAGCTATCGGGCGATGGGTACCAGGTCAGTTGGAAGCTCGCCGCGGGCGACCCGGCCAGGGAAATCACTCAGGCCGCGGAGCGCGAGGGGGCCGACCTCATCGCCATGTCCACCCACGGCCACCGCCTGGTGATGGACGTGCTCCTGGGCAGCGTCGCGTCCGAAGTGCGCCACCGCAGCCGGGTTCCGGTTCTTCTGGTGCGTGCATCGGCGTAATGCGCCTCCGGTAAGGCCGTCACCGATCCCGTTGCGCCGCGGATTCAACCCGTTTATACGAGTTGACGATCTATACTTCGTTGGCCTGACGGCATTGTCTACCGGTTCGTAGTGAAAAACCCGCGACCGTCTCGGTGCACGGAGTAATCGATGAATCGCGCACGAATATTCGCCGGAGCTTGGGTTGCGTTGAGCCTCATGAGCGTTCTGCCGGCCGCGTTCGGCCGGCAGCAAACGACGCCCGCGAAGCCCGTCTCCCCTGACGGCCCGCCGGTCCCCGTCGCGATGGACCCGCCGACCATCGAGCTCGGCTACATGATGCCGGAGACCAAGAAATCGGGACAGGTTGAGATCGTCAATCTCTCCTCCGCTCCGCTCCACATCGTGTCGGTGCGGCCCACATGCAGCTGCACGGTCCCGGAACTCAAGGCCCAGTACATCGAGCCCGGCGCTTCTGTGCCCCTCAAGGCGACGTTCGAATCGCCCCAGTTCATGGGGCCCGTGCGCCGGAATGTCTACGTTTTCTTCGAGGGCTACCCCCAGCCCGTCAAGATCGACATCAACTGCTGGGTCGACTACGGCGTCAAGGCCCTCGTCCGCTACGACGACGACAAAAAGCGCCACGGTGCGTTCACGCTCGAGGACAACGAAGGGCGGCCGTTCAAAGTCATCGCTGCGAACCGAAAACCGCCGGTATTCCTGGATGGCTTCGACCCGGCGAAGGATCAGCCGCGTTCGAAGTACGTCGTCGAAGTGGATCTCCGCAGTATCCCAGAAGCGGAAGTGCCCAAGTGGTTCCTCGTCGAGCTCGACCATCCCACCGCCGCGGTGGTCGACATGCGCGTCGCGAAGGACGAGCCGGAGCAGCCCAAGCCGGGCATGTGGAAGATGTCGCACGACCGGGTGCTGCTCTACAACATCAAGCCGGGCGACTCCAAGGAAGTGGGCATCCTGCTCAAAGACCTGAAAAGGGGCGCCCCGGTCGAGGTCGAGAAAACCGAGGTCAAGGACGGTCTCGTCGCCGTGTCGTTCGAACGGATGGAAACAACCGTCGATGGGCCGAAGATGATTTTCAAGGTCACCCCTCGCGAGGGGCTCTCCGGCCTGATTTTCGACACCGTGAACGTCACGATCCAGGGGCAGACCCAGTCGTTCGACGTCATCGGCCGGGCCGTCGCGGGCTGATTAGTCTCCAATTCTTCTGGCACCGGTTCAGCACGAACGCACGACGTTCCGTGTTGTACCATCGGGCCAAGGAGCCCCCGCATGGCGCACGGCGGTCACGATTACTTTGAAGACGTTGCCAAGTCGCGCCGGGCCATCGACACCGCGGTCGCGCCGTTCGTCGCGTTCTCCAAGAAGGAAGCAGCGGGGGGAATCGTCCTGCTCGCGAGCACTGTCGTCGCGCTCATCCTCGCCAACTCGAGCGCCGCGCACGCCTATCACGAGTTCTGGACGGAAACGTTCCTCAAAATCAGTTTTCGAGACTGGGTCTTCCCAGCCGGCAAACACCCCGGCCACCTCGAATGGTGGGTCAATGACGCCTTGATGGCGGCGTTCTTCTTCGTCATCGGACTGGAAATCAAGCGCGAAGTCATCGCGGGGGAGCTCCGCAACCCGCGCAAGGCCGCTCTACCGCTCATCGCCGCTGCGGGGGGGATGCTGATCCCCGGCCTGATCTACGCCGCCTTCAACTGGGGCGCCGACTCGCTCCGCGGCTGGGCCATCCCCACCGCCACCGACATCGCCTTCGCCCTCGGCGTGCTCGCCCTCCTCGGCAAGCGCATCCCGCCAGGCCTCCGCATCTTTCTTGCCACCCTCGCCATCGCCGACGACCTCGGCGCGCTGCTCATCATCGCCTTTTTCTACACCCGGCCCGAGGACCTGAGCATGCCCTTCCTCGGGCTCGCTTTCGCCGCGACGGGCCTCATGGCCGCGATGAATTTCCTCGGAATCCGCAAGTGGTGGGTCTACGGCTTCGTCGGCGTGCTGCTCTGGTTCTGCGTGCTGCAGTCCGGCGTCCATGCGACGATTGCCGGAGTCATGGGGGCGATGACCATCCCCGCCCGAAGCTGGGTCCGCGGCGACGAGTTCACCCGGCACATCCGCCGCCTCGCCGACGAGTTCCAAGTCGACTATGCCACGGGAGGCCGGACGCTTACGAGCGGAGTTCAGCAGAGCGTGCTCCTCACGATGGAGAAACTGACCGAGGCGGCTCAGACACCGTTGCAGCGACTCGAAAAAGGAATGCTCCCGCTTGCCGCGTTCGTTGTCGTTCCAATCTTCGCGCTCGCCAATGCGGGCGTCACGATCGGCGACGTCGCCGATCACGCGATCCGTGATTCCGAGGCCTGGGGCATCGTCGCGGGCCTCGCCGTTGGCAAAGCGCTCGGCATCGCCGGCTTCTCCTGGCTCGCCGTCAAGCTCGGTGTGTGCGTGCTCCCGACCGCAGTGACCTGGCGCCACATGATCGGCGTCGCCATCCTCGGCGGGATAGGCTTCACGATGTCCCTCTTCATCGCGCATCTCGCCTTTGGTGCTTCAGAACGGCTCGAAATCGCGAAACTCGCTGTGCTGACGGGATCCACACTCGCCGCCATATTGGGAACGATCGTGCTGCTGACCTGCCCCTCGCCGGGCCGCGAATCATCAGCTGCCGCGCACTGAGCGCGCGTTTCAATATCACGGCAGAACCGGTGTGCCCTCACCAGTTCGTGGTTCGCCAGGCTCGCGTGTGCGCGCAATCACCGTCCAGGAAGTCGTTGCAAAGGGCGTCACACTGGGATTATCGCATCCCGGACGCCGTCACCGGGATCGCGGGTTCGATGCCGGGGCGTTCTCATCGCGCCCCCGAGCGAGGCGCCGGCGGCCTCGCAGCGCGACGCCGGGTGTTCTCATCCCCCGAGAAGGAAGAGAAAAGCAACAGAACAAAGCGGAGAGGGGGGGATTCGAACCCCCGATGCGGTTACCCGCATACAGCATTTCCAGTGCTGCTCCTTCAGCCTCTCGGACACCTCTCCAGGGTGAGCCGTGGGAAACGGCGGGGAGTGTAGCGGGGCAATGCACGCTCGGCGAGCGCTCCCGACCGATTCCATGTGCCGTCCTTTTCGGCTCGCTACGCTGATCCTGTGGGACTCAAGAACCGCAGACCGGACCTCAACGGCGTGCTCGTCATCGACAA
>DASZQL010000280.1:0-8361 GCA_035549675.1 Phycisphaerales bacterium | reverse complement strand
AAGAGAGTGAAGAGAAGGGTGAACTCGGCGATTCACTGTGACATGGGGATATCGATTTCGTGCTCGCGGGCGCACTTCTTCGCGAGGTCGTAGCCGGCGTCGGCGTGGCGGAAGACGCCCATCATGGGGTCGTTGGCGAGGACTCGGGCGAGGCGTTCGGCGGCTTCGGGGGTGCCGTCGGCGACGATGACCTGGCCGGCGTGCTGGGAGTAGCCGATGCCGACGCCGCCGCCGTGGTGGAAGCTGACCCAGGAGGCGCCGCTGACGGCGTTGACGAGGGCGTTGAGGATGGCCCAGTCGGAGACGGCGTCTGTGCCGTCGAGCATGGCTTCGGTTTCGCGGTTGGGGGAGGCGACCGAGCCGCAGTCGAGGTGATCGCGGCCGATGACGATGGGGGCTTTGACTTCGCCGGTGCGGACGAGATCGTTGAAGAGGAGGCCGGCTTTCTCGCGCTCGCCGTAGCCGAGCCAGCAGATGCGCGCGGGCAGTCCCTGGAAGGCGAAGCGGGGCGAGCCATCGTCGTTGCGGCAGGCTTTGAGCCAGCGGTGGAGTTTCTCATCCTTGGGGAACAGGTCCATGATCGCGGCGTCTGTCGTAAAAATGTCGGCGGGGTCGCCCGAAAGCGCGACCCAGCGGAATGGGCCGCGGCCCAGGCAGAACTGGGGACGGATGTAGGCGGGGACGAAGCCGGGGAACTTGAAGGCGTCCTTGAAGCCGTTTTCGAAAGCGCGCTGGCGGATGTTGTTGCCGTAGTCGAAGACGGCGGAGCCTTTGGACTGCATCTCGACCATGAGGCGGACGTGACGCTCCATCGATTCCATGGATCGCTTGAGGTACTCGTCGGGTTCGGAGGCGCGGAGCAAGTCGGCCTCGTGAAGCGTCAGGCCTGTCGGGACGTAGCCGGTGATCGGATCGTGCGCCGATGTCTGGTCGGTGATGACGTCGGGGACGATGTTTCGCTGGTTGAGGCGGGCGAGGAGATCGACGGCGTTGACGCAGACGCCGACGGAGATGTTTTTCTTCTGCTTGGCGTAGTCGATCGCGGCGTCGATCGCGCCGTCGATGGTCGGGAGGATTTCATCGAGGTAGCGGTCGTGGGCGCGGCGGTCGAGGCGGGTGCGATCGACATCGGCGATGAGACAGGCGCCGCCGTTCAGCGTGATCGCCAGCGGCTGAGCGCCGCCCATGCCGCCGCAGCCGGCCGTGACACAGAGACGGCCGGCGAGCGGGCCGGCGGGGTCGCCGGCGGTCTTGGGAAAGTGGACGCGGCCGCACTCGGCGAAGGTTTCGAAGGTGCCCTGGAGGATGCCCTGGGTGCCGATGTAGATCCAGGAGCCTGCGGTCATCTGGCCGAACATCATCAGGCCTTTGGCGCAGAGGTCGTCGAAGTGCTTCTGCGTGGCCCAGTGCGGGACGAGGTTGCTGTTGGCGATGAGGACGCGCGGGGCGTCTTCGTGCGTGCGCACGACGCCCACGGGTTTGCCGGACTGGACGAGGAGAGTTTCGTCGGGCTCGAGGCGTTTGAGGGTTTCGATGATGGCGTCGAAGCAGGGCCAGTTGCGTGCGGCCTGGCCACGGCCCCCGTAGACGACGAGGTCGGCGGGTCGCTCGGCGACCTCGGGGTCGAGGTTGTTCATGAGCATGCGCATGGCGGCTTCGGCCTGCCAGGTGAGGCAGGTGCGCTGGCTGCCGCGGGGGGCGCGAATGGTGCGGGGTGGGGTGGCGGTGGTTGTGGTCATTGGATTGATCAGGGTACACGGGGGTTGTGAAAACATCAGGAATAAGGCGGCCACAGATGACACAGATGGGACCGGATGATGAGTGTTTAAGGACATACGGGCTGGGCCGGCGGAACCCCCCTCCGTCATGCTGCGCATGACACCTCCCCCGATAGGAATCGGGGGAGGGAATGGGAAAAGAACTCGCCGGCGTTCGTCGTTGACTGCACAGGTGAGGCTCAGTGCTCGTCGAGGATCCAGCAGAGGTCCTTGCACTTCTTACCCTTGTCGAAGCGCGCGGCGAGCATGCCGTCGATGGCTTCGCCGATGCGCTCGCGGAGCTTGTCGAGGCGGAGCTTGGCGAGGTCGATGGAGCCTCGCTCGCCGGTGGCGAGGAGCCAGTACTCGGCGACGCCGGCGATATCGGTGCGCGGGGCGGTGGACTCGGTGAACTCGGCGCCGGGGTCGATGAGTCTGGGGAGGGCGAGGGCGTAGACGCCGAACTGCAGGTCGGTGGCGGGTGGTTCGCGGAGATCGGCGCGGCCGCGGCCGGTTTTGTAGTCGACGATGCGGTAGCGGTTGTCGGCGAGCCGGTCGAGACGGTCGATGTTGCCGGTGAGGCGGTGCGTCACGCCGCGGTGGGTGAAGGGGATGTCGAAGCGCTGCTCCATGGCGAGGATGTGGGCGTCGTCGTGGAATTTTTGGTGCTGGATGGTGAGCTGCTCGCGGAGGCGGCTCAGGATGTGGTCGAGTTCATCAGGGGCGGCGCGGGAGTCGCTTCGCATCAGGTCTTCGCCGAGGCGGAGAAGCCGGGGCAAGCCGGGCAGCCGGTCGGGCTCGATGCCCTCGGATTCCATCCGCGAGAGCTCGGTGTAGAAGGACTGGAGCACGCGGTGCACGACCGAGCCGAAGGTGGTGTCGGAGGTTGGTGTTTCGCCGAGGTTGAGGATGTGGCGAGCGTAGAAGCAGCGCGGGCATTCTTCGTAGGCGTTGATGTGGGAGTAGCTGAGGGTGAGCGGCGGCGTGAGCGCACGGGTGAGGGTTTCGGGGGGCTGGCCGGCGCGGAGCGAGGCGGCGACGCCGGCTAACCATTCGGGCGCGCTGAGCGTGGCAGGGATTTCCTTGCCTTCACCCAGCGCGGAGAGGGCCGAGAGCGCGCGGGCGACGGCGGCGAGGCGGGTGTCGATGTCCTTGAGCTCGGAGGAATTGATGGAGGAGCGCGCGGCGTCGTGGAGGGCGGCGAAGGCGTCGTGGCGGGCGCGGCGGATGGCCCGGTCGAGGACGGCGCGGCGGCGCGAGTCGGCGTCGGCGGCGAGGTGGGGCGCCGACTCGTCGGCGGCTTCTTCGGTGAGCCAGTCGGCGTCGGTGGACTTGAGGATGTCGAGGCCGGTGCTGAGCGTGAGCTCGTTGAAGTAGTCGATGCTCTTGCTGATGTCCTTGCGGGTTTCGGCGAGCAGGACGAGGCGGCGCTTGGCGCGGGTGCAGGCGACGTAGAAGAGTCGGCGCTCTTCGTCCTGCGGGTCGGGGTCGGCAATGTTGGAGAAGTCGGGCGGGAGTGGGATGGGGTCGGACTGGTTGTTGTTGGAGCCGGGGAAGCCGCGGGGTCGGACGTTGGCGCAGAAGACGGTGTCGAACTCGAGGCCCTTGGATTTGTGGGCGGTGAGGACACGGACGGCGTCGAGGGAGTCGTCGGACTCGGAGTCGGAGTCGAGCATCTCGTGCGAGGGGGTATTGAACTGCTGCTCGGCGTCGCTCAGGTCGTCGTAGTAGCTGAGGAACTCGCGGACGTCGGCCGGGGCGTCGAGATTGGGCTGGATATTGCGGGCGAAGCGCAGGGCGGCGGCGAGGGCGGTGACGCGGCGGGCGCGGTCGCGCGCGGAGAGGTCGTCGGCGTGGAGGAGGCCGGCGGAGCGGATGACGTGCTCGACAACCGAGGCGGCGGATTCGGTGGCGGCGAGACGGGTGAACTGCTCGAAGAGGAGTTTGAAACGCGGGATCGCGGGGTGATTGATTTCGGCGATCAGGAATGATGCGTAGCTTGACGACGCGGGGTGCGCCGGGTGGGATGAACGCGCGGCGCGCTGCCACGACATTTCCCATTCGCGGACGGTGTCGAGGGGGACGCTCATCGGGGGGCGGACGAGGAGGCGGCGGATGTGGGTGGTGTCGGATGGGTCGGTGATCGCGCGGAGCCAGGCGAAGAGGTCGCGGACAGCGTCGTTGCTGGCGGGGAGATCGGGGAGGCGGAGGTCGACGGGGATTTCTTCGATCGCGAGCTCGGTGGCGATGGTGTCGCGGGTCGTGTTGCCGCGGGAGAGGACGGCGTAGTCGCGCCAGCGGCGAGTTGGGTTGCGGGCGCGATCGGCGCGGATGATGGCGGCAATGAGCTTCCCGCCGCCGCGGCCCTTGGCGTATTGGATGGCTTCCACGGAAGACGGCGACGCTCCCCCACCGCCGCTGCCGCAGTGGGAGGACCAGTCGGGGTCCGCAGTGAGTTTCTTGTCGGGCTGGAAGCGGGAGTTGGCTCGCGCGATGACGGCGTTGGCGGCGGCGACGATCGGCGCGGCGCTACGGTAGTTGGTGGAGAGGGCGATGGTCTCGTGGTCTTTCCAGAGGTTGGCGAAGCGGGTGAAGGAGGCGGTGTCGGCGCCGCGGAAGGCGTAGATGGCCTGGTCGTCGTCGCCGACGGCGCAGAGGTCGGTGGTGGTGTGCGGCGGGGCGAGGTGGCGGAGGAGCTCGATCTGCGCGGGGTTGGCGTCCTGGAACTCGTCCACGACGATGTGATGGATCTCATCGCGCAGGAAGACGCCGACGACTTCCTTTTCGCGGAGGAGGCGGAGGGGCTGGGCGAGGAAGTCGTCAAATGTGGCGAGGTTTTTCTCAACGCAGCGGCGCTCGAAGGCTTCGTAGGCGCGGGAGGCGTGGTCGAACTCGTGGGCGCGTTCGCGCTCCGCGGTGAGTTCATCGCCCTCGAGGCCGGCTTCGTTCTTCTGGGCGCGGGCGAGCCAGGCGGTGGCGTAGGCGCGGGCGTCGCGCGGGGAGCGGGCGGCGTTGCGGCAATCGGCGATGAAGCCTTCGACGCGGGTGATGACGCCGTCGCGGCCCTGGGCGATCCATTGTGGGAAGAGGTCGAGCTCGCGGATGATCGAGCGGAGAAGGCGCCGCTTCTGGGCGGAGTCCATGATTGTTGGATTTGGGGAAAAGCCGAGCATGTCGCCGAAGCGGGCGATGACGCGGCGGCCGAAGGCGTGGAAGGTGGAGAGGTGGACGCGCTCGGCGATGGCGGGGCCGACGGCTTCGGCGAGGCGGGCGCGCATCTCGGCGGCGGCTTTGACGTTGAAGGCGAGGCCGAGGATGGATTCGGGCTTGGCGCCGGAGTCGATGAGGCGCGCGATGCGGGCGATGATGACGCGCGTCTTGCCGGTGCCGGGGCCGGCGAGAACGATGAGCGGGCCGGCATCCCACTCGGCGGCGCGGCGCTGCTGTTCGTTGAGGGAGTCGAGCACGGGGGGAGTGTAGGAAGAGCTTGAGGCGCTCAAGGATGCGAGTTCAGCCGAGAGATAGCATTTGAGTTTGTGCTTATGCGCCTGCACCCCCTACCGGGGTGCGGATCGTCGGGGCGCTTTCCGGGGGTCTTCGTCCCGATTTCATCGGGACTGCGACCCCCGGCAACAGCCCTTCGGCCCTCCGGGCCGCGATCCCCGGAAATGCGTCCGGCGCCACGGACGGCGCGCGTTCATGCTCGATGAGGGCGAAGCGAGGGGATCACGAGGCCGGCAGGGGATTTCGCGCTCCACTACCGAACTGAACTGTGCTTGCACGGCGTCTGGTGCCGGCTCGGCGCATCAGGCATGGACTTCGCCACGTCGCAGGGCGAGCAGCCAGATTGCGAGCAGAATCAGCAGGCCCACCGCCGCGAGGATGCCGGCAACCGCGCGGCGTTGCTTGGCGGCTCGCGACCGGGCGGCGGCGTAGGGGATCGTCGAGAAGCTGATCATCTCGTAGAGGGACAGATAGAGGCCCGGGAGGAAGCGCTCGAGGGTGTGCTCGGCGTGCTTCTTAGCGCGGAAGATCGGCGAGGCGACTTTGTCGCGCATCTCGATGAAGTTTTCGAGGGCGAGATCGGCGATGGCGTCGGCGTTGGGCTTGCGGAGGCGCTCGTACTCGGCGAAGGCGGCGCGGGTGTCGGTCGGGGCGTGCGCGAGGCAGGCGGCGAGAGTCTTGCAGTCCTCGAAGCTGGCGTTCATGCCCTGGCCGAAGAAGGGGACGATGGCGTGGGCGGCATCGCCGATGAGGACCGCGCGGTCACTCACGCTCCAGGGGAAACAACGCACGGTGACGAGCGAGCCGACGGGATTGGACTTGAAATCGCGGGTCAGGTCGGGGATGAGTGGGACGGCGTCTGGGAAGCGGCTCTGGAAGAAGCGGAGGATGGCAGATTCGTCGCGGAGAGCTTCGAAGCTGTTCGCGCCCTTGAGGGGCCAGAAGAGGGTGCAGGTGAAGGAACCGTCGGCGTTGGGGAGGGCGATCATCATGTACGAGCCGCGGGGCCAGATGTGGAGGGCGTGTTTTTCGATGGGCCAAGGTGAGGCGGCATCGCTCCCCCCCACTCGCCCGCCGCTCGCGCTTGCCGCGGCGGGGATGGTGAGTTCCTTGTAGCCGTGGGAAAGATACGACTGCTCGTAGTTGAAGTACTCGCGCTTCTGCATCGAGGTGCGGACGCCGGAGAAGGCGCCGTCGGCGCCGATGATGTGATCGGCGCACTGGACGATGCGCTTTTCGCCGGTGGCGGCGTCGAGGACTTCGGCGCGGTTGGTTTCGAAATCGACGTGCTCGCAACGCGTGCCGAAGTGGATTCGGATGTTGGGGAGGCGCTCGGCGGCGTTGATGAGGGTGAGGTTGAGGCCCGAGCGGGAGACGGAGTTGATGGCCTGCTTGCCGTCCTTGCTGTAAGACTGGTAGGAGAGGCGGCCGGCGGGGTCGTGGATCATGCGGCCGCGCATGGGGATGGCGGTGGCGAGGACTTCGTCGGCGAGGCCGACTTCGGCGAGGGCATCGATGCCGCGGACGGAGAGGGCGAGGTTGATGGAGCGGCCACGGTCGGAGCCGGCGCGGCGGGGATCGGGGCGGCGCTCGTAGAGCTCGACTTCGTGGCCGGCGCGGGCGAGGTAGACGGCCATGAGCGAGCCGCTGAGTCCGGCGCCGAAGATGGTGAAGCGGTTGGGCATTCGAAAAAGTGAACGCAGAGGTCGCGGAGGGAATCAGAGAAACGCGGAGGGAGACATTGTGCCAAAGCAGGTGCGGTCGGGTGACGTGTAAAGCAGTGGCTTGCGCTGCGAAGCGACTCCGTTCTCTGTCGGGGCCGTCTTTCTACGTTCAACTCTGATCGATCAAGGACCGCAGCACTTCGGCGAAGCGCCAGCAGTCGTGGAAGGAGTTGTAGAGGGGGACGGGGGCGACGCGAATGACGTTGGGCTCGCGGAAGTCGCAGATGACGCCGGCTTCCGCCAGGCGGGTGTGGAACTCGCGGGCGCCGGCGGGGTCTTCGATCATCAGAGAGAGCTGGCAGCCGCGGGAGGCGGGGTCGCGCGGGGTGATGATGGAAAGGCGGTGCTTGGATTTCTGCGCGGCGGGGTCGCTCGCGATCGAATCGATAAGCGATTCGAGGTAGGCGGTGAGCTTGATGGACTTGGCGCGGAGATTGGACATTCCCGCGCGGCGGAAGAGGTCGAGGGAGACTTTCACGGGCGTCAGCGAGAAGATCGGCGGGTTGGAGAGCTGCCAGGCGTCGGCGGATTTCACGGGAGTGAACTCCGGGCCCATCTTGAAGCGCGTCGCGGGGTCGTTGCCCCACCAGCCTTCGAGGCGCGGCATCGCGTCGTAGTCGGGGCGGTCGAAGTGGCGCTCGTGGACGAAGGCGCCGGCGACCGCGCCCGGGCCGCTGTTGAGATACTTGTACGAGCACCACGCGGCGAAGTCGGGGGCCCAGTCGTGGAGTTTCAGTTCGACGTTGCCCGCGGCGTGGGCGAGGTCCCAACCGACGACGCAACCGGCTTCGCGCGCGGCTTTGGTGATGCGCGGGATGTCCATCGCCTGACCTGTGACGAAGTTCACGCCGGCGAGGAGGATGAGCGCGATGGATTGGCCGTCGCGGCGAATAGTTTCAAGGACATCCTCGGTGCGGATGGTGTGCTCGCCGGTGCGGGGCTTCATCCATCGGAGGGTGGCGGCGGGGTCGAAGCCGTGGAGGCGGATCTGGCTTTTGACGGCGTAGATGTCGCTCGGGAAGCAGGGCTCGTCGATGAGGATCCGGGAGCGCTCCCACGTGGGGCGGTAGAAGGAGAGCATCATGAGATGGAGGTTGACGGTGAGGCTGTTCATCACCACGACTTCGCGCGGGAGCGCGCCGACGAGGGACGCGGCGGAGTCGCGAAGGAACTCGTGGTACGGCAGCCAGGGGTGCTTGGCGTGGAAGTGACCCTCGACGCCGAGGGTGGCCCAGTCGTCGAGTTCCTGATCGACGGCGGCGCGGGTTTCGCGGGGCATGAGGCCGAGCGAGTTGCCGCAGAGGTAGATGGATTCGCGGTGGTCGCTGTGCGCGGGGGATTTGGGGATGTGGAAGAGGTCGCGGTAGGAGCGCAGG
>DASZQL010000279.1:0-8734 GCA_035549675.1 Phycisphaerales bacterium | reverse complement strand
GCGTTCGTCGAGCGGGATGTCTTCGACGATCTCGGTGACGAGGTCCTGGCGCTGTTCGAAGCCTCGGTTGATGAGGCTGCCGACCGCGCCGCGCGGGGCGAGGACGACTTCGATCGGCATCTCCAGCGTGCGTTCGAGTGTCGCGAAGACGGCGGGTTGCATCGGCTGGCTGGTGGCGACGACCATCGAGTGGCCGTCGCTCCGCAGGCCGGCGACCTGGTGGCGGCGCGCGGCCTGCGCGGGGATTCGCTCGTAGAACCGCTCGGCGGATTCGTTGGCCTTGGGCTCGGATTCGAAGGGCAGACCGTAACGGCGGGCGAGGCCTTCGAGGGCCGCGTGCTCGTCGGTGGCGCTGGCGGTGAGGATCAGGTCCCAGGGTTCTTCGTCGGCGCCGGGGAGCGCGCCGAAGCCGCGCATCTGCTCGGGGCGGATGTTGAGGGGCTTGATCGCCTCGACGACCTGCTCGAGACGGCGCAGGTCATCGACATTCGGCTCCGATTGGCCGTTGGTCGCGATGGAGTTGGCGGCTTTGCCCATGTGGGTTGACGTGAATCGTAGGCGGCGGTGGTTTCAGTTCGCGGTGCGATCGGCCGCCTGATTGCGGGGGAGCTGACGGGTGCGGAGCACTTCGCGCGCGGTGATCGGGATGACGACGGGGTCGAGGTCGGGGACCTCGCCGGTGATACCGGCTTCGCGCTTGGGGCCTTCGGTGGTCAGACGCAGGTCGAGGAAGTTGGGATCCGTCATGATCGTCGGCGTGATGAAGACGAAGATGGTGGTCTTGATGTTCTGCTTGCTGTAGTCCTTGAAGAGCCAGCCGAGGACGGGGATGTCGCCGAGGAAGGGGACGTGCGAGTCGGTCTCATTCACCTGGTCGAGGGTGAAGCCGCCGACGACGATGGTTGAATCCGAAGGAACAGTGACGGTGCTCTTGTACTTTTCCTGCTGCTTGGGGCGCTGCAGGCCGTCGGCGCGGGGGAGGCCTTGGAAGCTCGAGAGTTCGATCTCGTATTCGAGGCTCAGGTAGCCGCCCTCGCTGATCTGCGGCGTGACGGTGAGCACGGTGCCGGCGGTGGCGGTGCCGCCCTGGCCGGTGATGGTGGTGTTGGCGCTCTGGCTGGTGCTGGAGAAGGGCTCCTCGCGGGTGCTCTCGATGGACGCTTCCTGGTTGTCGTTGACGAGGATGCGCGGGTTCGAGACGAGGCGTCCGTTGGTCTTGTCGACGAGCGTGTTGATGACGAAGGGGGTGTATTTCTCGTCGATGACGGCGGAGGTGACGCCCCGGCGCGCGGTCGGCACGGTGCGGGGCGCGGTGGCGCCGCCGCCGGTCGGGGCGCCGGTGAGACCGAAGGCGCTGAAGATGAGGAAGTCGCCGGCGTTGATCTGCGTTTCGACGGTCCAGGTGAAATCGTCGCTGGTGGTCACGGAGACGATCTGCGCCTGGATGTAGACCTGCGGCAGCCGCTGGTCGAGGCGCTCGATGATCTTGCCGATCTCGCGCTGCTGGCGGGCGGGGGCCTTGACGAGGATCTGGTTGCGGTCCTCGTCGGTGCTGATGCTGACGTCTTCTTCGTCGAAGGTGACGGAGACGCCGTCGCCTTCGGAGGCGGCAGCCGCGGCTCCGGCTGCGGCGCCTTGGGCGGCAGCTTCGGCGGGGGTCGGGCCGAGATTGGGGTCGCGCGGGCCCGTTCGGTTATTCCGCCCGCCACGGAGGTTCCCGCCCGGGAGGAAGGGCGAGTTGCCGGTCCGTCCTCGGCCCGAGACCAGATCGTTGAGCACGTCGGAGACGCTCTTGGCCTTGGCGTGCTTGAGCTTGTACATCTGGATTTCGATGCGGGTGTTGAGCGCCTGCTCGTTGAAGCTCTGAACAAGGCGCTCGACGGCGGCGTGCTGCTCGGCGGTGCCGAAGTAGATGATCGTGCCGTTCTGCTCGTCCACCATGAAGCCGCTCGTGGCGACGTCGCTCTGCTGTCCTTGAGCGCCGGTGGATCGGCCGCGAGACGACTGCAGCGTCGTGATGCCGCCGAAGGTGCTGGACGAGGAGCCGCCGCCGGTGGTGTTGGAGAGGATGGGGCCCAGTCCCATGCGACCGCCTTGCTGGGCGACGTCGGTGACGGCGGAACCGGCGGTATAGCGCCGGCCCATCAAAGCTGCGGGGGGGACATCCACCATCGCGATGAGTTCGCGAACGGCTTCGGCTTCGTTATCCCGGCCGCGGAAGATGAGCGCGTTGCCCTGGTCGGCGATGAGGCGCTGGTCGAGGTTGGTGAGCGAACCGCTCAAACCTCCGGCCGCGGCTTGAGGAGGCTGGCCGGGCGTGCTGACCGTCGGCATGCCGCCGGAACCGGTGCCGAGCCGGCCGTTGAGGGTGACCACGCGCTCACGGGCGTAGTCAGCGGAAACGTTCTGCAGGGGAATTCGGTGGAGCTTCTGATCCGCGAGGCCCTTGGTGATCTCGTCGACGAGACGCTCGACGATCGAGAGCTGGCGCGAGGGGGCGGTGACGATGAGCACGCCGATCTCGTCGATGGCGGTCATGCGGACCGTCGCTTGCGCGGACTGCGCGAGCTGCGGCTTGATCGCGGGCTCCAGCGCGCTGGGGCGGATCAGCGTCGTGGAGATGATCTTCGTGGTGGGCAGGCCGTCCTCGCCGGGCTGCGGCGGGATGTTGGCGGGCTGGACGATGGAGTACCAGCCCATTGGCTCGTGCACGAGTGCGAAGTTCTTGTCCTCGAGCAGGCGCGAGAGCAGCGGGAGCAACTGGTCGGCGGGGATGGCGATGGGGGCCTTGAAGGTGACGAACTGGGTGCGGAGATCGCCGTCGATGTGGAAGTTCACGCCGAGGCGCTTGGCGACGTAGTTCACGAACTCTTCAAGATTGACGGGCTCGGTGAAGTTGAGCTTGATGAGGCCCTGCTCGTTGGCGAGGGCGCCGATCTGATCGGGGTTGACGTTCTCGACGGGGGGCAGACCGGCGCCGCCGGCCTCTTCAGGTTGAGGGACTTCGCCGGGCGCGCCGAGTGTCGCCTGCGCGGCTTGTGACGTCGGGGGCAGGGGATTGCCGCCGGGCGTGGTCGGGGCGGCGCCGCCCTGCTGCATCTCGCGCATCTTGGCTTCGGCGTCGGCTTGTTGCTTCGCGGCCTGGTCGCGCAGATTCTTGTCGCGTTCTTCGAGCATGCGGCGGTTGGCTTCGGCCTTCGGATCGCGCGAGCGGCTGGCCCCGCCTTCCTTCGGTTTGGGTGGGTCTGGAGCGGCGACGGCGGTTGCGGCGCCGGAAGCCACGACGATTGCGGCGGTGAGTCCGAGCACGACTCGCTGGAGGCCGGAAGTCGTAAACCGAAGGCTGCGGGAAGTTTGCGTCGATCCGTCGCGCATGGGTCGTGCTCCTGCGTGTCGCCCGGCGATCCAGTTCCGGGGGCGGCGATCCTTATAACTCAAATCGGACGATCCCTCCCTCTCGCCGCACGATGGCGGAGAGATCGCCTCCCGCCGGCCTGATGAGGGCAACCGGGGGTTCAGCCGTTGTTCCCGACTCCGTGTACCGAGGCGGCCGGATCGGACCTGTCAGACCGATCATCGCCGCCCCCCCGCATACCGCTCGGCTTTGCGCGGGGTGCGAGAGAAAAGCCGGTTGGCCATTGCATGCGGGGCGAACGACGGGTACGGTGCCGCGCCGGAAACGGGTGGGAGAGTGGGGGCGAGAGGGTGGTCGCCGCGATGCGGTACCGGGTGCTGGGCTTCATTGTGATCGCCGCGGTGGGGATTTTCATCCCGCCGACGCTCGCCCAGCCGTCGGACGCTCCCGATGGGCCCGATCCGGGCGCCGGTGCACAGCCCATTCAGCCGGTCCGGCGCGAGGTCTTCGTGCCTGTCCCGCTGCGAGGCGAGATCGGGCGCGAAATTGTCGCGTCCGGGTTGCGGGCGGTCATTGAAGGGGCCCGACGGAAGGGGGTCTCCCGTCTCGTGTTCATGATCGACTCCTCTGGAGGCGATCCGCGAGAGGCGCATGCCATCGCGAAGCTGCTCCGCGATGCGGAGTCGTCGTTCACGATTCATGCCGTTATCGAAGGTGACATCGGGGGTGCGGCGGTCGTCCTTGCTGCGGGAGCGGACACGATTCATGCCCGGCCGAGTGCGCGGCTGCTGGGGGCGCGTCTGTCACGAGGACGAGATGCCGAGGAGGCATCGGCATTGCTCGCGGACGAGATTGATGTTGCGGCGCGCGAACAAGAGCGGGATCCTCTGATCTGGCGCGCCGCCGTGATGCGCGGCATGAGCGTGTACGCCTTCCGTGACGCCGATGGGTCGATTGGCTTTACGGAAGAGAAACCGCGCAAGGGAGACCATGAAGAGACGGAGCGGCTGACCGGATCCGGGGATAGCGGCATGTTCGTGGTCGACGCCGAGCGGCTGGAGAAATGGGAGATCTGCAAGGTCACCGATGTTTCGTTGACGCGATTCGGCGATGAGGTGGACGTCGCAGGCTGGAAAGCGGCGGGGGATTGGGCCAAGGCATTGGTCAAGGACGCGGCGGAGGAGCGCCGGCGATTGCTCGACAACGTGGATAAGACGAAACGTGCCGTTGAGAAGCTGGTGGAACGGGCGGAAGAAGCTGACCCGCGCAAACTCAAGTTGAAAACGACTTCGGGCGGCCTGCTGACCGGCAACTCGCAGTTGTCGTGGCGGGAGGCGGCGGATGCATCGATCGCCATCTGGGAGAACATCCGCACGGCTGTTGCAGCCGTGCCGGCGGTCGAGCGCAAGCTGCGGGAACAGGGCCTGGAGCACCTCGTGCCGGTGCTCGCGGAGGACCTGAGTTCCGAATGTGAAAAAAACCTGGAATGGCTTCGCGCCAATCGGACCAAATATTATATTGACCGCTCCGGCAATCCCTGAGGAGTGTGTCTCATGCGGCGATTCGTGGCGGTGTGCGTGGTGGTCGGGATCGTGGCGCTGGTCGGCGGGGCGGCGTCGCGCGCGAGCGCAGACACGGTGATCCTCAAGGACGGCCGGCAGTTCAACGGCACCGTCATCAGCGAGACGCCAACGCAGGTCGTCATCGAGGCGATGGTCGCGAATATCAAGTCGAAACTCACCTTTGCTCGCGCGGAGGTCGAAAAGATCGTTCGGTCGGAGGAAAAGCTCAAGGACGATCGCACGACGACCGAGTCGCCGAAGCCCGCCGCGCCGCAACCGGAGGCGCCGAAGCCTGCCAGAAAGTCGGCGGAGGATGCGCCCGACGCGGATCCATTTGAATCGGTGGGTGAGAACACCGCGTCGGGCGGTACGCCCTATCTGCTCATCCCCATTCGCGGCGTGATCGGCGAGGACGTGGTCGCCTTCGGGCTCGAGCGCTGCCTCTCCGCGGCGAAGTCGCGCGGGATCAAGCACATCGTCTTCGAGATCGACAGTCCGGGCGGGATGCTGGGCGAGGCGAAGAAGATGTCCGAGATCCTGATGCGGAGCGATCGCGAGTTCACGTTCCACGCGGTCGTGGATCACAAGGCGCTCTCCGCCGCGACGGTTTTTCTGGCGAACAGCCGCACCATCCACATGCGGCCTGGGTCGTCCACGGGGGCGGCGGTGGCGTTCCACCGCGATCATTCGACTGGCGCGGCGGAGGTGGACGCGAAGCTCAACTCGGCGTGGGCGTCCGATCTGGCGTCGTCGGCGGAACGCAATGGGCACTCCGGGTGCGTGTTCAAGGCGATGGTCGAGCAGGAGGCGCGGCTGTTCGTGTGGAAGGAGGGCGAGGGTTTCCGCTTCCATGACAAGGAGCCGCAGAAGGAACTCAGGCTCTCGGCAACGGAGCTCGACTCGAAGACGACGATTCTGACGCTGACCGCGGCGGACGCTTCGAAGTGGGGGTTCGCCGAGCTGGCCGAGGGCGGCGCGGACACGCTGGGTAAGGAGTTCTCGTGCGAAGGGTGGCGGTCGGGGGGGAACGCCGGCGTCAACACCATGGAGCAGTGCGCGAAGGCCCGCAAGGCGCTGGTCAAGAAGATCGAGGACTTCCGCAAGAGCGTCTCGACCAACGTCGCGCTCGCCAAGGAGAACGAGCCGGAGGCGACGAAGGTGACGTACTACAAGGATACGGGCGAGTTCACGCCCGAGTCGCTCAAGCGCTGGAAGGAAGCGGTGGACAAGTCGCTCCGCCTCTGGCGGCAGATCAAAGCGGACTTCGCGAACGCGGAGAAGCTCGAAACGCAGGCGAAGGCGCAGGGCGCGGATTACATGCTCCCCATCCTCTCGAAAGATATGGACTACACGAAGCTCGTGGATGAGCGGATCGAATGGCTGCAGAAGAACCGTGGGATGCACAACATCAAGTAGCGGCGCTACCGCTTCCCGCGATCCTTCCGCTCTTTCCTGAAATCCTGCTTGCCGCGCTCGCGTGACTTTGAACGCGCCGCGCGCTTGTCCGAGCCGGTGCGACGATCGAAGTCCAATCCACCGGCGAAATCGCCGCCGCCGAGCTTGAGCTTGTCGGCGAGGCGCTGCGTCTTGCCCTTGCCGCGGGCCTCGGGGTCCGTGACGACCATGTCCATCTGGCGGCGCGCGAGGTCGATCTCGACGACGGTGACCTCGAATCGGTTGCCGATGGCGAAGGAGCGGCCGCTGTTGCGCTCGACGAGCGCGCCGCTCCGGGGGTCGATCTTCCAGTCGGGGCGGACGTTGTTCATCGGGCGCCCGTCCTTGCTCACGACGGGCAGGTCCTCGGTCTTGACGAGCCCCTCGGCGAGGAACTTATCCAGCCGCACGAAGACGCCGGCGGGGCTGACGCCGGTGCAGATGGCGGGGAACGACTCGCCGATGTGGTTCGAGAGGAGCTGGAGCACGAGGAACTGGCGCAGCTCGCGCTCGGCGCTCGTGGCGGTCTCCTCCTTGTAGTTGCAGTTCATCCCGATCTGCACGAGCGTGCCCTCGTCGGGGCACATCGGGGTGTCGCGGAGCTTGCGGCCGAGCTGCTTCTTGGCGTTCTCATCGCGCGGGGCTTTCAGGCCGTTGTCGGTGTGACGCAGGTATTCGGTCAGCGCGCGGTGGACGGTGAGGTCGGCATAGCGGCGGATGGGGCTCGTGAAGTGTGCGTACGCCTCGCTCGCGAGCGCGAAGTGGCCGATGTGCGCGGGCGAGTATTCCGCTCGGGTCAGGGTCCGCAGCACGGCCATGTGCACCGCCGGGGCGGCGTCGGTGCCCTTCGTCGCGTTCAGGAGCGCCTGCAGGTCCTCGCGCGTCGGGTGCTTGGGGACTTTGTACCCGGCCACGCGCACGAACTCGTTCAGCGATTCCATGTCCCCCGGCACGGG
This sequence comes from Phycisphaerales bacterium, assembly GCA_035549675.1. Taxonomy (GTDB): domain Bacteria; phylum Planctomycetota; class Phycisphaerae; order Phycisphaerales; family UBA1924; genus DASZQL01. The sequence goes on along the minus strand of DASZQL010000279.1, from coordinate 1,427 downwards.
CTCGGGGTGTGTTCGCCGGAGGAGCGGGACGTCGAGCTCCTCGAAGAGCCGCGCAACGGCCTCGTTCGCCTCGACCATGAACATCTCGATGAGCGTGTGCGTCCAGGAGTCGTCCTCGGGCGTCGCGTCGATGACGTGCCCCTCGTCGTCGTAGATGAGCTCGACCTCGGGCAGGTCGAGATGGATCATCCCGTTCTTCTCGCGGCGCTTCTGGATGATCTTCGAGAGCTGGTTCATGAGGCGTAGGGCCTCGCGCAGCTCGGGCGTGTAGTTCGCCTCGGTCTTCGCGTTCTGTTTCGCCTTTTCGAGATTGCCCTCGATGAGCGCCTGGGCCTCGATGTAGGTAAGGCGTTTCGCGGATTGGATGAGGGTGGCGGAGAAACCGGTGCCGCGGACGCGCCCCTCGTCGTCGTACCAGATCCAGGCGCTCTTGCAGTACCGCGGCACCCGTTCTTGCAGCGAGCAGATGCCGTTCGAGAGGATCTCGGGGAGCATCGGGATCACGAGCCTCGGCAGGTACACCGAGTTCGCGCGGTCCTTCGCCTCTTCGTCGAGTGGCGAGCCGAGCGGGATGAAGTGCGAGACGTCGGCGATGTGGATGCCGAGCTTCCAGCCCGGGACATTCGAGTTGGGGATGCGCTCGAGGCGCTCGATGGAGATCGCGTCGTCGTAGTCCTTGGCGTCGGGGGGGTCGATGGTGAGGATGAACGCGCCCCGGAGGTCCTCGCGCTGGTTTGCGTCGAGACCGACCTCTTCGATGCGCTTCATTTCGTCTTCGTAGCGGGTTGTCGCTTCGCGTGCCTGCTCGACGCACTCCTCGGGGAACTCGCCCGGCAGGTTGTACGCCTCGATGACGGCCTGCGTCTCGACGTTGGGCTTGCCCGCGTCGCCGAGCACCTTGACGAGCACGCCCTCGGCGAGCGAATGCCCCTCGGCGTGGCGCACGATCTCGAAGACGACCTTGTCCCCTGCGTGGGCGTTCTTCGACTCGGCGTCGCGCACGACGATGGGGTCGTTGAACGCCTTGCCGTCGGGGTAGACGAGCCACTGGCCGCCCTGCTTTTTCAGCTCCCCGGTGAACGAAGTCTGCTTGCGCTCGAGGACTTCCTCGATCTCGCCGACGTAGGGCGATTGCCCCTTGGACTGCGCGCGGTCGGAGAACTTGACCTTCGCGCGGACGAGATCGCCGTTCATCGCGTCGCCGGTCATGCCGGCGGGGATGAAGAGGTCGCCGTGGGCGATGGGGTCGCGGGGGATGAGAAAGCCGAACCCGCGGACGTGCTTGCGGAACGTGCCGATCAAGTGCTTGCCGATCGGCGGCAGCTTGACGAGGTTGCCGTCGCGGATGACGTGCCCGGCCTTTGATAGTTCCATCACCGCCGAGCGGAAATCCTCGCGCTCATCCGCCGGGACGCGAAGATCCTCGG
>DASZQL010000278.1:0-18060 GCA_035549675.1 Phycisphaerales bacterium | reverse complement strand
CGGGTCGAGCGCGCCGTAGGTGAACTGCGGGATCTTCGAGAGGGATCCGGTGGGCGTGGTGCCCGTCATGGCGGTGCTGCTCGCGGCGATGAGGGTGAGGAAGCAGATCATCAGGATGGCCGTCGCGCCGAAGAGCCACGGCACCGCGAAGAACTCGTGCGCCAGCACTACGCCGACGGCGCCGACGATGGGCACGCCGAGGAACGACAGCCAGAGGGGCAGTTCGATGTGGCGCACCGGGTCCTCACGCGAGTCCTTCTTCGCGAAGGCGAAGAGGGAGCGGGCGGCGTCGAGGAGCACCTTTGGCTTGGCGAAGAGCGCCACCATCGACGCGACGACCATCATGACGATGCCCCACCACAGCGACCAGGAGTTCACGATGTGCGAGCGGCCGAAGACGGCGGTGCCGTCGGCCACCGAGCCGGAGCGCGGCTCGATCTCGCCGATGGCGATCATCCACGGAACGAGGACGGTGAAGTTGATCAGCATGCCGAGGAGGAGACTCGTCGCCGCCTTGATGCCCATGAGCGCGCCGGCGCCGAACATCGAGAGCTCGAGGGCCGGGTTGAGCCCGAGCTCTTTCAGCGTGACGTTGCTCAGACGCGGCTCCATTCCCTTCGAAGCCAGCCAGGCGTAAAGGTGGTCGAAGTTGTGGTAGAGGTGCCACGCCTTGTCGATCTCTTCCTTATTCGCTTCCAGGAAGGGGCCCCAGTTCCGGCGCACTTCGGACCACGGGGCGCCGCTCGAGCGGTAGAGGCGGAGGGCGTTGAGGAACTTCCAGTAGTTCTCATGCGTGAGGAACGTGACGAACGCGGAGCCGAGCGCGAAGAAGGCGAGCATTTTGGCCTTGAACATGCCCGCCGCCGCGGCGCTGCTGGAGTAGAGCGCGTCGAGGAGCACGCCGCAGGCGCGTCCTTCGGGGAAGGGTTGCTGCTCGTCGTTGATGAAGCGGCGCTTGAGGGGGAAGGCGACGAGCACTCCCAGGACGGACATCACGACCATGAACCAGAACATGTGCCACGCGGGCACGAGCGTGTTCGTGACCCACATGTAGGCGGTGAAGCCGGCGATGAGAGGGCTGGTCATGTAGCCGGCGCTGGTCGCGATGGACTGCATGGCGTTGTTTTCAAGGATGGTCATGTCCTTGAAGCCGATGCGGGACATGACGCGGAACGCGGCAAAGGCGAGGATCACGCTCGTCAGGCCGACACCGAGCGTCCAGCCTGTCCTGGCGCCGACATAGAGATTCGTCGCCGAGAGAATTCCGCCGAGAAAGAAGCCGGTGACGGCGGAGCGGAGGGTGAGCTGGGGCATGTCGCCGCGGAAGACGTTCGCAAGCCACCAGCGGTCTTTTTCCTCGCGGGACCACGTACGGACTTGTTCGGGCGTCAGTTGTGGGATGGCCATGCGAGGCCAAAGCTACCGGGCCGCGCTCTGTGGTTCAAGAGATTCAGGGATGAGCAACACCCGGGGCTCAGCGGGAGTTGGGAAGCCCTCCGGTCCGAGCCTCGCGATGCTGGATAACTTCCTTGCGTTCCTTGGCGCGCAGGGAGGTGTTCAAGACGGCGGGGTTGAGGACAAAGCCGACCATGAAAATGGCGAGGGCGACCAAGCCGACTCCCCAGCCGAACCAGAAGCCGATGCCTGCGGCGGCGACGACCAGGAGGGCGGCGATGCCGAGCATCTCGATGCGGAGGAGGCCCGGGCCGGATTTGGCGTCGGCGGGCGCGCCCTCGGGGCCTTCGTCTCGGATTTCCTCAGCAGCCTGCTGTGGCGTGCCGGGCATCTGGAGGTCGAGGGCGTGCTTGGTTGATTCGCCCCGGGCGGCTGGGCCTGGTTTAGCTGCGGTGGGGATTGGTTTCTGCTGGAAGCGTTTCGGTTCGGCTTCGTCGAGCGAGCGTTCTTCATTCCACGCACTGAAGCACATGGCGTGCCCTCCTTGTGGCTCGGCTTAGGCCGAGCATGGATCGAGGCAGGGCCGTTCGCATTCGTCCGGTGTTTCCTCGTTGCAGGAAGGACTGGGGAAAAATGAGGAATAGTTCCCCGCGAACCGGGCGAGATGAAAAGGCCGCGGCCGCGGTGCGCTGCGCGCCCCTCCGACCACCATGTATCCTTTCCTTCCTGCCCTGAGATCGGCCTGAGTTGACCGTGAGGAACCTTTCAGGAGTCCCCAGCAATGGCGAAGTATCGGATCGCGTGGATGCCCGGAGACGGGATCGGCAAGGACGTCATGGACGCCACCCGGATCGTCCTGGACCGGATGAAGTTCGATGCCGAGTACACGCACGCGGACATCGGCTGGGAGTTCTGGTGCTCGGAGGGGAACGCGCTGCCGGACCGGACGATCAAGATCTTGCAGGAATCGACGTGCTCGCTGTTCGGGGCGATCACGAGCAAGCCGCAGGACGAGGCGAAGGAGGAGCTGGCGCCGGAGTTGAAGACGAAGGGGCTGGTGTACTTCTCGCCGATCGTGAAGCTGCGGCAGCTCTTCAACCTGCACACGAACATGCGGCCGTGCAAGACGTACGCGGGGAACCCGCTGAACTACCGGGGGACCAAGCTCGGGAATCCGGGCGGCGATGAGGTGATGATCGACCAGGTGGTGTTCCGCGAGAACACCGAAGGGTCGTACGGGGGCGTGGAGTTTTATCCGCTGCCGGAGAGCGTGTACACGGCGCTGTGCGCGAATCCGAAGATGAAACCCTGGAAGGAGAAAGGGCTGGAGAACGTCGCCCTCTCGACGCGCATCGTGAGCAAGCAGGGTTGCACGAACATCTGCAAGCAGGCGTTCGAGCACGCGAAGAAGACGGGGCGCAAGCGGGTGACGCTGGTCGAGAAGCCGAATGTGCTGCGTGAGACGGGCGGGCTGATGACGCGGATCTTCCGCGAGGTCGGGAAGTCGTACCCGGACATCTGGGCGGACGAGGCGAACATCGATGCGATCTGCATGTGGATGTTCAAGAACCCGCAGGACTACCAGGTGCTGGTCGCGGAGAACATGTTCGGCGACATCATCTCAGACTTGTGCGCGGGCCTCGTGGGCGGCCTCGGCTTCGCGCCGAGCGCGAACCTCGGCGATAAGTTCGCCGTCTTTGAGCCGACGCACGGGAGCGCGCCGAAGTATGCGGGGCAGTACAAGGTCAACCCGCACGCGATGCTGCTCACCGCGAAAATGATGCTCGACTGGCTGGGCGAGTCGGACAAGGCGAACCGCCTCGAAACCGCCATCGCGCGCGTGATCAAAGAGGGCAAGGTCAAGACCTACGACATGGGCGGCAAGAACACGACGCTCGAGGTCGCGGAGGAAGTGGCGAAATACGTCGGATAAGACCCGCCACAGATGGCCCAGATAACCCCAGATGGTGCAAGTTTCGTGATTGGAGTCGCCTGCGCACGCGTGGAAAGTCCGAACGGGAGTCACGTAGCGGAACGAGTGTGCGTTGATGAATCCGACGAGCGCAGATGAGCAACTGGCTTCGCGATTGAACCTGCTCACGGAGCGAGTGATCGGGTGCGCCTTCACGGTCGGTGGCGTCCTCGGAGCGGGGTTTCTTGAGCGCGTTTACGAGAATGCTCTTGCCCATGAAATTCGGAAGGCGGGGCTACGCGTCGAGCAGCAGCGGCGGCTGATCGTCCGGTATGACACCGTCGAAGTGGGCGAATACGTCGCCGATATGGTGGTCGAGGACCTGCTGCTCATCGAGGTCAAAGCCGCTCGCGCGCTGGAGGCGGCGCACGAGGCCCAGTGCCTGAACTATTTGACCGCGACTCGTTTGCCCTTGTGCCTCCTGTTCAACTTTGGCCCGCGCGTTCAAATCCGCAGAGTCGTTGGGCGCCACGCGCCGCAGTTTCCAATCGCATCGCCCGGGTCGCCGAGGCTTGTTGTAACTCCGGAAACCTCATCAACTCCGATGACGTGGGCCGAACGCGCAGAGCTCGGCAAGTAGTCGCTTCTGGTCCGCGCGCCGTCACATCGACAAACGACTCCCTCCCGTTCAACTGATTCCATCTGGGCCAATCTGGGCCATCTGTGGCTGCTTTATCTCTGCAATTCGCGCTGCAAGATTTCAGGTGCCCGAGGCAACTCCAGTTGAGCGGACATCGTCATGTCCGCGATCCGCGGCCTCTCAACTGGAGCCTCACCATGTCCACCTTCAAGAACATCTTTTGTTGCGCGCTTTCGTCGCTCGCTCTTTTTGCGCCGGTGTATTCCGCCTCCGCGCAGGGAGGTACACCGATCTCGCCCTGCAAGGCGGATATCGACGGGAACGGCTCCATCGGTCTCGGTGACATCGCGGCCATCCTCGCGCTGTGGGGCCAGCAGGTGAACTGCGATGATGGCGATCCGTGCACCATCGACCGGTGCGAGTGCGGCCAGTGCGTGCACATCCCCATCCCCGGCTGCGGCGGCCACGGCTGCCTCACCGATTTTGATTGCGACGACGGCGACCCCTGCACCAACGACGTCTGCCAGGGCGGCGTGTGCTACCACTATCCGATCGTCGGGTGCGGCGGCGGCGGTTGCACCAGCGACGCCGCGTGCGATGACGGAAGCCCGTGCACGAATGACGTTTGCCAGGGAGGCGTGTGCTACCACTTCCCGATCGCCGGGTGCGTGCAGTGCGCGAATGACTTCGCCTGCGACGACGGGAATCCCTGCACCAACGACGTCTGCCAGGGCGGCATCTGCTACCACTTCCCGATCGCCGGCTGCACGAGCTGCGTGATGGGGTCGCAGTGCGACGACGGCAACCCGTGCACCATCGATACCTGCCAGGGCGGCGTCTGCGTCCACACGCCCGTCACTTGCCCGCCGGGCATGGTGTGCATCAACGGGAACTGCGTGATTAATCCGGCGAATCCCAACTGATCGGAGACGAACAACCAGGAGCGAAGCGCGGAGCCGCGGGATGTCGAGTCCCGCGGCTCCATTGTTCTTCGAGACGCGCGGTCAGGACCGGTGCGGCGCGGCGACGTGGACTTTGCGCCGAGGGCGGACGGGGCGGTAGTGCATGACCTGGCGCGCGTCGGGCTTCGGTTCTTCGCCGATCCGCTCGAGCGTGATCGAGCGGCCGGTGCGGGCCGATTCGTCGATGGCTTCGATGATGCGGATGTCGAGGAGGCCCTCGCGGCCGCCGGGCTCGGGATCGCGGCCGGTGCGGATGCACTGCGAGAAGTAGGTGAGCTCGGGACCGAACTGGTCCGACTTGGCGAACTCGCGCTCGCGGGTTCGATCGCCGATGGTGAGGAAGTGCTTGAGTTTGCCCTGGTACTCGTACGCGGGATCGACGCAGAGGCTGCCGCGGGTGCCGACGAGGTCGTAATAGCCGGCGTCGGCGGCGCCGAAGGAGCAGACGAAGGTGGCGAGGCGGCCGCCCGGGAAGCGCATGATCGCGCCCGACGCTTCGTCGCAGTCGTCGAAGCGGTCATCTTCGCCCAGCACGTTGAGTGCGGTGATTTCGATGGGTTCGTCACGGAAGAGGTAGCGGGCGGCGTTGATGCAGTAGATGCCGATGTCGTAGAGCGGGCCGCCGCCCTCGCCGGGCTGGATGCGGATGTTCTCGGGTTTGACCTGCATGGAGAAGACGGAGTTGAAGATCCGCGGGTCGCCGATCTGGCCGGAGCCGGCGATCCGGACGGCCTCCATATTGGCCTTGTTGAAGTGGAGGCGATAGGCGACCATCAGGCGGACGTCGTGCTCGCGACAGGCGTTGATCATGCGCCGGCATTCGGAGCTGGTGACGGCCATGGGTTTTTCGCACAGCACATGGATGCCGGCCTCGGCGGCGCGGATGGTGTACTCGCAGTGCATCGAGTTGGGGAGGGCGATGTAGACGGCGTCGAAGAGGTCGGCGCGGCAGGCGGCGTCGAAGTCCTCGTAGCCGAGCGTGTGGGGGACGCGGTACTGCTTGCCGAGCGCGCGGCGCTTGCGGGCGTCGCCGCTGACGATCGCGGTGAGCTCGCAGCCGGGGCGGGCGTTCGTGAAGCCGGGGAGCACCGCGTTCTGGGCGATGTGACCGGCACCGACGAGCGCGAAGCGGATTGGGCGCTGGCGCGATTTGGCGGTGCCGGCTCGGGTGGCGTTCTTTGCGGGTGATTGGCGGGCTGGCATGCGTGCTCCTTCTGCTAGTTCCGCGTGCGCACGCGGGAATGGTGAATGATCGTGCCCGCGCGTGATTGAGCGGTGAGAGGGTTGTGAGCGCGCGTTCATGGACGGCTCGCCGTTTGGTGGAAGTGGGATTCATCCGTCATTCAGCATTCATTCATGCGGATGAGCAATGGTTGTGGAGTCGAACGTGGCCGCTGGTATTCGTCAGCATTTCACATCGAGGAGTGCAAGCCCATGACCAAGCGCAATAAGAGCAACAACAACGCACGCGGCTCGAAGAAGAAGAGCGCGGCACAAGCGGTGCAAGGTCGTGCGAAGACGGGCGGTCGGCGCGGGTCGAGTGAACGGAACAAGGTCACGGCGGCGCGGGGCAACACGTCCCGCGGCGGGGCCAACAAGAATGAAAGAGAGGATTCCATGAACAGGTCGCAGAGCTCACAGGGCCGTTATTCCAACGAAGACCGCGGCGATTACAACCGCCGCGATGAGCAGGGCTGGATGTCGCGGAACCGCGGCGGCGATGAGAACGAGCGTTTGTCCGGCGGCTCCAACTCCGGCGGTAATTACGGCGGTCAGAGCGATTACAGCCGCGGCCGGAGCTCGTCGCGCACCGGCGTCGGGTATCAGCACGGCGGTGGTGATGAAGGCCGGTATGGCACGGGCGGCGATTATGAGCGCTCCGGCCAGTATTCCGGCCGGGGCCGCAACGATCGTGACTGGGAAGAAGGTGGCACGCAGCGCTCGCGGAGCCGCGGGTATGGTTCGCAGGGCAACGAATATGAGAACACCGGCCGCGACAGCCGCGGCAACTATGGGCAGTCGTCCGGCGGGCAGTCTTCGTACGGCGGCCAGTCCTACGGTGGTCGTCAGTATGGCGAATCTTCGCAGGAGGGCTATGGTGGCGGCTACGGCGGTGGGAGCACCACGGGCGGCTATGGCGGCAGCTCGAGCGGGAACTACGGCACGAGCGGCGGGAACTATGGCGGTGGTTCGTACGGTCGTGATGAAAACTACGGCAACTCGGGTCGCTCGGGCTCGATGAGCGGCGAGCAGTACCGTGGCGGCCAAGGCTATGGTCGCGAGTATGACCGGGATTACAACAATCGCGGCTCGTCGGAGCGGTACGGCCGCGGGTCGCAGCAGCAGCAGCACATGTCGGACGACTGGGAGCGCGGTGGCCGCGGCAATCAGCGGCGATCGGGCGGCTACCAGTCTGACGAATAACGACACACTCCGCGCCCGCCTTGGACGCCCATTGGGCGTCATAAGGCGACCACTCGCGCAGATCCGGCTCCCTCCCGGTTCTGCGCCTTTTTTATTGTTGATGCCAGTGGATTGGCGGTGGTCGTCGTCGGTCCTGTGGGGCGCAGGCGCTGCATCAATTGGTTGTCAGGGGCGACGCGGGGATTCCCATTCGTCGCGCAGGATGGCGAACATGATGGAATCGGCGACGCGGCCGAGACGGGTGATGTGTTGGCGCATGATTCCTTCGTGCTTCAGGCCGCACTTTTCGAGCACACGACCGGAGGCGGGGTTCCAGTGGTAGTGGTAGGCGAAGATGCGGTGCAGGCCGAGGGATTCGAACCCGAAATCGATGAGGCGGCGGGCGGCTTCGGTGGCGTAGCCGCGACCCCAGTGATCGCGGGCGAACCAGTAGCCGATCTCGGCGCGGTGGTGCTCGGGGGCGAGTTTGAAGCCGATGCTGCCGACGAGCGCGTCGTCGGCGCGGCGTGCGACGGCGAAGTTCAGGCTGGATTTCTCGTCCCAGTGGGCATGGGATTGCGGGATCCAGTCGCGGGCGTTGTCGAGCGTGTAGGGGTAGGGGGTTGAAAGCAGGTTGGAAGCGATGTCATAGTCGTTGCACGAGCGTGCGATGTCCGGGGCGTCGCGTTCCTCGAAGCGGCGGAGGAGGAGGCGCTCGGTTTCGAGGCGGGGGAATGAAGAAGGTGCGGGAGAGGATGCCATGCGTGCATGTGAGCTTAGCCAGAGCCCTTGCCGGCATCGCGCTTTTGGATTCGGCCTGCACCGACCCGAGGACGGGTCGGTGGCACGAGGGTCCATGTGGGGCCGACGATTAGCGTGGTGCGGCGCGGCTGGAGTCGGCCATCCAGTCGACGAGGCGTTCCCAGATCGCGTTGAAGCCGTCGGTGGTGAGGTGGGCGTTGTCGGTGCCGCCTTGGTTGTACCAGGAGCGCCATTCGGTGGGGGTCGCGAGGACGGGGAGGTTGGCGACGGCGACGCGGGGGTCGTAGTTGGCGCGCCAGTACGAGGCCTGGCGATAGCCGGTGATCTGCGGGTCGTCATTGTCGCTGGAGGGGCCGTAGTGGGGGTGCGTGACGAGCAGGAGGAAGCGAACGGAATCCTCGGGGAACACCGAAAGGATGGCGCTGGACCAGAGGTCAATGAGGCCGTTGGTGTTGTCGGCGTAGGCGTTGCGGGTGTCGCCGAGGCAACCGCCGACGACCATGCCGCCGGCGCTGCGGAGGAGTTCGTGGCGGTCGTTGCCGCCGGATTCGATGACGATGAGCCAGTGTTTGGGGGCGGTGGCGGTGTCGCGGCGCGCGCAGCGGATGAAGTACTGCATCTGGCGGGGGGTGACGCCGCGGTGAGCGAGGAGGAAGTCGATGAGGCTCTGGCCGCCCTGCTGGTAGTAGGTGTGGCATGAGAAGCCGTGAGTGACGGTCGGATTGATGACCTGCATGAAAGAGCCGATGAAGGGGCCTTGGAGCGGGGCGCCGCCGGATTGCGCGAGAAGGCCAAACTCGAACCCTTCGCGCGCTGGATCGGCGGGGATGTTCCAATCCGTCAACGTCCACCGGGTCAAGCCGGTGACGGTGTTGATGGTTGAGCCGTTCGGAAGCGGGACATAGCCGGGCAGGCGGCGGCCTTGGAAGGTGAAGGAGCCGGCGCCTTGAGCGAATAGGCCGTGGTGGAGGCGGACGGTGAGCGGGCCGCGGGGGTCGATGCCGCCGTCAACCATGCTGAGCGTTGCCCAGGGCAAGCCTGACGCGATGGTGGAGGAGTCGTTCAAATAGGTAAAGCCCTGCGGCACCACATCGAGAGCAGAACTCGACCCGGCAGGGATGATTTCACGGAGCCAGACGCCGCCGGTGAGGTCCGCGCCGCTCGTGGGGGACGATTCGAGAACAATCGTGTGAGCGTCAATCTTCTGAAGAATGTTGTACGAGCCCGCGATGACGCCGGCTGCGCCGTTGTATGCGGCGATGACCGCCCGGTCACCTGGTTGAAAAGAGTACGAGGCGAAGTGTCCGGCCTTGTTCAACCTCGGCTGTCCACCGGGGTGGAGAACGCTCACGCCGGTGGCGGAGAAGCGAAGCCCCCAGTCCAGCGCGAACTGGTCGCGCTCGGAGTTGGCGGCATCGATGACTTGCACGGGCGCCGAGCCGTATCCCCAGCCGATGCCGCCGTTGAGAAGGGGCAGCAAACCTGTGGCCCTCATCGGGAACCGCGCGGCGAACGCTCGTTCCATGGCCTTGCGATGGCCCCATGCGGCGGCGGCCCAGTTAGAGTCTCCGTTTCCGATGACGATGAGCTCGCCGGTCTCGGCCGCGGCGATGGAGTCGGCGATGTGGTCGAAGTGAACAATCGGCTCCATGGTCTGAACAGATGGCGGATTTGAGAACTGCACGTTGAGCCGGACGTAGTCTTCGCGCACCTGCAGCGCGCCGGAAGTGACTGATGTCGTGACAAGCTGGCGAACGGTAAACAGCGGGCTGATGAGTTCGCTGGCGACCGGCGCCGTTTCCCAGCCCGGGACATCCCAGTAGCCGTTTCGCGGGCCCGAGACGGAGAAATCGAACCACGGCCCGCCGCCCGGAGGTGAATAGGCGGTCCACGATACAGGCGCCATCTGAGACGGGCCGAGCAGCGCAAACTTCCAGGTCACCAGTCCGAAAGTCGGGGTCACTCTGCTTTCGACACGGATACTCTGAACTGAAGCCCCGAGCGCGACGCCGCCGTCCGTTCCGACTTCGAAACCCGAAATATCGACGAAGCGGGAACGCGACTGACCGGGCATCCCGAATCCCACAAGTTCCCAACCCTGAGAGTCCGGGGCGAAGACGCTACAAAACGGGCTCGAGTTGGTTGCCCGCCACGGGGCGCTTCCGGGCGCCTCTCCGCCGCCGGGTTGCGCCGGATCGCCAAAGAAGTCCGGGTACGGGGCGACCGGGGAGGCGACGGACCCGTAGCTTGTCGTTGACTGCATTGTGGCGCATTCGCACGTGAGCGGGTCCACGAACATGCCAGGCGGGCAGTTCATCTCGGGGCAGTCGCACGTGCAGAGCCCGGCGTTGAATGTTCGCCCCGGCGAGCATTCCAGGGGTGGGCAGATGCAACGGCAATCGGGCCCATCGGGCACGAGCGGCGCGGGGCAAGTCGCAGGCGCGCAAACACATTCGCACGTGTTCGGATCGAGCACCTTGTTAGGCGGGCACGGTTTGGGGATGTGCATGCACTCGCCCTCGACCCAGACGTCAAGGGTGCAAGGATCCCCGTCGTTGCACGGGAGTTGGCGGCCCCAGTTGGTGATGATGGCGACGATATCGCCGATGCCGACGATGCCGTTACCGTCGAGGTCCGGGCCACAGGGCCCGAAGAACTGGGCGTCTTGGGCCTGAACTGGAGTCGCGCCGCACATCGCGGCGAGCGCGATCACCACGGCCGCCCACGGCGCGCAGCAACGTCTCCTCCGAATAGCGCCGTGGCTCATGGGGTTTCCCGCGCGGTCACACACGCCGAACTCTCTCATCCATCGGCCGGAATGATAGACGCGCTTGGTGTTCCCGGACGGAACCCGTTTGTTTGGTCAACGGCGGGAGAGAGGCTCGTGTATCCTGCTCGCTCCCCGTGCCCCGCCGCCTTGTTACGCGGCGGGCACCCGATGGCCTTCGGCACAGACAGGACCCCGCGAGTCAACACGAGTGCTCGTTACCCAGAAACGACCCCGTGACCTCGCCTGGTACCACGCCGGGCCTCTGCTCTTTGGCGATTGGGGGACTTCGCGGCTGTACGTTCTCGGGCTCGCGTTCTTCTACACGGGCCACGCGTCGCTCATGTACCTCGGCGCGATGTCGGTGCTGATGGCGGCGGTTGCGTGGGGGTACACGATCATCTGCCGGTGCTTCCCCGACGGCGGGGGCGTGTACACGTCGTCGCGGCAGATCAATCATCTCCTGTCGGTCATCGCGGCGACGATGCTGCTGTGCGACTACGTCATCACGGCGTCGCTCTCGACGGTCGAAGCGATGCACTATTTCGGCTTGCCGTCCGCGTGGGTCGTGCCGATCTCGGTCGCGGCACTGGTCCTGATCGGCGGGGTCAACTGGCTCGGGGCGCGGAGCGCGGGGACGCTCGCGGGGATCGTCGCGGTCGCGGCGATGGGGGCGTCGATCGTCATCGCGGCGGCGTGCCTGCGGTTCGTGCCCGAGGGGCTCAAGTCCTTCGAGATGGACTCGGTCGGTCCCGTGCACCGGTGGGACAACTTCATCCACATCGTGCTGGCGCTCTCGGGCGTCGAGTCAGTCGCCAACATGACGGGGATCATGAACCCGCCGGTTGACAAGACCAGCAAGCGGACGATCTGGCCGGTTCTTGCGGAGGTGCTGACGCTCAACCTGATCTTCTGCATCGCGCTGAACGGCCTGCCGCAGCTCGCGTCCATCGCGCAGCCGGATGCGCTCACATTCGCGGACCAGGTGGTTCCCGATGATGTGCGCGAGTACCGCGACACGGCGATGCACCTCTTGGCGGTGCACACGACGACGCCGTTCATCGCGTCGATCACGTCGTTCATCTTCGGGCTGCTGCTGCTCTCGGCGTCGAACACGGCGGTGGTGGCGGGGACGTCGGTGCTCTTCGCGATGGCATCGGACGGCGAGCTGCCGCGGCCCCTGGTGAAGCTGAACTACAGCGGCGTGCCGTGGATGCCGCTCATCATCGCGTGCGCGATGCCGATCGTGGTGATCTGCGTTGATTCGGACGTGGGGCACCTCGCGGACCTCTATGCGGTCGGCGTGTGCGGGGCGATCACGATCAACTTCCTGACGTGCTTCTACAACCGGTCGCTGCCGATCGGGCCGAAGTCGCGGTACGCGCTGCTGGTCATCGGGCTGGTGATGCTCGCGGTGGAGCTGACGATCATCGTGAGCAAGCCCCACGCGACGGAGTTCGCCGGCGCGATCACGGCGGTGGTGCTGATCGTGCGGTGGGTGCTGATTGCGCGGCGGAAGAAGCACGGCGCGGAGAAGGTGCCGGAGCCGGTGACGGGTTGGCTCGCGGAGATCAATCGCAAGCCGCCGGAGCTGGACCCGGCCCGGCCGCGGATCATGCTGGCGGCGCGCGGGCGGCACCAGTCGGAGTTCGCGATCGACCTCGCGCGCCGGCGGAACGCGGTGCTGTTTGGAATTCACGTGCGCACGCTGCGGGTGCTGGAGATGAGGCCGGAGTCCACGCCGCGGATCGAGGATGATCCCGAGGCGCTGGAGTCGCTCGGCACGACGGCGATGCTGGCGCACCAGAACGGGATTCCGTTCGTGCCGATCTATGTGATCAGCCCGAACATCGCGGAGGAGCTGCTGGATTACACGGTGACGTTCGGGTGCGACACGATCATCATGGGCAAGACGAGCCGGTGGAAGGTGTCACGCGTGCTGAGCGGCGATGTGGTGTCGGAGGTGGCGCAGCACCTGCCGGAAGGGGTGTCGCTGGTGCTGCGGGAATCGAAGCCGCATAAGAGCGGCGGGGGGAAGGGGATGGTGATGGAGGTGAAGGGGTGAGGGGCTAGGGCGCGTTTTCTCCGGTGGGCGTTGGTGCTGGGGGTAGGCCGAAGATGTAGTCGGTGCCTGCGGCGGTGGGATCAAAGAGCGCGAGGTGATCTTTGGAGCTGGGGGTACCACCGTTGTCTTTGCCGTCGAGACCGACGCTATAGAGGGTGAAGGAGGGCGCGCTGGGAAGAGGCAAGGGTTGCGGGCGGTAGACGAAGGCGCCGTCGGTTGCGAAGGGGTCGCTGGGGAACTCCGGCAAGTAGAACGGCACGAGTTCATTGAGGGTCGAAGGCGGCATCCCTCGCTCGGCTTCGTACAGGCGGATCGCGATGTAGAGGAGAGTGCCGTCTCGAATGCAGCTTCGGCTGGAGGGCGTCCTCAACATATTGACGTAGATAGAGCCAAGTGAACCGATGAGCGATCGCGTTCCGTGCAAATCCAGCTGATCGATGCGAGCGACCAGCTTGTCAGAGGAAACGGGATCCAGGCGCGGGTACGCATCGACAGACTCCTCGAGCAGATCAAAGACGCGGTTTGTAATGCCAACTTGCTCGCCGTGCGTTCTACGGATCAACCGCCAGGAGGCCACCCAATCGGTGGAAAAGATCGATCGGTCCTCTTCGTAGGTCTGTTGGTCGTTGGCCAGGGCAAAGATTTTTTCTCCCTTCAGCGCGGAACGCGGATCGAAGTCAATAGGTCGCTCCATCATGGCATCGCGGAGTGATCGAAGAAGGGTCGGAGAGGGTCGAGATAGCGGCAGCACGTCCTTCATCACGTCCATGGCGGTCGTCGTGAAACTCATGCCGACGAGATAGTCGACGAACAACGGGCGGCGCATGACGGCTTGAGAAAGGCCCAGAATCTCGCGCAGGCACTTGCCGGCATCGATATCGTCGTCGTGCTCGATCGCGCGGCGAAGGCGGGCGGTCAAGCAGAGCGAGAGTTTTCGGGCCGGCCCGAAATAATCGACGAGCACGGCATTTGCCATATTCTGCGGCGGGGGAGCCAGAAAACGACCGTTGCGCGCGAATATCGTGGTTCGCTCAAAGAATCCGGTCTGGCGCAGATTCTCGAGTTCCTCGGCCATGGCATCGAGGTTCTTGAGCATCGCGGGATCGGAGCCACAGTAGGTCACAACGGACCAGTCGAGGGGCTCGCTGTCGCCACGACGAGCCGTGTTTTGTTCTTCGAAGGACTTCAGTTCGTCGAGGATTCGGCGCAGTTCGGGTTCGAGGTTGGGGAGCGCGTGATTGGGCGGCTGGGTCTGCTCGCAGAGCTCCTGGAATTTTTGCTCGTAGTTCACGTGCGGGAGCGCGGGCCAGTAGAAACGGGCGACCACGAGGCCGGTCAGGGCGACGGCCAGTACGAAGAGGCTGATCGCGAGGCGTTTGAAGGTGAGGACGCCCATTCGGTGACCTTTAGCAACGCCGAGAACCGCACGACTATTCTTAAAGCAGAATAGTCGTGGCACCCCGAAGACGCGAGACCGCTCGAATCGGGCGGGGTGAACAGAGATGGGTGGAAATCAATCGCGCGCGGCATTCTTGATGCCGATCGACTGTCGATGCTTATCAGTGAATGCTTCTCTCGCGTACTCCATGATAGGGCAGTGATTCATGATCGTTAAGTCGACTCCAAGCCGATTAGGGTGGTCCATTATTCGCCGTTCTACGGCGTAGAGCAGGTGTGCCGCGAGCCATCCGAATCGATGGCTCGTTGCGAACGAAGCCATCCACTCATCGTCCATTGGATTTTGATCTTGCTGGAGCGTGAGAGCATCGTCCCACTTGTAGGCGGCGCATGCCCCCGAGACGACAAGATTCGGCAGCATTGCGCGCGGCTCGCTGTGCTCGATCTGATTAAGCCATTCAGCGATACCGTTTCCGAGTTGACGGTAGTCGTTAATACCATCAAATGCGAATATGTAAGCCGAAGGTGCTAAATAGCGAAGTAGCTCGGCATTGGTCGGACCAGCTGCGATCGAAAGGGGCTTTGGTCTGATGCCGAATCCCAACTCTAACACCGATTTCGTGTTGTCGAGTGCCTTAAAGAGGCCCGAAGCATCCAGCGATGATTTGACCTCGATCGCGGCAACTACTCCCTCGCGGAAAAACAGTGATTCACCGTCACTGAAACGAAGACATGGAAAGCGGCTGTCGTAGATAACCACGTCGATTTGTTTCGATTCTCCTGTCGCGGCCAGAATCCTTCCACTGCCTACAGTTACAGATGCCGGAAGGATGGCCGACAAGCATCTTCTGACGAGAAACTCGCGAGCGTTACCAATAAGCGTCGGGTGTTCAATAAGTCCAGCACGACGAGCGCCAATCAATAACTCGCTATCGAGATCGTCGAGCCATTTCCTGACGCGTGCGGCGCTTGGTGATGACCGCTTATTTTGCTGCATACTCGAACACCCCCCGCCCGCTCTTGTCGCCCGTTCTTCCCGCGGTGACGAGCTGCTTGAGGAGCGGGCAGGGGCGGTAGCGGTCGTTGTTGAGGCCCTCGGCGAGGACGTTCATGATGTGGGCGCAGGTGTCGAGGCCGATGAAGTCGGCGAGGCGCAGGGGGCCCATCGGGAAGTTGCAGCCGAGCTTCATGATGCCGTCGATGGCTTCGGGCTCGGCGACGCCTTCCATCCAGGCGTAGAAGGCCTCGTTGATCATCGGCATCAGGACGCGGTTGCTGACGAAACCGGCGCGGTCGTTGGCTTTGAGGGGGGTCTTGCCCAGCTTGGTGGCGAGGGCGACGGTGCGCTCGGTGACGTCCTTGCTCGTCTGGATCGCGGGGATCACCTCGACGAGCTGCATGATCGGGACGGGGTTGAAGAAGTGCATGCCCACGACGCGCGATTGACTCTCAACTGAGCCCGCTGCGGTGGCGATCTCGGTGATCGAGATGCTCGACGTGTTCGTCGCGAGGACGACGGAGGTGTCCGGGAACATCGCGGCGAGCTTGGTAAAGAGCTCGCGCTTCACTTTCGAGTCTTCGACGACGGCTTCGACGATCCAATCCGATCCCTTCAAGCCGTCGAGGGAGGCGGAATAGGTGATGCGCGCGAGGGCGGCGTCCATGTCGGGCTTCTGCATTTTGCCCTTCTCGACGGCCTTGGCCATGAACTTCTGGTGCGTGGCCTTGCACTTGTCGAGGGCGCCGGGGAAGGCGTCGAAGACGATGGCGCTGAGGCCGGCGACGGCGGCGACGTGGGCGATGCCGCCGCCCATCTGGCCGGCGCCGATGATGCCGAGGGTTTTGATGTCGGGCATGGGGGACCTTTCACCACAGAGGCACAGAGACACAGAGGAAGACAGGATTTGTTCACCGCGGAGACGCGGAGAGCGCGGAGGAAGAAGAGAGGACGGAATGGATTGATTGGAGACTGCGAGGCGCTCGAACGAGAGAGAGGGATTGTAATGGATTGAGGCGGGAAACTTGTGTTTGAAGAACAGCATGCAGCGGGGTGAGGGTGGGGCGGTAGAGTGGGCAACCCTTTACCGGAGAGTGAACGATGGGAATATTGGCGCGCGGGATGGGGCGGGTGATGGTTGCGGGTGTGATCGGCGTGTGCGCGTGGGGTGGGGTGGTCGTGCGGGCTGAGCCGCCAAAGGAGAGCGAGGCGGCGGAAGTCGTTGGCGCGGCGAAGGTTCGGGCGGAAGCGGAGAAGGTCCGGCCTCTGGTGAAGACGGAGCTGGCGCGGAAGTTTCTGGATGCGGCGGCGGTGCTGCCGGAGCCGGGTGCGGTCAAGCTGTATTTGAATCGGGCGCAGCGGAAGTGGCTCTCGGCGGAGGAGTACGAAAAGCTGCCGGTCGAGCAGCGCGAGGGGTTCGAGCTGCGCGAGTTCGATGCGTCGTTCTATTACGACACGAAGTACGGCTCGCCGGTGGCGTACGCGCGGACGCTGGATCTCATCCCGGGGTGCGGCGCGGCGCCGGCGATCGAATCGCTGGCCGGGAAGAAGATCATGGATATCGGGGCGGGGAGCATGGGGCAGCTTCGGATGATGAGCGCGGCGGGTGGCGGCGCCGAGGCGGTGGGGGTCGATGTCGATCCGCTGCTGACGATCCTGTACCGCGGCGAGAAGGACCAGGGCGAGATGCCGACGCTCGACAAGGGCGGGCGCGGCACGGCGCGGATGGTCATCGGATTCTGGCCGGGCGATGAGGCGACGAAGAAGTCTGTCGGCGACGGATACGACCTGATTCTGTCGAAGAACACGCTGAAGGCGGGGTACCTGCACCCCTCGAAGCCGGCGGATCCGCGGACGCAGTTGAAGCTCGGCGTGAGCGATGAGGAGTACGTCAAGGCGCTCTTCGAATCGCTGAAGCCGGCCGGCGTGGTGATGATCTACAACATCTGCCCGGCGCCTTCGAAGGAGGGCGAGCCGTTCGTGCCCTGGGCGGAGGGGAAGTGCCCGTTCCCGCGCGAGATGTGGGAGAAGACGGGGTTCCGCGTGGTGAAGTTTGATGAGATCGATGACGTTGCGGTGCGCGAGATGTTCGAGGCGCTGGGGTACCCGGTGAAGAAGAAGGACAGCGGCGAGGATGACATCTTCGCGTGGTACTCGGTGTTTCAGAAGAAGTAGCGCCGAGAAATAGAGAATACGTGCCACTGCAGGCATCCGAGCTTTGGCGGATGACTGCAGTGTGGGGGTGTCGCACGGCACTACAGTCGGCTCAGAGCCGCCGCCTGTAGTGGCACGTCATACGTCACTGATTTGAAGAGGCCGGTGCTCAGCGCTCGACGACCATTGACACCGCGTTGCCGCCGCCGAGGCAGAGGGAGGCGACGCCGCGCTTGGCGTTGGTGCGGGCCATCTGGTGGAGGAGCGTGGTGAGGACGCGGGCGCCGCTGGCGCCGATGGGGTGGCCGAGGGCGATGCCGCCGCCGGCGATGTTGAGCTTGTCGTCGGGGATTTCGAGGGCGCGGCTGTCGGCGAGCATCTGGGCGGCGAAGGCCTCGTTGAGCTCGAAGAGGTCGATGTCACGGATGGTGAGGCCGGCCTTGTCGAGCGCGCCGCGGATGCCGGTGATGGGGGCGTCGAAGAGGTCTTTCGGCGCGGTGCCGGAGGTGTGATACGAGAGGATCTTGGCCATCGGCTTGACGCCGAGTTTCTCGGCCATGGCGAGGCTGGTGACGACGACCGCGGCGGCGCCGTCGGAGATCTGC
>DASZQL010000277.1:0-13358 GCA_035549675.1 Phycisphaerales bacterium | reverse complement strand
CTTGCGCAACGCTTCGGCGATCGCCTTGTTGGAATTGATGGCACCCGACGAGCCGCGCAGGAACGCCGCGTTGCCGGACTTGAGGCAGAGCGCGGCGGCGTCGGAGGTGACATTGGGGCGGCTTTCGTAGACGACGAGGATGAGCCCGATGGGGACGCGGCGTTTTTCGAGGCGGATGCCGGACTCGAGTGGGCGGGACTCGATGACGTCGCCCAGGACATCGGGCTGGTCGGCGATCTGCTCGACGGCGACGATCATCGAGTCGAGGCGGCGCGGATCGAGGAGGAGGCGGTCGCGCAGGGCGGTGTCGAGGTGCACGGCGGCGCTCATATCGAGTGCGTTGGCGTCGAGGATGGATTGAGAATCGGCGCGGAGGCGGCGCGCCATGTCGCGGAGGAGGGCGGCGCGATCGGACGAGGAACGCGTGGCGAGAGGGGTTTTCGCGCTGGAGGCTCGTTCGGCGGCGGCGCGGCAGATGGACTGAATGTCCGACGCGATCACGGCGTCCCTCCGGCCCCTCCGTTGCCGTTCCCGTTCGTGCCGTTGTTTCGTTTGATCGTGAAGCTGACGGTGGACTTGGAGGGCGTGACGCGGATGGACTCAGGGAGTGCGCCCATGACGCCGTTTCTCAGGACGGCGAAGCCGATCGTCTTGGACGTAATGGCGGCGTCGATCTCGTCGCTGTTGAGTGAGAGCAGAGCGATGAGCTTGTCGTTGGAGGAACGGAGGCGGTCGATTTCGTCGCTGGGGCCGGTGAGGTCGGCGCTCAGGACCTGATCGGACTGCGCGATCTGGACGGCGGTGTCGGAGCGGCCGACGTCAACGTTGGGGAGCACGACCCAGACGGGGACGAGGTCGACGCGGTAGGCGGCGGTGGTGCTGCGGACATTGAAGGAGAGCGTAACGGTCTGGGTGGAGAGGTAGGCGCCTTCTTCACCCTGAAGTTCAGGGGGCAGCGTGAGAGAGGCGATGACGGAGGCGGGGCCGCGTTCGGGGAGAGACTTGCGATCATCGGCGGAGGGGGCGGCGTCGAGTTTCAGGGTGGTCTGGTGCTCGCGCCAGATGGCGGCGGGCATGTGCACCGAGACACGGTCGGGGGTGATGCGGACGGGACCATCGACCTGGATGCCTTCGAGCTTGGGCGCGACGGGGAGTTCCTGGTCGATCATCTCGCGGACGACAATCTGAGGCTTTGAGGGGCTTACACCCGCGACGGTGACGCCAGCGCGGACGAGAGGCTCGTAGGAGCCAAGAACCGTGGCGAGGTCGAGGGGATAGACGCCGTCACGGGCGGGAACGCCGGCCATGCCGGCGCGGAGCTCGATGGGCTCGTCGAGGACCGCGCGGGCTCGGGCGATGCCGACCTTGGAGCCGCGGAGCTCGATGGTGATATTTCCGTCCCAGTCTCGGGGATCGTTCGGATGGACCATAGCGTCACCGGCGAGGAAGCGGATGCGGCCGAAGACGACGGACTCGCCCAGGCTCTGGTTCTCGGCGAAGAGCCAGATGGTTGCCGCGATGAGAAGAGAGATGATGGCCGCGCGGATGCGTTCAAACATCGGACGACCTCCCTCCCATTCCGGCGCTGCTCTCGGCGCCGGTCGAGGAAGTCGCGGCGAGTTGCATTTCGGGGGACGCGGAAGCCGATGGCACGGTTACGGGCATCTTGCCCGGCGAGAGCAGGCGATGGAGCTGGTCGCGGAGTTCATCGGCGGTGAGGTTGCGCCGGAAGTGGCGACCCTCGGCGATGGAAATCGCACCGGTCTCTTCGGAGATCACGATCACGACGGCATCGGAAACGCGAGCGAGCCCGACGGCGGCGCGGTGGCGCGTGCCGAGTTGGACATCGGCGAACTCGGTGGGCTCCGCCAAGGGGAACTGGACGCAGGCGGCGACGACTCGCCCGCCGCGGATCACGACGCCCATGTCGTGGAGTGGGTTGCTAGGCCAGAAGATGGAGGTGAGGAGGTAGGAGGACACGTCGGCATTCAGGCGGCGGCCGGTTTCGATGGCATCACGGAGGCCGACCTTGCGCTCGACGGCGATGAGACCGCCGAACTTGCTCTTGGAAAGGAAGGAGGCGGCCGTGACGATCGCCTCGATGACGGGCTTCATGTCGGTGGAGCGGGAGGAGAAGAGGGGGGTTTCGCCGATGCGGATGAGGGCGCGGCGGAGCTCGGGCTGGAAGACGACGACGAGAGCAATGGCGAAGAAGCCGAGGAAGTTCTCATAGAGGTAGGCGAGGCGGGCGAAGACCGCGCCCGGGGCGAAGACGCGGAAGACAAGAGTGCCCACGATGACGATGACGAGAGTGCCCTTGAGAGCGCCGGCGGCTCGGGTGCCCTGAACGAACTTCATCACCATGTAGACGATGAGCCAGAGGAGCGCGAGCTCGAGGGCGATATCCCACCAGGGATATTCGGAGAGTCGGTGGAAGAGTTGGGCGAGGCGGATGTTCACTCGGGCGCGTTCCTGCTCTGATCCGGTACTCCCCGTGTCGTCGTTCCGCTTCAAGGCGGCGCGCGCGGGGAGTATATCGGCGTGTGTGTGGGGGAATGGATGAGATTGGCTGGATGTGAGGCGATTTGCGGCGCGTCCGCCGGTGATCGCACTCCATTCGGCTCAGGGCCGCCTCCTGCAGTGGCACGCGACTTGGGGATGGATAGTCTGTCGCGACCTTGAGGGCGTGTGATGCTGTCTGAGCAGGCGGGAACGATGTGCGCGGAGCTGGGCTCGACGAGCCGCGGCGCGGGCGCGATTGCGCGGCTGCTCTTGGGCCCGGTTGGGGGGATCGCGGCTTATTTTGGAGTGCTTGGGGGCGTCGAAGGGTCCAGCGAATCGGCGGCGCGCGCGGCGGGGTTATTGGTCTTGATGGCGGTTTGGTGGGTGGCGGAGGCGCTGCCGCTAGCGGTGACGAGTCTGCTGCCGCTGGTGCTTGTTCCAGTGCTGGGGCTTGGGGACGCGAAATCGGCTGCGGCGCCGTATGCCGACCGGATCATCTTTTTGTTTCTTGGGGGGTTCATCCTGGCGCTGGGGATGGAGAAGTGGAACCTGCACCGGCGGATCGCGCTGCGGACGATTCTGCTGGTGGGGACGGAGCCGCGGAGGATCATCGGGGGGCTGATGCTCGCGACGGCGGGGCTGAGCCTGTGGATGAGCAACTCGGCGACGGCGATGATGATGCTCCCGATCGGGATGAGCATCGTGCGGCTGGTCGAGGATCGGACGGGGAAGTCGTCCGGGAACTTCGGCGCGTGCGTGGTGCTGGGGATCGCGTACGCGGCAAGCATCGGGGGGATGGGGACGCCGATCGGATCGCCGCCGAATGCGCTGATGCTGGGGGTGCTCGAGCGGATGCACGGGGAGCACATCACGTTTCAGACCTGGATGATCGCGGGGGTGCCCCTGGTGGCGGCCATGCTCGTGTGCACGTGGCTCCTCATGACCAGGGTCCTGCTGCGGTTCGAGCTCAAGCGGATCCCGGGTGAGCGGTCGCTGATCCAGGATGAGCTGCGGGCGATGGGTCCGATGTCGCGGGGCGAGCTGGTGGTCCTAGTCGTGTTCTCGTGCACCGTCGCGGGATGGGTGCTGCGAGAGCCGGCGCAGGCGCTGCTGGCGGCGCTCGGGGCGGGGAATGTGGCGGATGCGATCGGATCACGGGTCGATGACACGACGGTGGCCCTCGCCGGGGCGATTGCCCTCTTCATGGTGCCGGTGAACCTCAAGGAGGGCGTGTTTGGGATGGACTGGCGGACGGCGACGCGGTTGCCCTGGGGTGTGCTGCTGCTCTTCGGCGGCGGGCTCGCGCTCGCGGCGGCGGTGCAGGCGAGCGGGCTGGCGGAGCTAGTGGGCGGGAAGCTCCAATCGCTTCACGGGCTCAACCCGGTGGTATTCATCGGGGTGCTCGCGCTGGTGAGCACGTTCGCGTCGGAGGTCACGAGCAATGTGGCGCAGACGAACATCTTCATGCCGATCCTGAGCGCGGTGGCGACGGCGGCTTCGGTGGACCCGGTCACGCTCATGTTCCCGGCGGTCATGGCGCTGAGCTGCGCGTTCATGATGCCGATGGGGACGGCGCCGAACGCGCTGGCATTCGGTTCGGGGCGCGTTTCGATGAAAAAGATGGCGATGACGGGGTTCTGGCTGAATATCGTCGCGGTGGTGCTGGTGACGATTCATGCGACGACGCTGGTGCCGTGGGTGCTGATTGGTCGGTAAAAGAATGTGAACACAGAGGAAGACAGAGGTAGACAGAGACGGAATTGGCGGGCCGACAGAATCGGTACAGAGCGATAGAAAGGGATTCATGGGACTGGAGATTGATGAGTTTGAGAGCACGCCGAACCCGAATGCGGTGAAGTGTGTGTTGAAGAAGGGGGTGCCTGGGGAGGGGGAGTCGCCGCGGTCGTATCGGACGGCGGAGGCGGCGAAGAATGATTCAATCGCCGCGGGGTTGTTTCGGATCGAGGGGGTGACGGGCGTGCTGATCGGGCCGGGCTGGATCACGGTGAACAAGCGCGCGGAGGTGGAGTGGAAGGGGTTGAAGGAGAAGATCAGGGCGGCGCTGAAGGGAATGAGTCCGGGATGATGTGTTCCTGCACCCCTCCGGGGTGCAGGAGGTGCGGGAACGACAACCGGGGGTCTGCGTCCCGATTTCATCGGGACTTCGACCCCCGGCAACAGCCCTCAGGCCCTCCGGGTGCGGAGCGTGGCGGTGACGGTGGTGGGAAAGATGAGCACATCCTCGGCAACGAACCGCGGCTCTGCCACGAAGCAAGGCTCCGTCGGGAATCATGGCTCGGCGAAGCGCCGGACCATGGCTCCCGAGCCCCCTGCGACGCGCGGAGCGGACGGCGCGGTGAGAAATCGAACTCGCTCACGCGACGGGCGCGATGAGGCCATCGTGCGAAGGCTCGTGGAGTGGTTTGAGAAGAGTGCGCGGGAGCTGCCTTGGCGGAAACCGGCGCGGGGAGCGTCGGCGGAGCAGGGGGCGCGGCGGGATCCTTATGTGGCGTTCGTCGCGGAGATCATGTTGCAGCAGACGCAGGCAGGGCGGGTCGCGGAGCGGCTCGGAGGGTTTGTTCGTCGGTTCGGATCCGTGCGGGCGCTGGCGAAGGCGAGCGAGCAGGATGTGCTCGCGGCGTGGAGCGGGCTTGGGTACTACCGGCGGGCGCGGAATCTGCATGCGGCAGCGCGGTTGATGGTGGAGCGGTTTGGGGGGAAAGTGCCGCATGGGGTGGAGGAGTTGATGAGCCTGCCGGGGGTGGGGCGGTACACGGCGGGATCGATTGCGAGCATCGTGTACGGGAAAGCGGCGCCGATCGTGGATGGGAATGTCGAGCGGGTGCTGATGCGGGTGGAGGGGAAGGAACTGGCGCGAGAGGATCCGAAGACGCGCGCGTGGACGTGGGGTCGCGCGGAGGAACTGGTGACGATTGCTGCGGAGCGTGGTGGGGCGGGGGAGTTCAACGAGGCGATGATGGAACTGGGCGCGGTGGTGTGTGTGCCGCGCTCACCGCGGTGCGGGGAGTGTCCGCTTCGAGAGTTGTGCGTCGCGCGACGGGAGGGATTGCAGGAGACGATTCCACTCCCGAAGAAACGCGCGGCGGTGAGCGAGGTGCGACACGATGTGATCGTCATCCGGCGACGCGACGGCGCGGTGTTGATGAGGCAGCGCGGCGATGACGGGCTGTGGGCGGGGATGTGGGAGGCGATCACCCATGAATCTCCGGGAACGAAGGGCGCGACGCGTGAAGAGTTGGTGAACTGGTCCGGCGCGATTGAGGTGAACGAAATCGAAACATTCACCCATCAAACGACGCACCGGAGGGTGACGTTCCGGGTGTGGGAGGGGCGGGTTGGAACCACATTCCGGCCTGAAATGGGCGAGTTTGTGGATCCCCGGCGGATGACGGAATTGCCGATGTCGAACCCGCAGAGGCGGGTGATCGAGCGGTGGGCGGCAGGGGGCCCCTCGGCTCGCGCCGAGGGCTCTATCTGAAAAGACATTGAAAAACAGCGGTGAATTGCTACACTGCTCGGCTCGCCCCGGGCCGATCCGGGGTGGGGCCCTGGTAGCCGCGCACGGTGCTCGGCGGGCTCGAGTGGAACCTCTTTTCAGAGCCGCCTGACTGCTGGGCGGCGAGCCGGGATGCCCGGATCGCACCTGCGATCTTCCCGGCGCACGCGGCGATCGGCGCGCGAGCGGGCGAGGAAAGTTGAACAACATGATTGATGAGAATCTGATCGCGTCTCTGGGGATCGCGGATGCCGAGGCCGCTGCGCTGCTGAAGGATGCCTTCGGCGAGAAGAGCGGCGGGTCCGACGACGACATGGCGTCGGTGCTCAGCGGTCCCGTCGGCGAGTTCAAGGAAGACACCATCCTCACGGGTAAGGTCGTCGGGATGGCGGGCGATGACGTCGTGATCGACGTTGGCCTGAAGTCCGAGGGTCTGATCCCGAAGGAAGAGTTTGATGACGCCTCGTCGCTGCGGCCCGGCACGGAAGTGCAGGTGCTGCTGGAGTCGATCGAGGGCGAAGGCGGGCTGATCCAGCTTTCCAAGCGGAAAGCGGACCGGATCCTGAACTGGCAGAAGATCATCCAGACGACGCACGAGGGCGATGTGGTTCAGGGCCGCGTCATGCGGAAGATCAAGGGCGGGCTCCTGGTGGACATCGGCGTGCCGGTGTTCCTGCCCGCTTCGCAGGTCGATGTGCGCCGCCCTGGCGACATCGGCGAGTTCATCGGTCGCGACATCCGGGCTGAGATTCTCAAGATCGACGAGCAGCGCCGGAACATCGTGATTTCGCGCCGCAAGTTGATCGAGCACGAGCGCGAAGAGGCGAAGAAGCGACTGCTTGGCACGCTCAAGGAAGGCATGATCGTCAACGGCGAGGTGAAGAACATCGCCGACTTCGGTGCGTTCGTGGACCTGGGCGGCATCGACGGCCTCCTGCATATCACCGATATGTCGTGGAACCGGATCAACCACCCGAGCGAGTTGCTCCGGATCGGCCAGCGGATCGAGGTCAAGGTCCTCAACATCGACCTCGACAAGGAAAAGATCGCGCTGGGCCTCAAGCAGAAGGAAGCCTCGCCCTGGGAGGAGATCGAGCAGAAGTACCCGGTCGGCTCGCGGATCAAGGGCTCGGTGGTCAACCTCATGTCGTACGGCGCGTTCGTGCGGCTGGAGGACGGCATCGAGGGCCTCGTGCACATCTCCGAGATGTCGTGGACGCGGCGGATCAACCATCCGTCGGAACTCGTCCAGCCTCAGCAGGAAGTCGAGGTTGTTGTCCTGGAGATCAACAAGGACAAGCAGGAAATCTCGCTCGGCATGAAGCAGATCGAGGTCAACCCCTGGGAGCTCGTGGCGGAGAAGTACCCGGCGGGCACGATCGTCGAGGGCAAGGTGCGGAACCTCGCCAACTACGGCGCGTTCGTCGAGATCGAGCCGGGCATCGACGGCCTCCTGCACGTCTCCGACTTGTCCTGGACCAAGAAGGTCGCGCACCCCAACGAGCTCCTCCAGAAGGGGCAGGACCTCAAGTGTGTCGTGCTCGAAGTCGATCGCGAGAAGCAGCGCATCTCGCTCGGCCTCAAGCAGCTCACGGAGGACCCGTGGCTCAACGCCATCCCGGGCGCCTACAAGCCGGGCATGGTCGTCCGCGGCAAGGTGACGAAGATCACCAACTTCGGCGTGTTTGTGGAGCTCGAGGACGATCTCGAAGGCCTGCTGCACATCTCGGAGCTGGCGGACCACAAGGTCGAGAACCCGCACGACGTGGTCAAGGCGGGCGACGAGGTGGACGTCAAGATCCTCCGCGTCGACACGGCGGACCGCAAGATCGGCCTCTCGCTCAAGCGCGCCCAGTGGGGCGCGGTGGACGAGGCGCGGGCCGAGCGAGCCGAGCGTGGATCGCCGAGCCGCGGCGGCATGGACGATCACGGCGCGATGGGTACCGACAAGATCAGCCTGTGATCGTTGGGCCTGCGTGTGCGGGCGTTGATTGAACGAACGAAGCCCGGGGAAAGCCCCCGGGCTTTTTTCAATCCAATAGAAACGCGGCCGATGCGCAGAGGACGATCGGCGGCAAATAGAACGCCAATGTCGCAGTAATCAGAAGCCACTTCGGGCACTCGATCAGCGAGAATAGATAGGGAACAATGATCAGCATGGCGAGCGTCGGGAGCATCGCCGCAACGCCGGTCAACGTGCGGATCGCGGGTGATCGCTGCGCTCGGTTCATCGCCTTGAATGCAAATACGGTGCAGAGGCAGCCCGCGAAAACCAATGTTTGCAATGTGATACCGGATCCCGAGCGCACGCCCCTGTAGGACGCGCTATTGGTACTCCGGAGCGGTAGGCAGATTTCGAGCACTTGATCGACGGCCGCCAGCAAAGCGATCGCCATTGCGATGTTCCAAACGAGGCGCCATGCGTGCTCGGGATCCAGGCGTGCCCTGATGACTAGCAGGATCAAGAGTCCGCCGAGCCAGTCTGGAGCAATATCAATAAAGGGCCCACGGCTGAACGTGTGAGTAGGCGGCGCTTCGCCAACAAATACTTCACGAGTGGGCGGGGCGATGTCCAGCCCGAGCAAAATCCAGGCAGTGGCCATCACCAGGAACGATGGGCTGGGCACGGGGCCAGTCTAGTCGACGCGCGACTGATTACGGGTAGTGGATGGCCACCGTATCATGCGGCCCCGTGGCCTTCAGCACATCACCAGGAACGTCAGGACGGTGAACAGCAGGATCCTCTGGCGGTGCTCTGTAAGCATCAACAGGTCGCTGCGGCGGAGCGCGGCAAGCATGGCTCTTTCCCTTTCTCCAGTTGTCCGACAGTCCAACATACAACGGGTGTGCCGCGGGGCAAGCGACGCGTCTGTTGGGCTGGGAAACGGCTCTGGGCTGTGGCGCGGGTCCGAGAAGGCAAGCGATGGCGTGGCTCGCAGTGAACGCGTGATGTCGCGGCGCGGCATCGTTCGCGTGTTATCGCTCGCCGTGGCGATCGGATTTGCAGCTATCGGACCTTCGGAGCGGGCGATGGGGGCTGCTGCCGTGCCTCCGGCGGGCAAGACGCTCGAGGCGTGGCAGGCGATCGACGGGTGGGTGAAGCGCTGGAAGGCGCCGGGCGAGGCTCAGGCGATCGACCCGGCAGGCACGAAGGGCGCGTGCGTCACGTTGCGGCTATCCGGGCAGGTGATTGGGCGGGCGACTCGGATGGGAGAGTCCGGCTCGACGGCGTGGATGGCGGCGCGGGACGCGATGGTGGAGGCGAACCAGCGGTTCCCGGTGGAGCGGGACGCGATGCGCGAGGAGCACATCGCGGAGATGCTGCCGCGGGTGATGGTGGATGTGCAGGTGGCGGGGACGCTGGTGCCGCTCTTGGGCGAGACGTTCGACGCGGCGGCGATGGAGCTTTCGCCGGGGATTGATGGTGTCGCGGCGCGGGCGGGGGACAAGACCATTGGGTTCTTTCCGGGGGTCATGCTCGCGACGGGCACGACGCCGGCGGAGGCGATGCGATCGGCGGCGGGGGAGATCGGGCTGCCGCCGTTGGAGCTCGGGCAGCTCCGGAAGGTACACGGGCTGGTGGTGTACCGGTTCTCGTGCCGGCACCTGGCGGCGTGTGCGCCGGGGGAGCAGCCGCGGTTCCTGATGCGGGGCGGGTCGGTGATCCCGCTTGCTTCGGTGAGCATGACGGGGCTACGACAGTTCGCGGATCGAGCGGCGGCGCACTTGATGATGCACGACTGGCCGGGGTCGGAACCGAACGGGATGACGGGAGACTACAAGCCAGTGATGGATCGGTTCGAGCCGGTGGTCGCGCCGCCTTTGGAGCAGAGCGTCGCGGCGATGGCGTTGTTGCGGTATGCGGCGACGACGGGAACGGCGCCGTCGGATGCGGAAAAGGCGCGGAAGTTCGCGGCGCGGGTGCTGGGCGATCTCAAGACGATCGCGGATGGCGAAGAGGATCCCCTGACGAGCGTGCCTTCAGCCTCGGCGTTTGTGGCGGCGTGGTGGGAGGCGCGGCGGTGGGACGAGGGCGCGTTCCCGCTGGATGATGAGTTTTATGGTCGCGCTGTGGTGCAGGTGAAGACAGCGCTGCTGGCGTCGGGCGAGTGGAACGGGGAAGTTCCCGGCGCGGCGCGGGCGCTCGCGGCATTAGCGATGGTGCGGGCATCGGAGGGAGAATCGTCGCTGCGGACGTCGGCGGAGCGCGCGGTGCGGTCGTTGTTTCGTGATACGAGCCGTGGGGATCTCGTTTCGATGATGCCGTGGCTAGGGTGGGCGGAGTTGGAGCTCGCCGGGGCGAAGGGGGAAGTGCCCTCGCTCGCGGCGCTCGTGGACATGCGGCAGACGATGTGGAAGTTCCAGCTCGCGGATGCGGATGTGGGGGAGTGCCTCGATTTCACGGGCGGGTTGCTGTTTACCCGCTCGCGGAACCCGCTCCCCACGTGGACGACGCTCAGACCGGTGGCGTTCGCGGCGACGATGCTGAGCGATGAGCGGCTGACGCCGCCGGACCTGTTCGCGCGGGAACTGTCGAGCCTTCGGCGGTCGATGCGGTTCATGTTCCAGCTCGCGCCGGACGACGCGGCGGCGCACATGTACCGGGATCCGAAGCGGGCGATGGGGGGTGTGCGGCGGGCGGTGTGGGACCAGACGCTGGGACTGGATTCGACGGCGTTGTCGCTGCTGGCGGCGTGTGAAGTGCTGAAGGCGATTACGCCAGCCGCAACGCCCGAGAATGGTCGCTAGGGAACCGGGGACGGGTCCGCGCGTCCAATGGGGCAAGAAAGACGAGGTTGTCGGGTGGGGCGTACGATGAAGTGCCGCACGGACCGTGCGGCGACAAGGATGGTGCCTTATGCCGGCCAAGACAATGCGTATCCCGATCCTTTTGATGATGCTGATCGCGGCAGGGACGGCCGCGGGACAGGCGTCGACGACGACGCAGCGGGGTGGGCAAGTCGAACCCCCTGTGGCGCCGTCAAGCTCGCGGGCCGATTCGCGGGCGGTCACGCTGACGAAGCTGCAGCGCCGCATCACTGTCGAGATCATTGACCAGAAGCTGGTCGATGTGGTCCAGTTCCTGCGCGACTTCGCGGGGGCGGATATCGACCCGTTGTGGACGGACGATCGCCACGCGGACGGGCTCGAGAAGGACCGCAGAATCACGATGACGGCGCGCGATGAAACGACGCTGAACTTCATCGAGCGGCTGCTGGATAAGGCGGGTGACGACTTCTCGTCGTGCACCTGGCAGATGTCGGAGAGCGGAGCGATCGAGATCGGGCCGCGGAGCCGGCTGAATCGTGAGGCAACACTGAAGGTGTACGACGTGCACGATTTGCTCTTTGAGGCGCCGAACTTTACGAACGTGCCTCAGTTGAGCCTGGAGCAGGTGCTGAACCAGTCCACGGGTAAAGGGGGCGGGGGCGGCGGTGGCGGCGGGGTCATCCAGAACTACGAGGCCGAGCCCGTCGGGCCGACCGAGCAGGAGATGACCGACAAGATCATCCGGATCATCACGAATAACATCGAGTTCGAGCAGTGGCGGCAGAACGGCGGGGACGGCGCGACGATCGATGCGCACAACGGGACGCTGCTGGTTCGGGCGCCGGATTACATTCACCGACAGATCGCCGGGTATTCGTACTGGCGGGCGGATCGCGCGAGCCGGTCGGCCGACGCGGCGGAGTACCGGGCGCGGGTTGACGAGCGCGCGACGATCAAGCGCGAGGCGCTGGCGAAGCATGCCGAAGAGCAGGTGACGGAGGAGCAGAAAAAGCACGCCCCCTGAGGGTCGTGTTTCGTCGGACGGTGTGGGAACGGCACGACTATTCCCGAAGCGGAATAGTCGTGGCACCGGTTACAGATTGCCGCGCGGGACACGTCCAAAGCTGCGTGTCCCGGCACTCGTGTTCTGGTTTAGGCTTTGCGGGCTTTGGATCGGCGAGCGGGCGAGGCTATTTCTGCCACGGGACGCGCGATCAAGTCATAGCCATCGCTGCCCACGACCACGCATTCGATGAGTTCGCCGGGATTGAGGCCCGTGGCGGACTGGACGTAGGTCACGCCGTCGATGTCGGGGGCCTGCGACGTGGTGCGGCCCTGGTAGAGCTTGCCGCCTTTGCCCACGCCCGAAGTCGCGCGGCCGGCCGAGCGGAGCGGGCGGTCGATCAGCACATCGACTCGACGGCCGCCGGCTGACGGGTCGTTCTCGTCGAACTCTGCGGCGATCGAAGCGGCGCGGTCGAACGCGATTCGCTGCTGCAGTTCCATGAGCTCGGCGCGGCGGTGGGCTTTGAGCTCGGGGGCAACACGGAGACAATCGTCGAGTTCCATCGTGCCGGCGCGGGTGCCTTCCTCGCGCGAATATTCGAAGACACCCATCGCTTCGAAGCCCATCGACTCGACGAACTCCATGAGCTCGCGGTGGTCGGCGTCGGTCTCGCCGGGGAATCCGGTGATGAACGTCGTGCGGATCGCGATGCCCGGGACGCGGTCGCGGAGCTTGCGGATCACGGCTTCCTGCTTCGCGCGCGTGACGTGGCGGCGCATCGCGGTGAGCATCCGGTCTGAGGCGTGCTGGAGCGGGATGTCGATGTATTTCGTGACGGTCGGGAGCTTGGCGATGGCGTCGATCATCGCGTCATTGAAGGTGGAGGGGTAGGCGTACATGAGCCTGATCCACCCCGGCTTCGCGCCCGAGTTGCCGGCGTGATCGCGGACGACATGGTCGAGAGTGGTCAGGAGCGCCGGGAGCCCGCCGCCGCCTTTACCGTCATAGTTCCAGCCGAGGCCGATGTCGTCGCCGTAGGACGTGGTGTCCTGGCCGATGAGGTTGAGCTCGAAGGCGCCGTCATCGAGAAGTTCGCGGGCCTCGCGCTCGATGGCGTCGAGCGGCTTGGAGCGCATCTTGCCTCGAATCGACGGGATGGTGCAGAAGGCGCAGTTCTGGTTGCAGCCTTCGGAAACGCGGAGGTAGGCGTAGTGGCGGGGCGTGAGACGGAGACGGGCGGAGTCGTCCTCGAAGTAGCCGACGCCCTTGCCGTCCTTGCCATTGACGGTGAGTCCGGTGATGTTGCGGCCGCGTTCCTCGGCGGCCTTCAGCGCGTTTCCCGCGATCCAGTAGCGAGGCTTGTCGGGCGAGGCGTGAAGGTCCTCACGCTCGGCGCTGCCGCGGACGGCCTGGACGACGTGATCGCGATCGAAGACACCGATCATGGCGTCGATGCCGGGGGCCCATTCGAGAAGTTTCGCGCGGTGGCGTTGGACGAGGCAGCCGGCGACGACGACGCGCTTTACTTCGCCGCGTTGCTTGCGTTCGATGGCCTCGCGGATG
>DASZQL010000276.1:0-15728 GCA_035549675.1 Phycisphaerales bacterium | reverse complement strand
CCCGCGCTGCACGACCTTCCCGCTCCGCAGAAGCGACGGGAACTCCGCGTTCAACCGCTCGACATCCGCTTCCTTCAAGGGCTTCCGAACCCGCACCACCAGATCGTCCCCGACATACCGCGACGAGTGGTAGTTCCGGTAGAACCGGCACACGTGCTCCACCGCGTCCATCGGGTCCTTCGCGATGTAGTAGAGGCTCTCATCCTCCGGGCTGATGAACCCTCCCTCGAGCAGTTCCTTCTTGATGTACTTCTCCCAGTGCCCCCAGTACGTCCCGCCCGGCCCCTCGAGCAGCACGATCGGAACGATCGCGCTCTTGCCCGTCTGCACCAGCGTCAGCGACTCGAAGAGCTCGTCCTGAGTCCCGAACCCGCCCGGGAAGACCGCGACCGCCTCGCTCTGGCTCACGAACATCAGCTTCCGCGTGAAGAAGTACCGGAAGTTGATGAGCTTGTTGTCCCCCGTGATCACATCGTTCGTCGATTGCTCGAACGGCAGCCGGATCGCGAGCCCGAACGACTGCGCCCGCCCCGGACCCTCGTGCCCCGCCTTCATGATCCCGTCGCCCGCGCCGGTGATCACCAGCCATTTCCGTTCCGCCATCAGCCGCGCGAACTCCACCGCCGCGATGTAGTCCCGGTGCCCCGGCGGCGTGCGCGCCGATCCGAAAATGCTGATCTTGTGCTCGTCCGGGTACGGCGCGAACACCCGGTACGCGTGCCGCAGTTCCTTGAGCGAAGACGAAAGCAGCTTCAGCTCGCCCGTGTCGCGATCATCCGTGACGAGCTTCAGCGACGTCACCAGCATGTCGCGGATCAGCCGCCCGTCGAACGACGCCGGATCGCCCCCGCACTCGCGCACGAGCTCTTCCAGCCGCCTCACGAACGCCGGGTCATCGACCTTCCGCCCCCCCGGCGCAACGCCACCCGCGCCAATCGCGGCGCCCACCGTGTCATGCATGTCGCCTCTTCGCTCCATCAACACCATCCCATCTCATCACCGTCCCACCGTCTCACTCTACCCGCGCCCCCTCCCCGGTGTTCTCTTCCCTCTTCTCACCCCGGAAGATATCCCCCAGCATCTTCCGCGTCGCCGTCAGCCCCTCCGCCTTCACCTCCGGTTGCGCGAGCGTCCCCGTCACCCGCGTCGTCACCACCTCGTCCCGGAGCGTCTCCAGGATGTCCGTCAAAATCGGAATCCGACGCCCCGCCCGCGTGCGGAACCGCAGGTCCAGCGACGAATCGCTCAACCTCGCCTCCCCCTCCCCCACGATCGCCAGCGAATCCGACTCCACCGCGATCTCGTCGAACACCGCCCGGTCCCCCTCGATGTGCACCCGTGCCGACGCGAAATTCAACGGTTCCCCAAACGGCGGTTGAAGATTCGACAACTCCAGCAGCGGCAGCATCAACGGCAGCTTCACCACGTCCCCGCTCCCGCTCACCCGAAGAAGCCCCCGCCCCCGTCGCGACGCCGCATCCCCGATCTTCCCGTTCATCGCGATCGAGCCATCCAGCACACCGCGGTCTTCCACCTCCCCGCTCACCGGCTCATCACTCGCAAAGTCTTTCAGCAGCGATCCGAACGCGATCCCCGAAAGATCAACCGACACGTCGTACCACTTCGCGTTCGAGCCATCGGTCGTGATCGACCCTCGCGCCGTCATCACGCCATCGTGCGTCCGCGCGCGGATCATCGGAATCAGATACGAATCGCCGTCGCCCCCACCACCCCGGATGCTCGCCTGCCCCTCCGTCATCCGCACGCCGAAGACATTGAACTCATCCGCCCGCAGCGCCACGTTCACCCGGGGCTTGCGATCCGACGGCCCCTTCGTCACATCGATCGATGCCCGCCCGCTCAGCCCCGTCACCGGCGCCGCGGTGGTCAGCCCCACCTTCTCAAACGACGCCTCGCCGACGAACGCGAACCCCGCGCTCCCATCGATCGAATCCAGCGTCAGCCGCCCGCCTTCCAGCGCGAACCGTCCACCCATCGTCAGCGCCATCGCGCGCAGCGACTCGTCCACTTCCACCGGAAGAATCGAACGGAAATCCTCCGTCAATCCTTCCCCGTCGAGCGACACCGTCAGCTCCGCGCCCCGCGGCACGGAGGACTGACCCGGCGCACGCTTCACCTGCCCGTCCGCCTCAAACCCCCACGACGCCGCCCGCCCGCGCAGCCGCTCCGCACGCACCGAAGTCGGATCGATCAGCAGCCGCCCCGTCATCTCATCAAACCGCACTTCGGTACCGCGGCTCATGAACGCCGCGCTCGACGGCTCGATCCACACCCGCATCTCCGTCCCCGCCGAACCGAGCCGCGTCCCCCCACCTCCACCCATCACGCCCATCCCCGAACCCCGCATTGTGATCCCCGCGTCCACGACGCCAACGACCTTCATCTCGTCCAGGAGCAGCGCCGCCCGAGGCTCGAACGCCCCCACCGCCGCGCGGATGAACTTCGACTCGATCCTCGTCCCCGTCAGCTGCGCATCCAGGTCGGACGCTCCGTTCTCCTGCAGCGCCAGCCGACCATGCAGCTCGAGCTCCCCCGCCGCTTCCCCCTCGTACAGCAGGCGCGCCCGCACATCTTCGAACTCCGCGCTCGCAAAAGTCAGCGCAACCGATCCCTCCGCGTCCCCCATCATCAGCCGACCCCCGAGCGCATCGATCGACAACCCCCGGATCCGAGTCAACCCCGCCGTGTAGTCGTACCCGTCGCCTTCTTTCGTACGCGAAACCGCGACCGATCCGTCAATGAGCCCCGTGGGCCGCCTCGAGGCGCGAAGAAACGCGAGCCGCGCCCCCTGCGCCGGCGCGACCGCGCCGACGAGCTTCTCGATCGGCAACGTGAGATCCAGATCCTCGAACCGGATCCGCGCCGACAGCTTGTCCTTCATCTCCTCAGGAATCGGAGGAGTGCTCGCATCAATCGCCGGCGCCGACGCCGCAAGCTCCATCTCGAAGCGCCCCGTCGCGCCCGCCGCCCCGCCGCCGATCGTCCCCTTCACCTCCTCGAGTCGCAGCCCCGACTCCGTCAGCCGCATCACGCCGCTGATCCCCGTGAGCGGGAACCCGCCCTCGCGCGTCCCGTCATCGCGCTCCACGGCGCCCGGCTCCGCGACAAGCCCGCTCCCCTCCGTCCGCGCTTCGATCGTGTACCCGATCCCGCCCCCGACCAGCGAGCCGACCGTCGCCTCGCCCTCGACCTGGCCGCGGAATCCCAGCCGTCGAACGAGGTCCCCCGCCGTGAGCGACCCCTCACTCGCCGGGACCGCGCTCGTCGGCAGCGCGAACAATAAATAAGGATCAATCGGCACGCCGGCGCACTGCACCCGGATATCCGGGTCGTACCAGTCGCCCTGGTACGTCACGCGCCCCCGCGCGCTCCCCGTCGCCCCGCTCAGCCCCACCAGCTCCGGCGCGTCGAACTCCGTGTACGTGTCCGTCGCGTGCACCGTCACGTTCCGCGCTTCGCACGGGTAAGGCCAGTGCTTGGGGAGCACCATCGCCTTGGGAGCCCGCAAAACAATGTCGGTCTCAAACCCCGTGTTCTCGCCCATCTCGCTCGTGACATGGATCGTCATCGACGCGAGCCCGCCCAGCTCAAACGCCTTCTTCCCTTCCCCCCCGCCGGTTCCTCCCTCGCCGCTCCGCGCCACCACCCCTTCGCTCACGAGCCTCTTGTACGCCTCGCGATCGAACACCTCCGCGAACACGCGCCGCCGGTTCGCCGGGAGCGACTGCTCGAACAGCTCATCGAGCGGGATGTCCACCACGTTCACCATCACGTCCACCGCCGCGATGTCCTTCGGCGGCCAGATCCGCCCCGACGCCAGCAGCTTCGCCGTCGTCGGGCTCTTCGCCACGATCCGCGTGATCTCCACTTCCTTGTCGTTGAATGTGATCGTCCCCGATACATCCGTCATCGGGTACGTGAACAGCTCGAACTCGCCGCGCCCCTTCTCGAACTCCACCAGCCCCGACACCGAGAACTCCGCCGGGCCCTCGCTCGTGGGCGGCCCGCGCGCCACGCTCACCCGCGCGTTCACTTCCGCCGTCGGCGAGCTGAACAGCTGCACCAGCACCCGCACGATGTGCGGCGCCAAGGGCAACAAATCCGGCCGGTCCACCAGCTTGAACCGGTCCGCGATGATCCGGCACTCCAGCGCCGAATCCGCCGAGAGCTCCGCCATCTTCAAGACCACCTTGCACGGCAGCTCTTCGACCGACCCCTCCAGCTCCGCCGACAACCCCCCGCCCAGCCCCGTGTCGAACCGGATCGTCCCCGTCACCCCGCGCATCGCGAGCAACCCCGCCGGCACCTGGGCGCCGACCTTGTCCACCCGCTCGGGCACCGGGATGTTCATCGTCACCCCGTCCAGCGCGAACTCCGCGCTCGGCCCAGCGTCCGGGTCGTAGCTCATCTCCGCGCGCGGGATCGATCCGCTGATCGCGAGCGTCTTCCACAGCTCCCTCACCGGCGTCGGCGCCGTCTTCCGTCCCCACTCCGACAGGTTCACATCGCGCAGCGCCACCTTCCCCGCCAACCGGTCCGAATCGATCTCCCCCGTCACCCGCATCCCCGGCGAGTCGCGCTCCAGCTTCCCCGTCGAGCTCTCGACATCCTTGAGCTCCATCAGCGACAACAGATACACCGGCGACGCGGGCGCCTTCTGGATCAGCGACCCCGCGAGCCGCATCGAGTCCAGCACCTGGTATTCCTTGGCGCCTTCCTGCCCGTGCTCGCCCAGCTCGAGCGTCCCGCGCACCACCGTCACGTTCGGCATGCGCCCGCCCGGCTTCCGCTCCTTCGCCAGCGGCGCGACATTCAACTGCTGGTCCGCGCCCATGCTCAGCCGCACCACCGGCTCGATCAGCGTGATCTCGTGCGCCCCGCCCCCGCCGCCCGTCAGCAGCCCCCACCACGACAGCCGGATCCGCAGACTCGGCGCCCGCAGGAACATCCCCTCGGGCCCGCTCACCCCCGGCACCCGCATCTCGATGTCGTTCACCACGATCGTCCCGCCCGGGCTCATCCGCACCGAGCCGCACGTCACGTCGCACCGCAGCTCCGCCTGCAGCCGCGGCAGCACGATCGCCCGCATCACCGGCGTCTGCGACAGGATCGCCCCGCCCACCAGCACCGCCGCCACGATCCACAGCGTCCACCGCAGCGCGCGCGACACCACGCGCCGCCGACCCACCGGCCCGCTCGCACGCGTTGACGAATCACGTTCGGCCACTCGCCTCTATTGTCCCGCGCCGCCGCCGTCCGTGCCCGAGGGTGGCGGCTGCATCATCGGCATCCCGGGCGGCATGTCCGCCGGCGCCTCCCGAGGCGGCGTCTGCGGAATCGGCTGCACCAGGTCCGCCCGCGTCGGCCGGAGCCGCTCAAAAAGCTTCGCATCCACCACGTAATACCACTCCGCGAACTTCTTGTTCAACGCCGAAACCTTCTTCTGCGCCTCGTCCAGCTTCCTCTTCCGCTCCGCCATGTCCGCGTCATATTTCGCCTTGGCGGCGTCGTATTCCTTCTGCGCCGCCTCATCCACAGCCGGAGTGGCCGCCGGCGCACCTTCCGCCGGCTTCTCCCCCGATTCGGGCTTCGTGTCCGCCGCGCCTTCCGACTTGGTCTCTCCGCCGGCGGGCGCTGGTGTGGCCGCGCTCGTCCCCGCCGCCGGCGCCGTCGGCGGCGTCGGCTCCGGCCCCAGCACCGACGCATCCACCGACGCGCTGATGAACGCGTACCGCGTCTCCTGTCCCTTCTTGTCCCCAGCCGCCGCGCTCGCCGTCGACTCCCCAGGGCCCAGCGGCTGCTCCGCACCCGCGCTCACCGCCTCCCCCTCGCCGAAGAGCACCTGCCCGAAATAGAAGTTGTACGACACACCATCCGCCGTCACGTACGACGCCTGACCCTCGTCCGCGAGCAACCCGCCCTTCGACGTGATGAAGAACCCCCGCGAACGCAGGTTGAGCTGGTCCATCGGGTCCAGCGACGCCTGCGCATCATCGCCCGCGAACAGCCGCACCAGCTTCTCCGGCTTGGGCCTTACCCCCGCGATCCGCAGCTCCCGCAGCGCCGCCGCGAGGTCGTTCACTTTCGTCAGATTGATCTGTTCACCCTCCCCCGGCGGCCCGCCCTTCGTCGATTCCAGCTTCCACCCGAACGTCGGTGCGTCGGGGCTGACCGACGTATCCCGCTTGAGGAACAGCCGCTCATCCGTCTTCTTCACCCCCGCCGCTTCATCAATTGAGTACCGGTCCACCGCGACCGCCGACACCTGCTGGCCGTTCATCTGCAGCAGGTCCGTCTGCGCCCAATCCGAGAACTTCGTCGAGAAGGTCTTGGTGAACGACACCGCGTACGTCCGTTGCTCGCCGGGCAGGCGCACGTACTTCTTCCCCGTGACCTGCGCATCCGCCGCTGCCGCCAGCGCCTTCACATCCTTCCCGATGATCACGTCCACGAGCGTCGCGCCCGCTGCGTCGCGGATCGTGACCCGCGTCCCGCGCCCCTTCGCCGGCGCCGCGGCGTCCGAGGGGTCCACCACCCCCAGTTCCTCATGATCCGCCGCCCGCTCCGACGCCACCACTTCTTTCGTCACCCCGACGAACGCCGACGCCGCCTGCGCCATGTTCTCCTTCGCGTCCGCCGGGTAGTTGTAGTGCGAAGGGATCACCCACTTCTTCCCGTCCCAGATCACCTTGAAGGGCTTGAACGAAGCGCTCCCCTCGTCGTACGCCACCACCTCAAGACTCGCCGCCTTCGCCGGGTCCGTGAAGCCTGGGAATAACTCCTGTCCGACATCGCTGAAGCTCGCGTCGGTGATCGCCACCGGCCGCGTGACATACACCGCCCCCGCCAGCCCCGCCGCAACAACAATCATCGCCAACGTTTTTGTGAAGTCAGTCATGGGAATCCTGAGTCTTGTGTCCTGAGTCTTGAGTGCTGAGTCCTGACTGTGGAGTCCTGAGCCCTGAGTCCTGGGTCCTGAGTGCTGAGTGCTGAGTGCTGAGTGCTGAGTGCTGAGTGCTGAGTGCTGAGTGCTGAACGCCCTTCGTCTGCATTTCAAATTTGAAATTTCAAATTTGAGATTTGAGTTTTTCGCTTTGAGTTTTCATCTGTGTCCATCTGGGCCATCTGTGGCCGCCTTCTCCGCATCCGAACGCCCAACACCTACCGCAGCCGTTCCTTCACCACCCCCGCCTTCTCACCCGCCCTCCGATTCGTAAACACCACGCACCCCAGCAAGAACGCCGGGATCGGCGGCAAGAGCACCGCCGCCGTCCGGATTCTCATCTGCAGCGACCCGATGTCCTTCGCCGACCGCGCCTTCGCGTCCGCGATCTCCTCTGACTGCCGGTCCCCGATCGCCGCCGCCTGCGCATCCACCCGCCGCTGCTCCGCGCTCTGCACGCTCTCGAGCAGGATCCCCTTCCCCGTGTCGTCGAGGTCCTCGCGCTTCTCGATCTCCTCCACCTTCTTCGTCAGCACCGCCTTCGCCCGCGCGATCTCCTCGTCCGCGCGCCGGTTCGCCTCCGTCACCGCGCGCTCCGTCTCCTCCTGCTCCGCCCGCCGCGCCTCGTCGAGCTTCGTCAGCGTCCGGTGCGCCGGCCGGTGCTTCCGCAGGTCCAGCAGCGACTGCTCGCCCGCCAGCACGTCGATCGCGTTCAAGACGAACGGCACGTTGTCGAGGACGAACTCCTTCGCACCCGCCTCGCGGAGCTGGAAGAACTCCGGCGAAATCAGATCGAGATCCGCAACCAGCACCACGTTCACGCTGCCCGGCTTGGGCGCCGACTGATCCTCCGCGCGCGACGCGTTCGGCGGCTCCGCCGGCAGCGCCCCGCTGATCCGCGCCGCCACCACTTGCCCCGGCTCCGCATCCTTCCCCTGCCGCTTCGAGTTGAATCCCCGGATGGTCCCCAGGAAGTCCTTCTGCAAGACATCATTCACCTTGATCGTCTGCGTCGCGCGGCTCGTCCGCATCAAGGGCGTGTACGTCACGTTCGGCAGCTTCGTCGCCGCGTCCGCCGAGCGGTTGATCGCGCCCGTCGCCAGCAGCACCACCTCCTGCAACCCGCTCGTAATCGGGTCCGTCAGGTTGAACGGCTCCGGCCCGCCGCTCCCCGCGTTCACGAACACGATCTCCGGCTCGAACGGCATCTGCGGCCTGGGGTTGTACCGGTCCCGCACGATCACGTCCGGTTTCTCTTCCACGCCCAGCAGCGCATACAACTGAGACATGTCCGCCTTGGGCCGCGTGTCCGGAGCCTGCCGCTGGAACGGGTTCCGCCCCGCGTCGCGAGGCTCACTCGTGCCGATGTTCGGATTCACCAGGGGCAAAGGGTCTTCAAAGATCGCCGCGGGCCGCCCCGCGCGAACGTAGTCCATCACGTGCTTGAACTCGTCAGGCATCAGCGAACTCGCCTGCGCGACCAGCAGCACATCCACATCCGGCGGCACCGGCTGCCCACGCGCCACGCGCACCACCTCATATTGCTTGCGGAGCTCCGACACGATCGGCCAGTCCTCCCGCGGCGAGAAGGTCTGCATGTCGAACTCGCCGAAGAGCTTCGCGTCCGTCTCCAGCACCCCCACCTTCTTCCGCCCCGCCGCCGAGACCGCGCGGATCGACCGCGCGAGCTCGTACTCCACCGGCAACCCGCGGCTCATGAACGGGATCACGAACTGCCGAGGACCGTTCGTGAACGCCACCCCCATGAACACCTGCTTCGTGTTCATGTCCCGGTCTTCGGGCGAGGGCGCGACCGCGCGCGAGTCGATCCCGAATGTCTTCTTCGCCTCGCGCGCCTCGTCGCTGTACGGCTCCGTCTCGACGATCCGCACCGCGATCCGCTTGCCGCCCTGCGCGACGTCCAGCTCGCGCAGCAGGCCCAGCAAAGTTTCCTTCGTCTGCGTGTACGACGCCGGCGCCTCGCGCGACACGTACGCCGTGACCTGCACCGGCCGCTCCGGGTCGATCGCCTTCACCACCTCCATCGTCTGAGGAGACAGGCTCCACAACCGCTCCGCCGTCGCGTCCGCCCGCGCGCTCGCGCGCGAGCCGAGGATCACGATCGAGCCCGCCGCGACCACGAACGCCGCCGCCCGCACGAACCCCAGCGCCAGCCGCTGAGGCTCGCTGGGCGATCCCGCCCAGTGCCGGCGCCCGATGAGGAACCCGTTGGCGAGCAATCCCATCACCGCGAGCATGACGAAATACAGCACATTTTCCGCCGAAATCACGCCGCGCCCGAAGTCCTCGAACCGGTCCGGGAGCGACAGCGCCTTGGCGAA
The DNA here is from genome assembly GCA_035549675.1 of Phycisphaerales bacterium. Classification (GTDB taxonomy): domain Bacteria; phylum Planctomycetota; class Phycisphaerae; order Phycisphaerales; family UBA1924; genus DASZQL01. Next base: position 6,422 of record DASZQL010000276.1, on the reverse strand, counting down.
CTGCGCCAGCGCCGTGTCGGGCATCAGCATCCCGAGCTTCCCGATCCCGATGACGATCCCGCTGAGCACCGCGCCGAGAATGAACGCGACCGTCAGGTTCGAGGTCAGCGCGCTCGCCGCCATCCCGACCGCGATCAAGCCGACGCCGCAGAGCCAATAGCCGAAGTACGTGCTCGCCATGAGCCCGAGGTCAGGCCGTCCGAGATACGCCAGCACCGCGACGTGGCTCACCGAGAAGAGCAGCGCGACCGTGTAGATCGCCAGGCACGCGAGATACTTCCCGACCACGAGATCGCTGTCCCGCGCCGGCAATGTCAGCAGCAACTCCTCGGTCCCCTGCTTCCGCTCCTCGGCCCACGATCCCATGGTAATCGCCGGGATCAGGAACAGCAGCAGCGCCGGGAACCACTCGTTGAGCTGGTCGAGGTTCGCGAGGTTCCGGTCGAAGAAGTCCGGCAGCCAGAACGCCGCGAACGCCGACAGGAAGATGAAGATCGTAATGAACACGTACCCCGTCGGGCTGGAGAAGTACGACCCCAGCTCCCGGCGGACAATCGCGAATATGACGTTGGATTTCATGAGTAGTTCAAAGTCAGAAAGTGCCCGGTGTCCTGAATGTCTTCCACTCGATGCCTTGATGGCTCGATACCTCTCACTGCCCCGACATCCGATGGAACCGCTCCTCCATCGCCTGCTCGTTCTCGCCCAGTGAAGCGACGGAGCCGTCGTGGACAAGCCGTCCCTGGTGCACGAACAGCACCCGCTGCGCGACCGCGCGCACTTCGCTCAAAATATGCGTGGACAGGAGGATCGTCTTCGTCCTCGCGAGCGACCGCAGCAGCTCGCGCACGTGCTCCGTCTGGTTCGGGTCCAGCCCCGCCGTCGGCTCATCGAGGATCAGCACCTCCGGATCGTGCAGCAGCGCCTGCGCCATCCCGACGCGCTGACGGTACCCCTTCGAGAGCTTCCCGATCGGCTTGCCGATCACCTCGCTCAGCCGGCAGTGTTCGACCACATAATCAACCCGCTGCTTCATCTTCGCCGCGTCCATCCCGCGCGCCCGCGCGAAGAACTGCAGCAGACTCCGCGGCGTCATATCGAGATACAACGGCCCGCTCTCCGGCAGATAGCCGACCCGCTCCGCCGCGGTGAGCCGGTCCAACTGCATCTCCACGCCGCAGATCCGCGCCCGCCCGCTCGTCGGCGCCAGGACGCCCGTCAGCAGCTTCATTGTCGTCGACTTCCCGGCGCCGTTCGGCCCGAGAAACGCAACCACCTGCCCGCGCGGGATCGCGAACGACACCTCGCGCACGGCGTAGAAGTCGCCGTACATCTTCGTGAGCCCTTCCGCCTCGATCATCGGCGCGCTGCCCCCGCCGCCGCTACCACTCTTGTTCGCGCGAGGTCGCGGCTCGACCACCACCGCCCCGCCCCCCGCGCCTTCCATCTTCCGTTCGTTCATCTGCACTGGCCCTCGTCTGCTCGCGCCGACTCGCCGCGCGAGAGAAACCCTGACTGGAGCGCGGGCTCGCCGCGCGTTCTCGAAATGGTTTTTCGCCGCCGGCCCCGGCGCGCCGACTCGATTTCAACCGGGCGTCCGAAAATCAGTTGACCATGAGTATCACGAAGCCCTCCGGCTGTCATTTGTTAAGGATTTATTCGGTTTAGTTAGCATTTACCCACTTCCTTCTCGGCGATTGCTGCCCCGCAGGCATGGTTCCCGTTTCACAGGATCGAGCGCGCGCGCCAAGCTGTCATCCCGAGCTTCGCCATGTGCGGATTGTCCACCGCCGCGCGCTCCGATCCCCGCGCGCGAAACAATGATGCGACGATGTCTCTCATGCTTTCCTCGCGCCGCGGGTTCACGCTCATCGAGTTGCTCGTCGTGATCGGGGTCGTCGCGATCCTGCTCGGCGTTCTCGCGCCGGCGCTCTCCGGCGCGCGCGAGGCCGCCCGCGCGGCGATGTGCTCGTCGAATCTTCGACAGGCCGCCATCGCGTGCGCGGCGTACGCGGCCGACAACGACGCGCGCACGCCCGCGCTCGGCCAGCCGTACACCGCGCTCCCCTTCTGGGCGCTCGTTGTTCATGTGTATTCCGAGCGCAGCGGCACCGGCGCACAACTGTACGGTACGGGAACGATATTGACGTGTCCCTCGATCGCCGCGGCGCTCGGGCCGCAGATGGAACGGACGTACGCGATCAATGCGACGGGGCACGCGGGATGGCCGGCTTCGGTCGATGCGGCAACCGGAGAAACAATCGCGGCGGACCGCGAGAACTTTGATCTGGCTGGGACCACGGCCCACGTGCGCACGGAACTCATCACGCGGCCGTCGGAGATCGCGCTGCTGGTGGACTCGGCGGTGGTGCCGACGGGCGTGAGCAACCCCCCGCCGCCCACGCGCACGTCGAGCGTGCTGGACTTCCGGCAGGACGCGCACGTGGCGCAGCGGCTCGCGTGGCCGCATGGCGGAACGAAGATGCTCAACGCGGCGCGGTTCGATGGAAGCGTCGAGAGCTCGGCACGAGTGCAGGAGATCTGGAAAAGGCCGTTGCCATAGTTAGGCGTTGATAATTGCTCTTCATCGACAGGCCCGGCACGGATCATCACGTGAAAGCATATTGTTGTTAAGTCCGCCACAAATACGGAGTTGCGGGCCACCATCATCCGTACGATCTCGCAGGTTAATTAACATATTTCGTATGAATATGGCTCGACATTCGAATTCCAAGTGCTAATCTGTCGCGCCCGAGGGGGGTTCGGAGCGATCACGTGCCGGCCAAGCGCTCAGGCGCCAAGAAAAAACCGCGGTCGAAGCCGAGGCGCTCGCCCTCGCGCCGCGGCGGGCGAGCAGGGCGCGGCAAGCGGAAGCGTGGAGCGCCGCGCGGCGCGGCGGCGGGGCCGGCGGTGGCGCCGCGTGCTGATCTTGCGGCTTTCGCCGGGCCGGTCCTTTCGGACATGGGCGCCGCACTCCCGAGCCTGATGTGGGACCCCGATGACCCGCCGCCCGAGCTCGACTTTGCGTGGGACACGTTCGAGTCGGTATCGATGTCGACGGTCCGCAACTTGCTCGTTCTTCGTTTTCTCAACCTGATTGGGAATCCTCAGATCGCGGGAGCGCGGATCGTCGTTTCGGACGAGCAGTACCTCACCTGCCCGGCGGAGTTCGCCCGCGGCGTGGCGGTGCTGGACCCGATGTTGTCCGCGGGCGCGTACATCCCCCAGGTGTTCGATTGCGATGATTACGTGCAGTTCCTGAGGTTGCGGATGTCGTGGTTCGCCGTGCGCCGGCGCTTTTCTTCGCCCCTGGCGGTCGGCTTTCTGCTGACCGACCGGCACGCGTTCAACTTCGGGGTGAACCCGGCGGGGCAGATCTACCTCTTGAACACGCAGAGCGCGAACCGGGACGTCGCGACCGACCCCTCGGCTTTCCGAGTGTTCCTGGACCTCGTTGATCCGCAGACCGGCCATCCGAACGGGAATCAGATCGTCACCATCTATATTTGAGGGAGACGCCTTCCATGAAATGTCATCACGTGAGTCGCCTGGCTTTAGCCGGAGTCCTCGTCGCGCTGGGCTCCGCCTCGTGCAGCACGAAGAACTTGCGGGTGTCGTCGTTCACGGCGCCCGCGACGGAGGGCGTGGTTTACTGCCTGCCGAAGACTCTGCTGAAGATCTCGGTGACGTACACCGTGGTCAAGCGCACCGAGATCGTCGGGGGCGTGACCCGGTCGCCGACGCTCACGATCGAGGTGCGGAAGCCGATCGCGATCCAAGCTGTGACGGTGGCGGACAGGAACAACTGCTTCGCCATCGACGATAATGAGGTCGCGGATTCCGTGTGGTTGCAGGGGAGCACGAAGGTGACGGTCGGCAACAACCTGTTGCTGACGGGGGTGGAATCGAACCTGACGGACAAGGGGCCTGAGGTCGTGGAATCGGCGGTATCGTCGGCGCTGGCCATCGCCAAGATGGTGGTCGCGGCGGGGGCGGTGTCGGGGGAGCCGCTCACCGCGATCAACGCGCGGCTGGCGCAGATCGCGACGGAGATCGCGCAGAAGGTCGCGGCGCTCCAGGGGGCCAACGCCGCCGCGCCCCCGGCGTTGCTGACGGACATCGATAACCTGATGAAGGAACGTGAGAAACTGCTCGCGGTCGTCAAGGCCTATCAGGATTCAAACTCGGAATCCGTCGAGTTGGTCGAGATTCCGTATAGCGTGACGGTGGATCCGTCGGATGCGACGACGTTCGTCAGTTCGGCCCAACCCTATTCTTCGTACACGCTCCAGCCGCCCTCGGAGCTGTTCGGCGTCGGGAATATCGCGCCGACTCCGGTCGTGGTGAATGTGTACCGAACAGCGGTCCAGATTCAGGATGCGGCGACTCCTTACGCGGCGGGGCCGCACACCCCGGGCGTGCTGTACCGTCCGGCGATGCCGGTCCGGGTCAGCGTGTTCGTGGGAACGGCGGTCGCGTTCGACGACGTGATCCCGATGAACCAGTTCAGCACGGTGGCGCTCCTCGACGCGAAGTACAAGCCTTGGGCGATGATGAAGACCGCGGTGAAGTTTGACGCGACGAACGGTGGTCTGATCGAATACGGAGTGGACTTCAGCAGTTCGGCGGAGCGCGCGGCCAAGGTTCTTGAAACATCGACATCCAAGCTGGGCACAACGATTGGCGACCTGCAGAAAATCCGAGGAGACGCGGCGAAGGCCGCGGAGGGCGAGCCCCTGGCGAACGCGAAGGCCCAGAAGGAACTCCTGCAGGCGGAGTATGACGTGCTGAAGCTGCAACAGGAGATCGCGAAGTACAAGAAAGAGCACGGGCTCGAATAGCGGGCCGTTCGCTGGCTCGTGAGCCTACGCCAGTTCGCTTCGCACAGGACGATCCCTGAAATGTGCGACGCTCGGGGTGCGACTCGTCATCGGATGTGACGACGCACTGTGCGCCGAATGGTCGTAATTTTCGTGGCAGGTTCGTCTTTAGACGTGAGTTCTCTCGCTCGGTGTCGCTTGACTTGTGTGGACAGCAGCGCGGCGGAAGCCGGCGCCTAGTCACAACATCCGGATCGGTGCGGAACGGAACGCCGGCGACGGCGCGGCTGCTGAACGCTTACACACACACTGGAAAGGACGAGATTGATGATTCGCAAGAACTTCCTGCACGGCGCGGTTCGGTTGGGCCTGGTCGGGATCGGCGCCATCATGGCCTGCGTCGGCGGCGCCTCGACGGCGTCGGCTTCGCTGCTCTCGGACTCGCAGCTCTACTTCGATCCGTACTCGATGACGACGGGGATGTATCCCTACCAGTCGGCGTCCCTCGGCGGCTCGGTCGTGTTCTCCGGCTCGCCGGGGCGCGAAGTGGTCGGCGCGAACATCCTGCCGCTGCTCGCGGACAACGACTACGGCTCCTTCGGGTCGTATTCGTTCTCGCAGTCGGATTACTCGGTGCAGCCGAACCAGCCGGACGGGTACGCGGCGGACCTTTCGTTCGGCACGCTCACGGCGACGTTCAACTCCAACGGGCCGTACCACGTGCGCGTGAACTACTCCGACGGCACGAGCGAGATGAACACGGTCTTCGTGAACTCCGGGATCGGGGACGATCCGTACGGCGGCGGCGAGGCGCAAGCGCGACGCGCCGCGTCGCCCTGGAAGAAAGTCCCGGCGAAGGGCGCGGACCTCTTCATCATCAGCAACGGCGCGGCGAACGACGGGTTCATCAACTCCGCGGCCAAGCAGCTCGACCCCGAGAACAAGGCCGGCCAGGCGGGCTCGAATGTGGGCCGCGCCTCGAGCGTGGATGACATCGTGAACCAGATCGAGCGGCGGAAGGCCGAGATCGCCGCGGCCGAGGGCCAGGCGAGGAAGATCCGCGTGGTCATCATCGGCCACGGCTACCACGGCTCGATCCGGCTGGGCGCGCCGGACAACGCCCGGCGCATCAACAACGACGGGGCCGCGACCAGCACCAGCGGCACGGACTTCGGCAATCTCATCAAGAACGACGTGTCGTCGGTCAATCTCTTCGGGTGCATCACCGGCGGCGGGCTCGCGGGCGGGCGGCTGCTGCAGGACATCACGAACACCGGCGTGCCGGCGACGGCGTACGACAACACGGTCGGGATGACCGACGACGCGTGGTGGGCGTACACGTGGGCGACGAAAGCGCCGACGCCGGGGACTTTGGCGCTGATGGGGATGGCGGGTGTGCTGGGGATGAAGCGCCGGCGATAAACAGTGCGCCGTGCATCAAACGTTGATCGTGATTGAAACTCATCGCGGTCGGGCCACGTGTCCGATCGCGATTTTGTTGTTGGGTGATTTTGATCAATCGCAGTGTCGGGGAGGGAGACCCTCCCCGACTGCCCCACCCTGAAGAAGAAGAAGAAGACGAAGAAGAAGAAATAGAGAGAA
>DASZQL010000275.1:0-2704 GCA_035549675.1 Phycisphaerales bacterium | reverse complement strand
CGCGGCGCCGACGTCCCGCGTGTCGCGGGCCTTGCGGTCGAGCGCATCCATCAGGCCGTAGCGCAGCTCGAGGCCGAGGGCGTCGTTGTGATTGACGTGCGTCTCCAGCCCGCGCCGGTATGTCGCTTCCGCCTCGTCGAGCCACCCCATCCGCAGGAAGCACGTCGCAAGAGCGTTGTTGACCTGGCTGGCGATCCCGGGGGCTCCCTGCGCCTGCTGGAACTGCTCGATCGCCTCGTCGAACTTCCAGAGTTCCAGCAGCCGCCGCCCGTACTCGTACTTCACGTCGAGGTTCGTCGGATAGTTCGCCACCCGGTCCGCGTACTCGCGCGCCTCCAACTCCACGAACGCCTTGCGGAGCGCCTCGACCTCCGACTTGAGGGTTTGATCCTCCGGCGCCTTCTTCAACGCCTCCTCGCGCTCGCGCAGCGTCCGCCGCTCGATCCGCATCCTGATATCGCCCGCCGCCTCGCGAAACTTGTACGCCCTGACTTCCTCGAACCCTTTCATGAGCACCCGGTACGCGAGCCGCTCGTCCTCGACGCGGCCTCGCTCCATCAGGAGCTTCGCGTACTTCTGGATGGCGTTCGAGTCCTGCGGCCTGGATTCGTAATCCGCCCGCGCCCGCTCGACGACCCGGTCGAGCGTCTCCTCGCTCTTGGTCAGGCGCTCGTCCTCTTCCTTGGCCGTCTGCCCGGCGAGGTCCTTGATGTTCTTGCGGAAACCACCGGCCTGGCCGCTGGTTTCGTACCCGCCGCGCGCGATCGTGGCCTGCGCGGACATGTTCCGCATCTCCGCCGCGAGTTTCTGATCGGTCGGGTCGAGCTTGGCGGCGAGATCGCCGGCGGTCACCGCCTTGTCGAAGGCGCCCACCTTCGAGAAGGCGTCCTTCATCGCGACGTAATCCGCCTTCTTCGCCTTGGGGTCCGCCGTCGCGCGCCGGAGCACGCGCTCGCCGATCCAGTACACCGCCTCCGCGAGGTCCATCTCCGATGCCGCTTCCATCGCCCGCACGCCGAGTTGCCACTCGGTGGGTCGCGTCCCCCAGTTCAACAGCGCGAGTAGAAACTTCTCGATCGGCCCCTTCCCCGAAAACCCCTTGAGCTGATCCTTCGTCGGCCCCTTCGCCTTAGGGTTCGCGTCGAGAAAGACCGCGCAGGTCTTGAAGAAGTTCTCGAGCGCCTGCATGTCCGTCGGGTCCATGCGCAGGCCCTGGAGCCAGAGCGTCATCGAGTACTCGTAGTTCGACGCCTCGAAGACCGTGCGCGCGTGCTCGAAGAACCGCCGCGCCTTCTCCGGCTGGGGTTGGAACCCCCCGGTGTCGGCCCCACCGCCCGAACCGGGTGTGCCGGCGTCACCGCCGCCACCGCTGCCGTTCGCGGCGCCGTCGCCCGCCGAATCCTTCTTCTTGAATAGATTGAACGCCAACGCTTCCTCGTTCGCCCGTGTGTCTTTCCGACTTCCGATACGCACCCGACCGGTCCCAGGACGATCATCCTAAACAATCACCCTACGCCCGGCTAGCATCTCGTTCCAGCAGCCGGATTCCCCGTGACGGGAGCCTCATGCCGATCGACCCTTCCACCCTCCGAGTCGTCCACTACCCCGCGCCGATCCTCCGCGCCAAGGCGCAGCCGGTTCACGAGGTCACGGACGAGGTCCGCGCCGTGGCCCGCCGCATGATCGAACTGATGCGCGAGGAAGAGGGCATCGGCCTCGCCGCGCCGCAGGTGGGTCTTCCCTGGCGGCTCTTTGTCGTCCATGTCCCGCCCAATGACGAGCGATCGCCCGGCGACGACCCCCCCACCGCGACCGACGCCCCGCTCGTGTGCATCAACCCGAAGCTGACCGACCCGTCGCGCGACCTCGAGCCATTCGAGGAAGGTTGCCTCAGCCTCCCCGACATTCGCGGCGAGGTCCGCCGCCCTACCCAGATCACGCTCACCGCGACCGGTCTGGATGGAACGCCCTTCACGCTCCGCGCGGGCGGCCTCCTCGCCCGCTGCTTCCAGCACGAGAACGATCACCTTGACGGCGTGCTCATCCTCGACCGCATGACGCAGCCATCGAAGATGAAGAACCGGTTGGCGGTGCGCGAGCTCGAGGAAGGCGCGGAACTGCTGTGAAGCTTCTCTTCCTCGGCTCCGGCGAGTTCGGCCTGCCGACGCTCAAGGCGCTGGCCGCGCATCATGAGGTTCTCGCGGTTGTTTCCCAGCCCGACCGTCCTGCGGGACGCCACCGCAGGCTCACGCCGACACCGATCGCCGCGTGGGCCGCGGAGCATCGTTCCAATACGCCGCTCTTCAAGCCTGAAGATATCAACACGCCCGACGTCATTTCGCGTCTGCACGCCCTCGAGGCGGATGCGTGGGTCGTCATCGCGTTCGGTCAGAAGCTCAGCCGCACGCTTGTTGATGACCGCTTCGTCATCAACCTCCACGCGTCGCTCCTGCCCCGCTGGCGGGGCGCCGCACCGATCAACCACGCGATGCTTGCGGGTGACGCGGAGACTGGGAACTCTGTCATCACGATCGCCGAACGCATGGACGCGGGGTTCGTCCTGGGTCAATCGAAGAAGCCGATCACGGTCGAACTTACAGCCGGCGAGCTGCACGACCTGCTGGCGTCGGACGGCCCGGCGCTCATCGAGCAGGTTCTCGCCGCTCACGCGAATCATTCGCTCCGTCCGGTCACACAGGACGAA
>DASZQL010000274.1:0-9516 GCA_035549675.1 Phycisphaerales bacterium | reverse complement strand
ATTTCTGCCACCGACATCCATTCCCGGTGATGGATTGGCGTGCCTATCAAACTCTTGGCGTAGAGCACGCCGTAACCGCTAAGTGGAGCGAACTGCGGTGGATCGCTTCATGGCGACCGTATGTCGCGACCTGTCACGAATGTTGTTCGCGAACGGGCTTGAGCGCCAGGGAGCTAGATATGTACCTTTGGTTCAGGCAAGGAAAGAACGCGATAGGGTGAACAGCCCTGGTGCTACGACTTTGCGGCTCTGAGCAAAGTCGTGCTCTTCCACCCGTGCCACTGCAGGCATCGGAGCTTTGGCCGATGACTGCAGTGCTCTTGGCGCCCGAATCACTTGGCGCATCCGCACTACAGTCGGCCCCGAGCCGCCGCCTGTAGTGGCACGCCGCGGTTGCAATCGCAGCACGACAATCCGGAGGGAGCCGGATTACCGCGGCACCGGCCAGTACCATCTCCACCATGCCCATTCGCGAAGCCACGACCGACTCCGACATCGCCCGCTGCTACGACGTCATGGCCGAGCTTCGCCCGCACATCCCGCGCGACGACTTCGTCGCGCGCGTGCGGCGCCAGATGCAGACCGGCTATCTCCTCGCCTTCATCGAAGACGCCGGCGCGGTCGTCTGTGCCGCGGGGTACCGCTACGTCGACAACCTCTACTGCGGCCTCAACATGTACGTCGATGACCTCGTGACCACGCCCGCCACGCGATCGAAGGGCCACGGCAAGGCCATGATCCGCTGGCTCATCGATCTCGCGCGCGCCAAGGGCTGCTCGCAGCTCCACCTCGACAGCGCCGTCCACCGCTTCGGCGCGCACCGCTTCTATCTCCGCGAGGGATTCGATATCACGAGCCACCACTTCGCGATGAAGCTGTAACCGCTGATGCGGGACAAAGGTGCCGGGGTACGCGCCTCCTCCGCGTGCCCCGGGAATCAGTAGAAACTAGCGAAGTTCGCCGTGACCCCGCCCGTTCCGGGTCGCTTTGCCGCTCTCCCCTCCGAGGACAACCCCAATCCGTCCTCGAACGTGATCCAGCTGCGGATCCACCTGTTTCCAAGGAGAAGATGGCCATGAATTCTCGACTGATGACTGCGCTCGCGGCTTCCGCCCTCGCCGCCCCGGCTCTTGCCTCCCCGTTTTCCGTCGGCATCGTCGATGCCGAAGGAACGGTCTTCGGCCACGGCCAGCCTTACACCATCACCGGCGGCACATTCATCGACTACTACGGCGATGCGCCCGATGACCCCAACCTCGGACTCGAGCCGCCAAACCCGGTGCTCTTCGCCACTGATCCCCAACTCGAGTTCGATTCCTATCTCGCCATGGACGGGGGCGGACCCTCGACACAGTTTCCGATGTACCGGGCCAACAACCAATCGGCAGGCAACGGGATCGGGTTCTCCCCCTCCACGTTCGGCATCCTGCCCACATCGATCTCCGCGGCGTACTTCCACCCGGGCCCTTTTCTGCCTTCCGGGCTGGACGCGTCGGGCAACGACGTCATGTTCTTCGGCCGCATCGCGGTCACCGGCGGCGCCACCATCATCAACAACGCCATCGATGTCATGTTCGGCGGCGTCGCGGCCGGAACTAGGGCCACTTTCGTCCTCGACGGACCCGCCGTCAACGCGCCCGACATCAACGGCGTCCTTCAGCCCATGACGATCTCCTCGACGCTCATCCTCTCCTCCTCCACTCGCGGCGGCGCGGGCATCGACGTCTACGACATCTGGGCCGTCGCCGTCGTGCCGACGCCGGGAGCCGGCGTCCTGATGTCCGGCGCGATGGGCCTCGCCGTCATCCGCCGGCGGCGCTGAGAGCCGCGGGAAGGAACATCCGGCCACGATCGAAGGTCCGCACCCTTCAAGCTGCGTGGCACGGCGCCGCCGACCCCTTTCGGCAGCGCCGTGTTTTTCGTTCTGACGCCCGATGCCGCCCCACGCCGTGCATGTCGCGGCGTCCGCAGCGCGAGCACGAATGAAAAAACGACCGTCGGGCGCTCCGGACGGTCGTCGTATTTCCATCTGAGGCCATCCGGGCAATCTGTGGCTGGTCTTTCTCCAATGCCCAATGCCCGCTGCCCAGTGCCTTCCTCAGAACATGAACTGGAACTGGAACCGCAGCGTGATCTCGTTCTCGTCGGTGAGGTCCTGGAAATAGCCGATCGAGGTCTGGGGCCCGCTCAGCACCATGCCGTCATCCAGGAACCACTGCAGGTCCATGGTGAACTTCGCCGCGTGGCCGCTGAGGTAGTAGTTCGCGCCGAAGGTCACCGTGCTGAAATCATCGTCGAGCGTCGAGCCCGGCCCGGTTCGATCGCTGTCGGCGATCGACACGTCGTACCGCCCGAAGAGCTCCCAGTTCGTGTTGGGGATGAAGATGCCGCCCTGCACGACGACGCCGTAATCATCGAACGAGTTGTCCGCGGGCGCGCTCGTGGCGGTCACCGAGAGGTTGTTGCTGACATGGTGGCCGATCGCGGCGGCGTAGAAGTTCCAGCCGTCGCCCTCGAGCGAGAGGTCGGCCGTCCAGCCGCCGAGCGTGGTGTCGCCCTGCAGATCGTCCGGCGTGGCGAGCAGGCCGTCGGGCCCAACGGCGACGAGGTTCTGATCCGACTGCTCCACCGTGCCGGCGACGCCGAGCAGCAGGGCGAACTCGTTGCCGGGCATGCTGGTGAAGTCCTTGAACTGATCCCAGTTGCCCGCGGGCTTCCACTCGAAGCGGCCGGTGATGCACCAGTCGGACTCGCCCCCGCCCCGCGTGAAGCCGTCGCGGAAGAAACCGATGCCCCCGCTCGCGGCCCCGGCGTTACTGTTGGTGCCAACCTGGCTGTTCTGCGAGTTGAGGCCGTCGGAGAAGGCGAGCATCGCGCGCCAGTCCTGCTGCTCGTACGTCAACATCACGCCCTGCGACCGCGTCTGGCTGAAGATCACGTTGGTGAGCGAGCGGTCCGCCGCGAGCTGCAGCGAGGCGCTGACGAGCTCCTCACGGAGGAACGGCAGCTTGAACTGGCCGAACTGGATCGACAGCCCGTTGTCCCACTTGTACCCGCCGTACGCGTCGAGCAGGCCGAAGACGCCCGTCGAGCGGCTGAAGTCCGACTGGATCTTGTAGAACACGTTCGTCGCGATCTTGCCGTCGAGGATCAGGCGGGTGCGCCGGTTCTCGAACCCCGACTCGAAGTCCTCGTCGCCGCCGTTGTCGTCGCGGAAGTTCAGGTAGTAGCGCACCTGCATGTAGCCGCTGATGTTCAGCCGCCAGGCACCGTCGTCGCTGGCGAGGAAGAACTTGCCCTTGCCCGTGTCGTAGCCCGCGGTGGAGCCGGACGCGAGCAGGCTCGAGCGCGTTTCCGCGTCCGCCATCACCTCAGAGACCAGCGCGCGGACCTCGTCCGAGGAGCCGGTCCAGGGGCCGCGCTCCGCGGCCGCCGCGTGACCGGCGAGAAGGACGAGCGGAGCGGGGATCAACACCAACGACCGGCGAGCAGCGTGTCTCGGCATCTGGATTCTCCGGGTAAAGAGAGGGCGGCGCGGGAATGATGCCGTCGAAAGCCAAAATGCGTCAACTGTTCAGATCGCGCAAAGATTAGTGTGGATAAATGTTCTTGATCCTGTGAATCCGGACGGTATCCGTCCGTGCCGTCGATCAACGAAGTCGATCAACCGTGCGCCGCGCCAGCCAAAGCCGCCCTTCGCGCTCAAGCCGCAAGCCGCAAGCCGCAAGCCGCACCGCGGATATAAAAAACCGGCCGACCCATTCGGGCCGGCCGGTCGAGAGTCTGTCAGATCATCCGGTTCGTCGGATTAGAAGACGAACTGGAACTGGAAGCGAACGGAGATTTCGTTCTCGTCGCTGAGGTCCTGGAAGTAGCCGATCGAGTTGACCGGGCCGTTGAGGGTGTTGGCGGAGTCGAGGAACCACTGGCAGTCGACGGTGAACTTCGCGGCATGGCCGGACCAGTACCAGTTGGCGCCGAAGGTGACGGTGTTGAAGTTGTCGTCAGCGCCCGCGACGATGCCGGGGGCAGCGCCGCCCGCGCCGGTGCGGTCGCTGTCGTTCACAGCGACGTCGTAGCGGCCGAAGATTTCCCAATCGGTGTTGGGGATGAAGATACCGCCCTGGACCACGAAGCCGTAGTCGTCATAGGACGAGTTGGCGGGGCCGCCGGCGCCAGCGAGGTTGTTGCTGACGTGGTGACCGATCGCCGCGGCGTAGAAGTTCCAGCCGTCGCCCTCGATCGAGAGGTCGGCCGTCCAGCCGCCGAGCGTGGTGTCGCCACCGACGCCCGCGACGTCATCGGCTGTGCCGAAGGCGCGGTCGGGACCGGGGCCCACGCCGCCGGGGATGTTGTTGTCGGACTGTTCGACCGTGCCGGCGACGCCGAGCAGGAGGGCGAACTCGTTGCCGGGCATGCTGGTGAAGTCCTTGAACTGATCCCAGCTGCCGGCGGCCTTCCACTCGAAGCGGCCGGTGATCGCCCAGTCGGACTCGCCGCCGCCGCGAGTGAAGCCGTCATTGAAGCTGAACGGGCTATTGGTGCCGACGAGGCTGTTCTGCGAGTTCAGGCCGTCGGAGAAGGCGGCCATGACGCGCCAATCTTCCTGCTCGTAGCCGAGTTCGACGCCCTGCGAACGACCCTGGCTGAAGGTGAAGTTCGTGAGCGAGCGATCAACCGTGAGCTGCATCGTATCGCCGACGAGTTCTTCGCGGAGGTACGGGAGCTTGAACTGACCGAACTTGACGTACAGGCCGTTGTCCCAGCGGTAACCGCCGTACGCGTCCTGCAGGGTGAACGCGCCGCCGGCCGGGACGAAGTTGCCTTCGATCTTGTAGAAGACGTTCGTCGCGACGTGGCCGTCGAAGATCACCTCGGTGCGGCTGCTATCGAAGCCGGACTCGAAGTCCTCGTCGCCGCCGTTGTCGTCGCGGAAGTCGAGGAAGTACCGGAACTGCACGTAGCCGCCGATGTTCAGGCGCCACGAGCCGTCATCCGACGCGAGGAAGAACGTGTGGCGGCTGTTGTCATAACCCGCGGCGGAGCCGGCGGCGAGCAGGCTCGAACGGGTCTCCGCGTCCGCCATCACCTCGGACACGAGCGCGCGGACCTCGTCGGCGCTGCCAGTCCACGCCGTGCCCTGATCGGCGGCGAAGACGCTGCCGACAGCGCCCAGCGTGATCGCGGCACCGGCGAGCTTCTGGAGGATGCTGGTCTGACTCATCGTAGGACTCTCCTTTGTGGTTCTTGAAACAAGCGTACTGGTCTACTGGTCGTCACCCCCCCGGACCCCGAGACCACGCGGCCTCGCCCGAAGGGCTGGTACATTGATCCGCGGACCTCTCATTGCTCCAAACGACCGGGCTTCAACCAGGGCCGAGGGGGCAAGTGAGTGGCTGCTATCCTAATCCACCCAGATAGCAAACGCAAACCAACTCAGACCCTTCTTCGGCCCAGGACCCGCCGACAATCTACAAATATCCCAGTCCCCGCCGAGAACACACCGCCCGATAATCGGGGTCCTACCCACCTTCGGGTCCGATAACTGAACAAAATACGCCATTTCGGCTCGAATAACGCTGATTATTCGACACTTTGGCCGACGAGCCCCCGGCAACCAAGTCCGGGGAATCTTTCCGCGTTTGTCCACACGGGAGCCTTCAACCCGGCCGGTGATCAAGCATTGGCAGGCAGGTCCGGGCGCTGGGATATCCCAGCGCCGCGTGCCGCGACACGCCGCTTTGGGCGTATCCCGTTCTCGATGACCGCCCCGGTCAGACCTGGCTGACCTGCAGCAGCTTGAGACACCGCTGGACGATGTCCCGGTGCGTCAGCCCCGTCATCGCCATGATCTCGTCGGGCGTCTTCGCCGACTTCGGGATCCGGCTGATGTGCATCTGGTCCAGGGTGAAGCTGTCACCCGAGGCGCTCAGCGCATCGGCCACCGCCGAGCCCATCGAGGCGCCGTAGTTGTCCTCGATGGTCACGATGTAGCCGTTGTTCGCCTGCGCGAGGTCCAGCAGCGCCTCCTGGTCGAACGGCAGCGAGTAGAGGTCCACGAGCGTCGCCGAAACGCCAGCCTTATCGAGACCGTCGAGCGCCTTGTTCGCCTCGTGCACCATGTAGCCGCTGGCGACGAGCAGCACGTCACGGCCCTCGTTCAGCACCTCGAACCCGCCGAGATTGAAGACGGTGTCCTCGTTGTAGAGGAACTCGGTGTCGGGGCGGAGCGTCCGCATGTAGCAGGCGCCGTCGTACTCGGCCATCACACCGGTCAACGCGTACGCGGCGTAGGCGTCCGACGGCTGGAGCACGTAGCACGCCGGGTTGCCCGCGTGGTTGCGGACCGTTGTCCACGAGCGGAACCACGCGATGTCCGGGAGCGACATCTGGCTCGGCCCGTCCGCCGCGAGCGAGGCGCCGGCGTGCGAGCCGACGATCTTGAGATTCGCGCCGCTGTTGATCGCCATCTCGATCTGGTCGTAGGCGCGATTGAAGAACTTCGCGAACGTCGAGCAGAAGGGGATCTTCCCCGCCGCCGACAGGCCCGCCGCGACCGAGATCATGTTCTGCTCGCCGATCTTGCACTCGAAGAACCGCTCCTTGAGCCGCGAGTCGCGGGCGAACATCTCCGCGTACGTCGAGTTGCTCACGTCGGCATCGAGCACGACGACGCGGTCGTTGACGAGGCCGAGCGCCTGGATCGCCACGCCGTAGGCCTTGCGCGTCGCCATTTTGCCGGAATGCAGCACGGATTCCATGTCCCGCGCCTTCATCGTCTGTGAGAAGGGAGGCAGGTCGCCCGTGCGAATTTCACGGTCCGCAGCCTCCGCCGGCGGCTGAATTTCAAACGAATCCGTCCTAGCCAGCGCGCTCGTCAGCTCCGCGGCACGCTCATCCAGCTCCTTCATCGCGCGAACGAGATGCTCGCCCGTCGCCGGCTTGCCGTGCCAGTTGCCGCTCTGCATGGTCGGCGAACCCCAGCCCTTGACCGTCTTGGCGATGATCGCGTACATCGGGCCCGAGGAGCCCTTCGCCTGCGCCTCGGTGAACTTGTCCAGCGCCGCCTTGATCTGCGTCGGGTTGTGCCCGTCGATGACGATCGTCGTGTAGCCGAACGCCTTGAGCTTCGCTTCCGTCACCTCGGCGGTCTGCTGCTGGCTGACCTTCTCCACCTGCCCGTAGCCGTTGCAGTTGAAGATCGGCAGCACGTTATTCAGCTTGTGGTCGGCGATGTAATCCAGCGCCTCGGCGATCTGGCCCTCGCGCGACTCGCCGTCGCCGATGATGCAATAAATGCAGCGGCCGGTCTTGTCGAGCCGCGCCGCCTCCGCAAGGCCCGCCGAGACAGAAAGGCCCTGCCCGAGCGACCCCGTCGCCGCGTCGAAGAACGGGAAGCCTTCCCTCGGATTCGGATGACCGTCGAGCTCCGAGTTCGCGGTGCGGAGGTTCTTGAGGTCGTCCTCCGTCAGCGGCCGCATGTTCTCGGGGTCGCGCCCGTACATCACGCCGAGCTTCGCGCACGCCGCGTACACGATCGGGACCGCATGGCCCTCGCTCAGCACCAGGCGGTCGGAGGTCGGATAGTCCGGAATTTCCGGGCTCCAGCGCATCGTGTGGAACATGAGCACCGTGACGATGTGCCCGAGGCTCATGCACGTGGAGGGGTGCCCGCTCCCGGCGTCGGCCGTCATCTGCAGAGCCAGCTTGTCGAGCTTGATCGCCTGAGCGTGCACAGCGGCTTCAAATGACATGCCAGTCTCCTTCAGCGTCTAAGGCCGCGTCGGCGCGGCCGGTTCATCCAAACGCATCCCAAACGACAACTTCCCACGAAGTCGCGTTGCGTCCAGTATCGACGAAAGCTCCGGAAACAACAACCGCCGCACCACTCCAATTGAAATAAAGTCTGCTTTCGCGCGGCGCAGACCCACGCATGAGGATTAGTGCCACGACCATCCCGTTCCGGAAATGGTCGTGCTCCGCGATCCCCTGCTCCCATACTGAGCGTAGCGATCTGTCAAAGCACGGATCGTCGTGGCTGAAGGAGTGGAATTCCCGCCAATTTCCCTCTTCCCCGCTCGCCATCATCACACTCATCCACAACCACCGGGTACACTCGCCCACCCACGGAGGTCCCCGCCCCATGAAAGTGATCTGCGATCGCGGTGCTCTGCTCTCGGCGGTGAATCTCGTCGGCGGGGTGGTGGCCGCTCGCACCCCCAAGATCGAGCTCACCTGCATCCGCCTGACCGCCAAGAAGGTCGGCACCAAGGGCGGCGGGGCGGGCCTGCTCACCCTCGCCGCGACCGACGCCGAGATCGCTGTCCGCATGTCCATCGCCCGTGTCGATGTCGCCGAGGAAGGCGAAGCCCTCGTCCCCGCCGACAAGCTCCGCCAGATTGTCTCCGCCGAAGAACAGGAACCGACGCTCACCATCGAATCCGATGGCGAGGTGTGCCATATCCGGGGCCAGGACGCGAAGTTCAAAGTCTTCGGCTACCAGGTCGCGAACTTCCCCCCCATCCCCGAGTTCCCGCACAAGGACCCCAAGGCCGCGTCATTCGCGATCAACGCCGACACGCTCCGCCAGCTCGTCGATCGCACCGCCTTCTCCACGGCGCGCGAAACCTCGCGCTACGCCATCAACGGCGTGCTCTTCAACCGCCAGGGCCGCAAGATCGAGATGGTCGCCACCGACGGCCGCCGCCTCGCCCTCGCCCGCGGCACCATCGAAGGCGCGGGGGGAGCGGGCGACGAGAACCGCTCGTGCATCATCCCCACCAAGGCGCTCACGCTCCTTTCGCGCATCATCAGCGACCCCGAGTCCACCGTCCGCGTCGCGATCACCGACAACCAGGCTATTTTCGCGATCGACGAGGACGACGCACCCGGCGCCGGCACGATGCTCGCCTCCAACCTCGTCGAAGGCTCCTTCCCGCCTTACGAGGAAGTGATCCCCAAGGACCAGGACAAGAAGGCCACCTTCGACGTCGACAAACTCAGCAGCGCCGTCAAGCGCGCCGCCCTCCTCACCAACGAAGAGTCCCGCGGCGTCAAAATGGCCTTCAATACCGGCAAGGAATCCAAGCTCCGCCTCTCGAGCCGCGCCCCCGAAATGGGCGAGGCCGAGATCGACGTGGGCATGGAAAGCTACGAGGGCTCCGACATCGAGATCGGTTTCAACCCCGCCTTTCTCACCGACGCGCTCCGCGTCATCGCCGAGCCCAAGATCACCTTCGAGATGAAGGCCCCCAACAAGCCCGGCCTCATGCGCAGCGGCAACGACTTCCTCTACGTCGTCATGCCGGTGAGCTTGCAGTAGGACGGCAGTGGGCTCCTCGGCACCGGGCCTCGGTAATCGCTCCAGGCAAAAGCGGAATAACGTGTTGCTATGGGTCTACTGGTCATGCATGTCGTGATCCCGCACCCCCGCCACCTTGGTCACGGGAAGGGGGGACGGGGGGGGCGGGGCGGGCTGAAGGCGCTCGTCATCGTTCTCAACTTCCTCGCCGTCGT
>DASZQL010000273.1:0-10036 GCA_035549675.1 Phycisphaerales bacterium | reverse complement strand
GGTGCGCGCGCTCGCAGAGCTCCGACAAATCATCCACCCGCCCGTCGGTCGTGGGGTACTGCACGAGGCAGCCGCAGAGGTCGCCGGCGCCGTCCGGCTTCTCGCGATGATCGCCGACGGTGATCTCGATGCCGAGCGTCTCCGCGCGCGTCTGGCACACCGCGATGGTCTGAGGATGGCACCCCACATCAATGAAGAACCGTTTCCGCGCCCCGTCGTGCCCGCCCCCGATGGCGAAGCACATCGCCATCGCCTCCGCCGCCGCGGTGCCTTCGTCGAGCAAGCTCGCGCCGGCCAAAGGCAGATCCGTCAGATCACTCACCATCGTCTGGAAGTTGAGGAGGGCCTCGAGCCGCCCCTGCGCGATCTCCGCCTGGTAGGGCGTGTACTGCGTGTACCAGCCCGGGTTCTCGAGCACGTTCCGCAGGATCACCGGCGGCGTGATGGTGTCGTAGTACCCCATCCCGATGCACGAACGCATCACCTTGTTTTCCGCCGCGTACGACGAGAGCCGTTCAAGACACTCCGCTTCGCCCAGCGGCCTGCCGTTGGGACCCGACGCGATGCGAATCGGCCTCTTCAGCCGGATCCCCGGCGGCACGATCGAACCCGCGAACTCATCCAGTGTGCGGCTGCCTAGCAGCGACAGCATCTCCGCGATTTCTTCCTCGCTTGGCCCGATGTGCCGCTGCGCGAACGTGTCGGAGGGTTGCAGGAGCGCCGGCTCCGGTGATGAACCGGATGGCGAGAGCGTTGCCGTGCCCTTCGGAGAGGTCGTGCCCTGATGAGTTTGAGTCGTCGTCATCCGTGAATGTTCTCGCGTCGTGCCCAACGGGCGGTGTGCGGCGGGACTGCTCCAAGGCGGCGGAAACTGACAGGACGATCACGAATCGGAGCCCGATCCGGACGCCCGTTCTGGCGGGTCTTGGTCTGTGGGTCGGTCGGCCGGCGGCTCTAGGGCGACCCCTCCGTTCGCCGCCGGGGAGGAGGGTGAAACAGTGTATTCCGTCCGGTTCGAAAATCGCAACGACCCTGCACATCACCCGTACAAGACGCACCGGGACCTTCAATTTCGATACGCTCTCCACCATGCCGCGAGCCCGCGACGGAAGTGTGCCCTGTCGCCCCGCTCCCCGCCGGCGTCCACTGGACCCCCCCATGACACGCTCCGATCCGCGTTCCCTGCTCCGCGCCGCGTTGCTCCCCGTCGTGCTGTCCGCGATGATCCTCGCCGCGTGCCAGAGCACCGCGAAGGACCCGGCGCGGGTCAAGTCCGCGCCCGTGGCCCCGACCACGACCGTCTCAACGACTCCCAGCGCGCCGACACCAGCAGTCCAGGCTAAGCCCGCCGCGCCGAGCAAGCCGGAAATCCGCAGCGCCGTCTCCGCCGCCCTGATGGCCGCCGACGACGATACCCGTTTCATGGTGCAGCAGATCACCACGCTCTCGCACCCCTTCTTCGAAGGCCGCTCCGCCGACACCAAGGGCAACCGCGCCGCCGCGGCCCTCATCCAGCAGCACTTCGACTCCCTGGGTCTTAAGCCCGCATTCGGCGCCGATGCCGCTCCGCCCGACGCCCCCGCCCACGGCGACCACGGCTACCAGCAGGCCTTCAGCGTCCCCGGCGAAATGAAAGTCAACCTCGCTGAAGCCTCCTTCACCAGCCCCAGCGGCGAGGTGAAGCTCGAATCGGGCAAGGACTTCAACCCACTTGGCGTCTCCGGCACCGCCAAGGCCACCGGCGAACTCGTCTTCGTCGGCTACTCCATCACAGACGGCGAAGAGGGCTACACGAACTACGGCGAGAAGGATGATCTCGCCGGCAAGATCGCCCTCCTCTACCGCTTCGAGCCCATGGACGACGCCGGCCACAGCAAGTGGGCCGAATCCACGGGCGGCAGCGCCGGCCGCACCACCGGCAACTGGAGCGGCCACTCGGGTCTCACTCAAAAAATCGGCGACGCCATCAAGCGCAACGCTGCCGGCGTGATCGTCGTGAATCCCCCGGGCGCGGACGATCCCCGCGCCACCCGCCTCGACACCGCCAACCGCACCCGCTTCGGGAAGCAGCTCGGCGTGCCAATTGTCATGCTTTCCAATGACGCGGCGGAGAAGCTCATCAAAGCCGCGGACCCCGAAGGCCGCTCGCCGCTGGACCTCCGCAAGGTCGCCGACGCGGGCCTGACCTCGATGATGCCCCTCAACAAGGGCGGCCTCACCGTCACCCTCAACACCGACCTCGAGCGCCAGCAGCTCGCCACCTCCAATGTCGGAGGCGTGCTCGAAGGCAAGGGGGGCCTCGCCTCCGAATGGATCATCATCGGCGGCCACTACGATCACGTCGGCTACGGCTACGTCGGCGGCGCCCGCCCGGGCAACATCGGCCAGCTCCACCCGGGCGCCGACGACAACGCCTCCGGTGCCGCGGGTGTCATGCTCATCGCGAAGAAGCTCGCCGAGCGCTACAAGGCGCTCCCCGAGGGCGCCAGCGCCCGTTCGGTGCTGCTGATGACGTTCTCGTCCGAGGAAATGGGCCTTCTCGGCGCCGAGCACTACGTCAAGAACTCGACCATCGAGAACTCGCGCGTCATCGGCATGCTCAACATGGACATGATCGGCCGCCTCGACAAGAACGCCCTCGAGATCGCCGGCACCGGCACCGCCGACGAGTGGAACGGCATGCTCGACACGATCCTCGCCGACTACACCTTCGACGCCAAGCGCACCGCCAGCGGCGGGAACCGCTCCGACCACGCCGCCTTCTACCGCGCGGGCACGCCCGTCCTGCACTTCTTCACCGGCACCCACCGCGACTATCACACGCCGACCGACACCTTCGAGAAGGTCAACTACGAAGGCGCCGCGAAGATCGTCAATCTCGTCACCGACATCGCCATGGCGCTCTCCGACCGGCCGCAGATGCTGACGTACCACAAGCTCCAGGAGCAGCAGCAGCGCAGCATGGCGGGGATGAAGGTCCGCCTGGGGATCGCCCCGGGGAACTACAACGACTCCGAGCCCGGCGTGCTCGTGGGCGACGTCACCCCCAACACCTCCGCCGCCAAGGCCGGCATCCACGTCGGCGACCGCATCATCAAGTGGGGCGGCGAGGAGCTCGCCAACGTCGGCGCCATGATGGAACGCCTCGCCGGCCACAACCCCGGCGACAAGGTGGATCTCGTCGTCGTCCGCGAAGGCCAGGAAGTCATCATCACCGTGACCCTGCTCGCCCGCGAACAGCAAGGTTGATTGGCTTGGTCCCGCTCCCTCTCCCCTTGGGAGAGGGCCGGGGTGAGGGCTTCATTCCTCTCCCTATGTCTTTCTCCGTCTCTCTGCCTCTGTCTTCAGCAAGGGAGTTGCAGAGGGGCGGCACGCCCCTCTGCGTTAGCGATCGATCTTCCCGTGTCTCTGCATCCGCATCGCGCCTGAAGCGATCACGAGCTACACTCCGCGCATGTTGCGTCTCGCCTTCAGCACCGTCGCCACTCCCGATTGGACCCTCCCGCGCGTCGTCGAAGCCGCCGCCCAGTACGGCTACGACGGCGTCGAACTCCGCTCGATGGGCCGAGGCGGCGCGGAACTCGCGTGCGAGCCCGCCCTGACCGACGGCGCGAAAGTGCGTCGCCTCTTCGCCGATGCGGGTCTCACGCCCTCCGGCGTCGCTTCGGGCTGCACCTTCGATGCCCCCGTGAATCCCCCGGTGATGGGCGAGCTTCTCAAGCCTCACGAAAAAATCATCGCCAACGCGAAGCAGTACATCGACATCGCGCACGAAATCGGCGCCTCCTACGCCCGCGTCTATGCCTTCAAGATTCCCAATGGTGAGCGCCGTCATCGCACGCTGACCCGCATCGCGCGCCGCCTCGCGGCTGTCTGCACCCACGCCCGGCACCGCAATGTCTCCGTCGTCATCGAGAACGGCGGCGATTTCTCCTCCGCCTCCGACCTCGCCGAGATCATCAACGTCGTCGGAAGCCCGTACCTCATGGCTCTCTACGACCTCGAGGCGGGCATGGCCGTGGGGGACCAGCCGCGCGACGCGGTGCGGTTGCTGGGCCGCAAGCTCATCGCCGCCCGCATCAAGGACAGCCTCCACGGCCGCCCCTGCGCCCTCGGCAAGGGCTCGCTCCCATGCCGCGAACTCATCCGTGCGATGCGCGAGGCTAACTCCAGCGCCTGGCTCGTCTACACCTGGGACCGCGCGTGGCTTTCGCACCTGGCCCCATCCGAAGAGATGCTCCCGCACGCCGCCCGGCAACTCGCCGAGTGGGCCAGCGCGGGTGGCAGCGGGGGGGTTGGGTCGGGTGCCGCCTCCGGCCGCTCGCTCGTCGGAGCCGCGTAGCATCAAGCCGTGCCCGACGCGGACTTACAACTTTCAGAACGAGTGCTCTCGCTGTGCCGCGCGCAGGGTTTCGCGCTGGCCGGCATCACGCCCGCGTTGCCGAGTGATCGCGCGAGCGAATACCGCGAATGGATCGCATCCGGCAAGCACGGCGAGATGGCGTACCTCGCCCGCAACGTCGAAGAGCGCCTCGACCCGCGCCGCCTTTTGCCCGGCGCGAAGTCGATCATCGTGGTCGCCGACCAGTACGCCGTTCGCGGCGAACCTACGACTTCCACTTCGCGCTCCCCCGTGCCACCGATTGGCTGCTCGGAGCCAATCGGTGCATTGACCACAGCCACGGCGCCCGAGTCCGGCCGGAAGCCGGAAGCTGGAAGCCGGAAGCCCGGTCTCATCGCCCGTTACGCCCAGGGCCGCGACTACCACGACGTGATGAAAAAGCGCCTCCACGCGATCGCCGACGCCCTCCGCGCCGAACAGTGGGGCCAAGGCCACGAGTTCCGCTCCTTCGTCGATACCGCGCCGGTCCTCGAACGCGAGCACGCCGCCCGCGCGGGCCTCGGCTGGATCGGCAAGCACACGCTCCTCATCAATCCGCGCCTCGGCAGTTGGCTCTTCTTGGGGGGCATCCTGACCACTCTCGATATCCCCATCCCATCCGACCAACAACCCATCCCCGACCACTGCGGCACGTGCACCCGCTGCATCGACGCCTGCCCGACGAAGGCCATCACGCCGCACAGCGTCAACGCCACGCGCTGCATCAGCTACCTGACCATCGAGCACCGCTCGCCCATCAATCCTCAACTCCACAGCGCCATCGGTGATTGGCTCTACGGCTGCGATATCTGCCAGGAAGTCTGCCCCCACAACTCACCGCGACCAGACGGAACGATCGACACGGGCACAATCAACCCCGACTACGCCCCGAAGCGCGACTCATTCGACCTCCTCGAAGTCCTCAATTGGACCGAAGACGACCGCCGCCGCGCCGTCCGCGGCACCGCCATGACCCGCGCAAAGCTCGACATGTTCCACCGCAACGCAATGATCGCCCGCGCCAACCACCAACCGGCGGTCATTCCTGCTCCCTCTCCCTCTGGGAGAGGGGCGGGGTGAGGGCTTCCTTCTTCTACGTGCTCCGCTTTTTCTCTCCGGCTTTGCATTGAGACCGAAAGTTGCAGAGTCCCGGCGCCCGGGTGCCGGGTGCCGGGACAAGCGGCTCGGAGCGTGTCCCGCTGATGTGCCACTGACCCGTTTTCGGATCAGTGCCGGATCGCTTTCTCAGTGCCCGACCATCTCATACGCCCGCCCGATCTTCTCCCACGCGATCACATTCATGAACGCCTTGACGTAATCCGCGCGGACGTTGCGGTACTTCAAGTAATACGCGTGCTCCCACACATCCACGCCCATGAGCGGCACGCACACCGTGAGGTGCTGGTCCTGGTGCTTCTCCAACTGCACGATCAGCAGCCGGCGCGATACATGATCGAACGCCAGCCACGCCCACCCCGAGCCCTCCACCGCGTTCGCCGCCGCCTGGAACTGCCCGCTGAAACTCTCGAATGAACCGAAGTCGCGCGCGATCGCGTCGGCGAGTTTTCCAGATGGCTTCCCGCCGCCTCCTGCGTTCGACGGCGCCATCATCGCCCAGAAGATCGTGTGATTGAAATGCCCGCCCCCGTGGAACGACATCTCACGTTGCCAGTGCTTGACGAGCCCGTAATCCCCGCCCTCGCGAGCCTTCTTCAGTTCGCCAATCGCCTTGTTCAACCCCGTCACATACGCCTGGTGGTGCTTCGTGTGATGGATCTTCATCGTCTCGGCATCAATATGCGGCTCGAGCGCCTCATACGGGTACTGCAGCTTCGGCAGCACGTACTCACCCTTCGCCGGATCCCACCCCAGCGCGTCCGGCGGCCCGAGCGGATGATCCGTCATCATCTTTGGACTCCCGGTCTCGGTCCCGCCGCCCTTGACGTTCTGCGCCATCGCCGCCGCCCCAACGGTCAGCAGCCCCATCGCCCCCAGCGCGCCCATCGCCGTGCGCCGATCCATGCCGGTCGTCCCGTTCTCCATTTGAGGTACTCCTTTTGAGGGCCGACCCGCTGAAGGCGACCCGTCCACCCTGTTGGCAATGTCAGTCTACCGGTGCCGCCCGGGTGCCGATCCGCACTCCAGCGCCAACGAGGCCCGCTTCGCCGATAATCCCTCGGCCCATGCAAGCCGGATCGCCATCCGGCCGATCCAAGAGTCCATGCCCGAAGCCGCACTCAAGACCATGCTCGACGAAATCCCCCTCAGCGAACCGGAGATCACCGAAGACGATGTTCGGATGGTCGTCCGCACGCTCCGATCCAAGCGCCTTTCGATCGGCCCCGTGCAGGGCGCGTTCGAGTCCTCGCTCGCCGACCGCGTGAACCGCCGGCACGCCGTCGCCTGCTCCTCCGGCACCGCCGGCCTCCACATGGTTCTCCTCGCGATGAACATCGGCCCCGGCGATGAAGTCATCACCACGCCCTTCTCCTTCATCGCCTCCTCCAACTGTATCCTCTATACCGGCGCGACGCCCGTCTTCGTGGACATCGATCCTAAGTCCCTCAACATGAACCCCCGGGCCGTCGAGGCCGCGATCACGCCGCGCACCAAGGCGATCCTCGCCGTCGAGACCTTCGGCAACCCGCTCCACATGGACGCCTACCGCTCCATCGCGGCGCGCCACGAGATCCGCCTCATCGAAGACTCCTGCGAAGGCCTGGGCGGCCGCTACCGCGATCAGCCCATCGGCTCCTTCGGCCACGCCGCCGTCTTCGGCTTCTATCCCAACAAGCAGATCACCACCGGCGAAGGGGGCATGATCGTCACCGATGACGACCGCCTCGCCGAACTCTGCCGCTCCTACCGCAACCAAGGCCGCGAATCCGGCGCCGGCGGCACCGCCGCGGGCTCATGGCTCGCCCACGAGCGCCTGGGCTACAACTACCGCCTCTCCGAGATCGGTTGTGCACTGGGCTTCTCGCAGATCCAGCGCCTCGACTCGATCCTCCAGGCCCGCCAGGCCGTCGCGCAGCGCTACATCGAGCGCTTCATGACCCACCCCGACATCATCCTGCCCACCATCGAAACCGAAACGCTCATGAGCTGGTTTGTCTTCGTGGTCCGACTGGGCGACCGCTACACGCAGGAAGAACGCGACCGCGTCATCGCCGGCATGCGCCGCCACGACATCGGCGCCGCCCCCTATTTCCCCTGCATCCACCTCCAGCCCTTCTACCGCGAGAAGTTCGGCTACCAGCGCGGCATGTTCCCCATCGCCGAGTCCATCAGCCAGCGCACCATCGCCCTCCCGTTCTTCAACCACCTGACGGAACGGGACCAGGACATCGCCGCGCAGACGCTCGAACTGATGCTCAGCCGCGAGAACCTCCGCCGCACCTGAAACGTCTGGACTCAAGACTCAGGTCTCAAGTCTCATGTCTCCAAAAACCGACCGGTCCGGCTTTCACCGGACCGGCCGCTCTCTCAATCTCTCCTCCGGGCGGATTGACCCTTCTTCCACGGTGCCTCATGGAAGATGAGGAGGCGTATGACTCCACTCAAGGAGTTCCGTCATGGGCATGGATTGATTCGATGAGGCTCACTCCGACTGCGTGTCGGTATCGCCCTCTTCGCCTTCCTCGATCTCTTTCCCGCCGCCCTC
The DNA here is from genome assembly GCA_035549675.1 of Phycisphaerales bacterium. Classification (GTDB taxonomy): domain Bacteria; phylum Planctomycetota; class Phycisphaerae; order Phycisphaerales; family UBA1924; genus DASZQL01. The sequence continues at coordinate 1,991 of DASZQL010000273.1, read as the reverse complement.
TCCGCTCGCCGACTGCTCGAGCATCTTGCGGAGGTACTGGTTCTCCCGCCGCGTGGCCTCGAGATCGAAGACGAGATATTTGATACTGAGGCGCAGGTAATCCAGGCTGTCCTGGAGATCCTTCACCGTCTTGCGGATCTTCTCGTGACGCGCCTTGGTCTGCTCCGCCAGCTCATGGAGCTGCTCCCGCTGGCCGGCCGGGAGCTGGTCGATCTGGCTGATCAGTTCGCCGAGCTTGGCGTGGAACTCTTTCTCGTTCATGAGACTCCCTTTCCACCTCTGGTATGTCCGACGGCGATCCCTCATGCCGTCGTGGAAAGGAACTACAACCCCCGCGCCGCGACCCGCGGCCTTTCCGCCCCGTTCTCACCCCGAAGTTGGTTTATGACGGCGCCCGCTCCGAACGTCCGGGAATAACAAACCCTTCTACGCCCAATCGCCCGCGCGTTCGGCTCATCTCCAGCGCCGCGTTCGCCGCGCGCCATGCCAAACGCCGTGCCAATCGGGCTTCGGAAGGGTCCGTCTATGCCGCCTGTTGATTCCGCTCAACGCCCGAGGTTGGCGCGCCGCAGCGCATCCTTCACCGTCACCGGCGGGTTCGCGAGCATCTCCCGCACCTGCGGCTCATCCGATTTCTTCGCGTCGAGCAGGTTCTTCTTGAGCATCCCGTCCCGCTCCAGCGCGAACCTGTGGAAGAACTGCTCGAGTTCCTGCCTGGTGAACTTGGTCAAAGGATCCCGAAGCCCCGTCTGCATCGCCGCCCAATCGAGCAGTGACGACCCCTGGTTCGAGAACCGATACAAGTCGAACGTCGCCTTGAGCCTCGATGCCATCGACGCGAACGGGTCCGAAGCCGCCTCCGGCATCCGGGTCATCAGCTCCAAAGGCGACAGCCGTTCCAGGCTCTGCAGCCAGCCCGCCTCGCCATTGACCGGCGCCTCAGGCTCCGCCACAACATCCGCCTCCGACGCCGGCCGGATCTCCGCCTGTGCTGTCGAAATCGTCTTGAGCCCTGCCCGGTCAAAGCGGAGCGTCAGCCGTTGCGAAGGCACTCCCGCCTCCGCGACGTTCTGCACGCCGGTCACCACGCCCGTGCCCCATTCAGGACGGGCTGCGTGAACGACCCGATCGCCATATTTGAACTCTTGTCCAGCCATGAACCTTGCGTGAGCTCTCCAACGAGCCGACATCCAACGGCCCTCAACCGGGCCGCAAACGCCGCCCCTCGACAGCCCTCGAAAGCCGCCGTGCGAACGCTCGACGATCGGATGCCCCAGACCCAGCCCGGCACGGACGGTTGCGTCCAGACGCCGGGCGTGCTACCATAACCGATTCTCAACTTACCCGAGTAGACCCTGCTCGCGGTCCTTCCCATCGGGTCGCATCCCAGTATATCGGAGTTCAAGCCTTCATGATCGAAGCGCTCAAGGGCGAAGAGATTGTCAACAAGGCCGGCGGCCGGTTCAAGGTCTGCGCGCTCATCCAGCGCCGCCTCGTCCAGCTCCTCGACGGCGCCCGTCCCCTCGTCGATCGCCACCACCCGACCGACCCGGGCCGCATGCGCACCGACCTCGAGATCGTCATCGAGGAAATCCTCACCGATAAGATCACGCTCGAGCACGAGTCCGGCGCCACCCTGCCCGGCCCCGCTCCGCAGACCAAGCGACTGCCCGCTTCGGCCAACTGATCTCGTCCAACAACCCCTCCCATGGCGCCAGCCGCGCCTTCTCATCCCGAACCGAACAGCGAAGCCCTTCGGGGTCGTCGCATCATCGTCGGCGTGACCGGCGGTATCGCCGCGTACAAAGCCTGCACTCTCGTCAGCCGCCTCGCCCAGGCCGGCGCCGAGGTCACCGTCTGCATGACCGACGCCGCGACGAAGTTCGTCGGCCCGCTCACGTTCCAGGCCCTCTCCGCCCGCCCCGTCTACACCTCCGCGTGGGAGCACGTCGAGTCCAACGACCCCCAGCACATCTCCCTCGCTCGCGCCG
>DASZQL010000272.1:0-17886 GCA_035549675.1 Phycisphaerales bacterium | reverse complement strand
GGGGATTTTCCTGGTCGTCACGCGGATCGAGGTGAAGTACAAGCGGCCCGCGCGGTACGACGACGAGCTCGTCTTGTGCTCGCGCGTCAGCGGCGGGGGGCGGGCGCGGCTCGATCACGAGTATGAGCTGTGGATCGACCGCAACGACGGGCGCGGGAAGAGCGAGCTGCTGGTCACGGCGGAGAGCACGCTGGCGTGCGTGGACGCGCAGGGGAGGCCGCGGGCGCTGCCGGAGTGGTTGATGGCGGGGAAGTGAAAAGTTGAAAGTGCTTGGTGCTCGGTCGCGAAGGCTGGAGTCGTGAAACGGTGAGAAGGGCGCGATGACACGCTCGCTTGCGCTTCGCGTCTCGTGGCGGAAAAGTGCAGTCCTTGACGCGGATGGGAAGTGGCCTACACTGCTCGTCCGCCATTGGCGAGCCTTCTGGGCTTGCTGAAATGGCCCCATCGTCTAGTCCGGTCCAGGACGCCAGGTTCTCATCCTGGAAACTGGGGTTCGAATCCCCATGGGGTCATTTTTCGCGCGCGGCTCGCGAGCCGAACTCGGCATCGAGATCGAGCGAGCGTGCGGCGGACTCGTGGGCGATGAGTTGGATGAGGGCTTCGCCGAAGTCTTCGAGCTTTTTCGCGCCGATGCCGCGGATGTTGATGAGGGAAGTAGCGGAGCCGGGTCGGGCGCGGGTGAGTTCGTCGAGGGAAGCGTCGCCGAGGATGACGTAGGGGGGGACGTTGCGTGAATCGGCGAGGGCACGGCGCCAGCGGCGGAGGGCCTCGAAGAGGTCGCTTTCGGCGGGGGTGAGCGGACGCGCGGTTGGGTCGTTGTTGACGGTGCGGTTGCGGTCGCCGCGGCGGCGTGGCGCTGGTTGGTTGACGACGACCTTGGGTTCGACGAGCACGGCGTGGCGTTCGCTTTTGAGCACCTGGCTTGATGACGAGGTGAGGCGGAGCACGGGGTACTGGCCTTCGGTGCGCTCGAGGTCGCCGGCGTCGGTGAGCTGGTCGATGTAGCTCAGGAGCCGCTCGCGGGTGAGGTGGCGGAGGATGCCGAAGGTCGAGAGCTCGTGGTGGTTGCGGCTGGTGACCTTGGCGGTCGCGCGGCCCAGCAGCACCTCGGCGACATGGCCGGCGCCGGAGTTCTGGCCCACGCGGTAGACGCACGAAAGAATTTTGCGGGCGGTGTCGTGGGCGTCGGAGATTTCGTGGAGTTCACCCAGGCAGGCGTCGCACGCGGTGCAGTCGGTGGGCTCGTAGGTCTGGCCGAAGTGCTCGGTGATGGCGCGGTGGCGGCACTGGACGGCGCGGGCGAAGCGCTGGACCTGGTTCAGAAGCTCGAGCTGGGCCACGAGCGTCTGCGCGGCGGACTCGGGATCGTCGGATTCGGAGGCGCCTCGCTCCATGATCTGCTTCCAGCGGACGACATCGGCGGCGCTGTAGAGGAGGAGGCACTCGGCGGGGAGGCCGTCACGCCCGGCGCGGCCGGTTTCCTGCTGGTAGTGCTCGACGCTCTTGGGGAGCGCGGCGTGGATCACGCAGCGCACGTCAGGGCGGTCGATGCCCATGCCGAAGGCGACGGTGGCGACGACGACATTGAGGCGCTCGGTGCGGAAGCGGTCGCTCACGCGGGCACGCTGCGCGGGTTGCATCCCGGCGTGGTAGGGGGCGGCGTCGATACCGCGGGACTTGAGGGCCTCGGCGAGGGCTTCGGTTTCCTTGCGGGTGATGCAGTAGATGATCGCGGCGCGGTCGGGGTGGCGGGCGAGGGCCTCGGCGGTCTGGCCGACGAGATCGTGGCGCGGCAGGACCCGGTAGGTGAGGTTGGGGCGGTCGAAGGAGCCGACGAAGACGGCGGGATCGCGAAGATGGAGCTGGTCGATGATGTCCTGGCGCACGCGCGGCGTGGCGGTCGCGGTGTAGGCGCCGATGGGGACATTCGGGAACGCCTGGCGGAGTTCGGCAAGACGGCGGTACTCGGGGCGGAAATCGTGCCCCCACTGGCTGATGCAGTGCGCTTCGTCGATGGCGATCGCGCCGATCCTGAGGCGGCGAGTCCAGTTGAGGAAGTCCGGGAGGAGGAGGCGCTCGGGGGCGACGAGAAGCAGCCGCAGCTCGTCGCGTTCGGCGGCGGCGCGGAGTTCGCGGCGGTCTTCGGGCGCGAGGTGGCTATTGTCGGCGGCGGCGGGGATGCCAGCGGTCGTGAGGCCGGCGACCTGATCCTGCATGAGCGCGATGAGCGGCGAGACGATGAGGGTGAGATCGTTTCGGACGAGCGGGGGGATCTGGTAGCAGAGTGATTTCCCGCCGCCAGTCGGGAGAACCGTGAGCGAATCGCGGCGCGCGAGCGTGGAGTCAATGGACTCGAACTGCAGGGGCCTGAAGGCGTCGTAGCCCCAGTATTTCTTGAGCGCGTCAAGCGGCGTGAGCGTGCGGGCGGCCACGGTGCTTCCCCAAGGAGAAAGGGCGCACTATAGCGGGTGGTCGTCGCGGGCTTGGCGACGGGTGAGGCGCGAATAGACGAGTCCGACGGCGAGCATGAGCACGCCCAGGACGAGAATGCTGACAGCGCGCCAGCCCGCGGAGACGGTCGGGCCGAAGTCGAAGACCACGGCCTTGACCGCGGCGACGGCGAGGAGTCCGAGGCCGGCGAGGCGCGTGGGGGAGTTCTTTCGCATGAATCCGATCGCGAGCAGGGCAAGTGCGAACAGACCCCACCAGAGCGAGACGGCGGCGGCGCGGGTTGACCCCGATTCGAGGTACATCCCCGCGAGGCGCGCCGCTTCGGCGCTGGTGCTGACGAAGATCATGACGCCGGCGGCGATGGCGCAGGTCATGCGGAGGGCGCGGAGGAGTTCGGAGTTCGGATCGGCGAAATGACGACGAGCGAGGTGGCGAAGAAGGAAGAACGAGCCGGCGATGAGGAGGGCGATGACAAGGCCCCGGTGAAAGAAGGGCGCATCATGGAAGTGTTCCCAGCCTTCGATGAAAAAGGCCGGGAACCAGATGGCGCCGGTCAGCATGAGCGCCCAGATGGCGTGCAGCGTGAGGTGAAGGCGGCGCTCGAAAGCCCCGCAGATGCCGACGATCGTGGCGATGCCGAGCCATGCGGCGCAGATCGCGACGGCGTCGGCGCTGGTATTCAAGGCACTGACAAGCAACAACACGACGCCGATCGCGCCGCAACTGCTGGCCCAGCCGGTTCGCGCGCTCGGGCGAATGGGACCCGGCTGGTTCGAAGGTTCGCTTTCCCGGGTCGGATCGGGTTGCGCGATGAGGACGCCCGCCATGAACCACGCGAGCGCTGCGAGCACGACGAGGATCATCCAGCGCGAGACGACGAGGCCGTAGTACGTGTCGATCGGCGCGGTCATGCCGCCGACCCAGCTGTCCCAGACGATGAGGCGGACGGCGCCGATGGCGAGAACGATGAGGCCAAACGCGATCAGGGTGCGCGAGCGGATCCACCTTCCGCCGCCGACGCCCGCGACGCCCATCGCGAGCCACGCGACGACCTGCATCCAGCCGGCGAGCGCCAGCGCCACCGTGGCGATCAGCAGGGCGGCGGTTTGAAGAAGCATCGCGGCGCCGAGCGTCTCAGCTCGGGTGCTGGGCCGTTCGGTCAGGAGGCGCAGATGACCGGCCAGCGAGACGGCGAGGAGCAGTGTCGCGCCGCACGCGGCGAGCGGGACGAACCAGTCTTCGAGGAGATGGGTCTTCCGCGCGAGAATCACGCCGAGGGTGACGAGCCAGAGGGACATGATCGCGCTGGCGAGAGCAGGCTCGATGGAGCGGATGAGATGGCGATGGGGCGCGTCGGGGAGTCCCGTAACGCCCGCGCGGCGCGCGGACCAAAGGAGTTCGGCGTGGACGACGGCCCATGACGCAGCGAGAAAACCGAAGCTGACCCACGGCCAGCGCTGGCCCGCAAAGAGGAGCCACAGTGCGCCGTGCGCGATGGTGGCGATCACCGTGAGGCGCCGGAGTGTGACGAAGCGGCCGCCCATGATGGCGGAGAGGCCCTCGCCGACGACGAGGAGCGCGAGCCAGTAGAGAGGCAGGAACCAGCCGCGGTCGGGATCGCCGCCAATGAGGAAGGGCCGCATAGCCGCCGAGGAGCGAGATGGTGGCGACGCTCGCGAGCTTGGCGCGGCAGCCGATGGCGAGGCCGAGCGCGGCGGTGGCCGCGAGCAGCCCGAGGGAGGCCGGATCGCCGATCAGGTGAAACACGCCGTTGGCGGCGTAGGTCGCGGCGTAGAGCGCGCCGAGGCCCGCGGCATTGAGGCCGATCGCGGCCCAGGCGCTGATGCGCCGGAACGCGAGTTCAGCGCCGACAAGAAGCGCCGCGCCGAAGCCGGCGATGACGACGCATCTGACCGAGGGTGGCACGCGGCCGAGCCAGCCCTGGTCGTAGGCGAACTTGAGAAAGAATGCGGCGCCGATCGTGACGACGAGAGCGCCCGCTAGCCCGTAGAGCTTGGCGCCGATGAGCTTCTCCCATTCGACCGGCTTGCGGCGCGGGGACGATTGGCGTGATGTGGAGATGCGTTCCCAGGCGGCGCGGCTGGCGGCGTGGGCCGTGGGTGGGGCGTCGAAGAACTCGGGCGCCGTGGGCGGCGCTTCGGCCGCGGGTGGCGAAACGGGAAGAGGATCGGGGTGCGGCGCGGGCGGTTGAAGGTACGGTTTCGCGAGGCCGAGGCGTATTTCGAGGCGCTCGAGCCGCTCTTCGATTTTCGAGAGGCGGTCGTCGGGCGCGGGACGCTCGTCGCTCAAGATTCGGCTCCACGAGGAGAAAGCGGATGCGGAGACGCGCGGGCGATTGAAAGGGAGTGTAACGGGGCGATATTCTGTGGGATCGGGAGGGGCCGTCTTTCAGGAGGATTACGCGTGCCATCGTTCGACATTGTTTCACGGATGAACTTCGCGGAGTTGAACAACGCGCTGAACAACACGCGGAAGGCGATCGCGGCGCGGTTTGATTTTCGGGGGGTGACGGCGGAGCTGACGCTTGACGAGAAGGAGAAGAAGCTCAAGATCGTCACGGACGACGGCACCAAGATGAACGGCATCCGCGAGATGTTCGAGTCGGCGGCGCACAAGCGGGGGCTGGCGCTCAAGTCGTTCGTGTGGGGCGAGCCGGAGCCGGCGCTGGCGGGGAAGCTCAAGCGCGAGGTCAAGATTCAGGACGGCATCGAGCAGGAGAAGGCGAAGGGGATCGTGAAGATCGTGAAGGACTCGAAGATGAAGGTGCAGGCGTCGATTCAGGGGGATGAGCTGCGTGTGAACGGGAAGCAGATCGATGACCTGCAGGCGGTGATGCGTCTGCTGGATGGGGCGGGGCTGGATGTGCCGCTGCAGTATGTGAACTTGAAGAGTTGAAACGACTTTTTGCTGAAATGAAGGCGTGTTGGGCTGCCGCGGCGTGTGGGTGAATGCATTTGTATTTCACTGACGCAGAGGGGCGTGCCGCCCCTCTGCAACTCCCCTGCTGGAGGCGGAAAAACCTGCCCCCTCCGTCACGCTTTACGTGACACCTCCCTCGATGGCAATCGGGGGAGGAATAGACCACGCCGTTGGCGCTTCGCGTCTCGAATTGTTGCGCTGCGTATCAGGCGCCGCGGCCCCTCGGCTTGCGCCGAGGGCTCGATCAAGGCGGAGTGATTGCGATCAGCGATTACACGTGCGCGAGCTTGTTGGCGCCGTTGAGGGCGGCGACTTTGTAGCACTCGGCGAGGGTGGGGTAGTTGAAGACGGCGTTGATGAAGTAGTCGACGGTGCCCTGGAAGGCCATGACGGCCTGGCCGATGTGGATGATTTCGGTGGCGCCGTTGCCGATGCAGTGCACGCCGAGGATGGCGCGGGTCTGCTGGTGGATGAGGAGCTTGAGCATGCCGGTAACGTCGCCGAGGAGCTGGCCTCGGGCGATCTCGCGGTAGTTGGCGACGCCGGTCTCGAAGGGGATGTCTTCCTTGGTGAGGGCGTCCTCGGTCCAGCCGACCATGGAGATTTCGGGGATGGCGTAGATGCCGTAGGGGAAGAGGTGGGGGAGGCTTTCGGTTTTGTTGCCGAACATGTGGCTCACGGCGAGTCGGCCTTGCTCCATGGACGTGGAGGCGAGGGCGGGGAAGCCGATGACGTCGCCCACGGCGTAGACGCCCTGGACTTCGGTCTGGAAGTTGGCATCGACCTTGATTCTGCCTCGGTCGTCGGCAGCGAGGCCGATTTTTTCGAGGGCGAGTTCTTCCGTGTTGCCTTGGCGGCCCACGCAGTAGAGGAGGCATTCGGCGCGGAGCGTTTTGCCGGATTCGAGCGTGGCTTCGACGAGCTTCTCGGCGCTGGAGACGGCGCCTTGGGGCGGGTCGATGAGGCCGACCTTGGTGACCTTTTCGCCGAGTCGGAGGGTCATGCCGCCCTGGCGGAGGTGGTACTGGAGCGCTTCGACGATTTCGGAGTCGAGGAACTCGAGGAGCTTGGAGCGGCCCTCGATGAGGGTGACCTTGACGCCCAGCGTCTGGAGCATGGAGGCGTATTCGGTGCCGATGACGCCGCCACCGACGACGATCATGGTTTTCGGCAGGCGCGGGAGATGGAAGAGCTGATCGGCATCGACGACATGCAGGTTGTCGAAGGGGATGTTGGCGGGTCGGGTGGGGCGTGTGCCGGTGGCGATGAGGACGCGTTCGGCGTTGACGGCGGTGACGTCGGAGCCGTGCGTGACGACGACCCAGCGGCGTTCCTGGAAGGAGCCGCTGCCATGGATGAGATCGACGCCGTTGCGGCGGAGCTGGCCGCGGACGACTTCGATTTCGGCTTTGATGACCTGCTGGCACCAGCCGGTGAGGTCTTCGATGGTGATGTTGGATTTGATCTGGCAGGCTTCGCCCAGGAAGGAGCGGTTGCGGAGGCCGGTGAGGTTGAGGATGGCTTCGCGGAGTGACTTGGAGGGGATGGTGCCGGTGTTGATGGCGGCGCCACCGACCACTTCGGTGCGTTCGACGACGCAGACGGACTTGCCGAGCTTGGCGGCCTGGATGGCGGCTTTCTGTCCGGCGGGTCCGCTGCCGATGACGCAGAGGTCGTATTGCTTCATGGAGAGCACCTTTGAGGGGGGCGCGCGGGCGAGGAGTAAGAGCTCAGCGTGAAATATGGGGCGTGTGGAAACTGATCGTATATCGGGTTTTCGGAGGGGCGTCTCAACCGGGGTGCGGGTTTCGGGCGGGTATCGGGATCGAAGTTTGACCAAGATGCCCCACGGAGGGGCGTTGTGGCTCTAAAATGGCCTCCCCCCCTTTCGTTGCTCTTATCACCGAGGGTTCGGGCGGGCCGCGAGGCTGGGGGGAGAAGTGTCCCGAGGCTTTTGAGCGAAACGATGAGCACACCGACTCCTACACCGATCCGTCCGGCGGTGAACGCCTGGAATGCCGAGTATCTCGAAGCGCAGTACGAGCAGTACCGGGTGAATCCGGGTGCGGTGGCGTCGGACCTGCGCGAGTTCTTCAGCGGGTTTGATCTTGGAAGGGCGGGGGGCGCTGATTCGGCGGCGCGCGCGAACGGCGCGGTGGTGAGCGGCGGCGCTGGGGCGGTGACGGGCGAGGAGCTTCGCAAGGCGGTTGGCGTGGCGACGCTGATCGAGGCGTACCGCGAGCTGGGGCACACGGCGGCGGCGATCGATCCGTTCGGGCGCGAGCCGCGGGATCCGTCGCCGATGCTGAACCCGTCGTTCCACGGGCTGGATGATCGGGACATGGACCGGGCGTTCCCGGCGGGGTCGCTTTCGCCCGATGGTTCGCCGATGACGCTGCGTGCGATCATCGACATGCTCGACACGACGTACTGCGGGACGATCGGCGTCGAGTTCCATCACGTGACGAACGTCGATGAGCGCGAGTGGCTCATGGAGCGGATGGAGCGGACGCGGAACCATCCGCCGGTGACGGACGAGGAGCGGCGGCATATTTTGCAGCAGCTCCAGAACGCGGAGGGGTACGAGAAGTTCTGCTCCAAGCGGTACCCCACAACGAAGCGGTTCAGCCTGGAAGGGGGCGAGTCGCTGATCCCGATGCTGGACCGGATGATCGATTCGTTCGGTGGGTTCGGGGTTCGCGAGGTGGTGATGGGGATGGCGCACCGGGGGCGGGTGAACGTGCTGGCGAACATCGTGGGGAAGACGTACGAGCAGATCTTCACGGAGTTCGAGGACGCGTGGACGGAGGACAACGCGCTGGGCGGCGGGGACGTGAAGTATCACCGGGGGTATTCGAACGCGCGCCAGCTTTCGAGCGGCGGGTCGATCTGGATTTCGCTGGCGAGCAACCCGAGCCACCTCGAGTCGCAGTGCGCGGTGGTGCTCGGGAAGTGCCGGGCGAAGCAGCGGCTCAGCGGTGACGTCGAGCGGTCGAAGTGCGTGCCGATCCTGATGCACGGGGACGCGGCGGCGATCGCTCAGGGTGTCATGGCGGAGGTGTACAACCTCTCGCAGCTCGAGGGGTACACGGTCGGCGGGACGGTGCACATCGTCATTAACAACCTCGTCGGCTTCACGACGGGGCCGGAGGATGCGCGGTCGAGCCGGTATTGCACGGACATCGCGAAGATGATCGAGGCGCCGGTGTTCCACGTGAACGGCGAGGACCCCGAGGCGGTCGTTCATGTCGCGCGGATGGCGGTCGAGTACCGGATGCGGTTCAAGAAGGACATTGTCGTTGATCTCGTGTGCTACCGGTTCCACGGGCACAACGAGGTGGACGTGGCGGCGTTCACGCAGCCGGTGCTGTACCAGCACATCACGGGGCGTCCGAGCGTGCTGGCGAACTATTCGGCGAAGCTGGTGAGCGAGGGCGTGATCACGCCGGAGGAGAAGGACCGGATCGCGAAGGAAGTCGAATCGGGCCTGGACCGCGCGCAGGGTGCGGCGCGCCAGAAGCCCGTCGATCCGCTCGCCGACCCGGGCCTGCGCCGCTGGGAAGGGTTCGACAACCAGTTCACGTTCGAGCCGGTGGACACGGCCGTATCGAAGGACGTGCTGGAAGAAATCGCGGACGCGATGGGTCGTCTGCCCGAGGGGTTCACGCCGCACGAGAAGCTGGTGAAGGAGATCGAGAAGCGGGCGTCGTGCGTGCGGAATGATCTGCCGCTGGATTGGGCGCTCGGGGAATCGTTCGCGGTGGGCTCGCTGCTGCTGGAAGCGAAGGTGGTGCGGCTGTCGGGGCAGGACTCCGGCCGCGGGACGTTCAGCCACCGGCACGCGGTGCTGCACGATTTCAAGACAGGCGCGACCTATGTGCCGCTGAATCACATCCGCGAGCTGGGCGTGCCTGGGACGGACAAGGACTTCGGGACGATCTGCGAGGACGGGCCGTTCAAGGGCAAGCCGCGGCAGGCGAAGTACTGCGTGTTCGACAGCCCGCTCTCGGAATATTCGGTGATGGGGTTCGAGTATGGGTTCTCGATGGCCTCGCCGGACATGCTGGTGATGTGGGAGGCGCAGTTCGGCGATTTCAGCAACGGCGCGCAGGTGATCATCGATCAGTTCCTGGCGGCGGGCGAGGTGAAGTGGCAGCGGTGGTCGGGGCTGACGCTGCTCCTGCCGCACGGGTACGAGGGGCAGGGGCCGGAGCACAGCTCGGCGCGGCTCGAGCGGTTCCTGCTGCTCTGCGGCGGGGCGGTGCAGAACATGATCGTCGCGTATCCCTCCACACCCGCGCAGTATTTCCACCTGCTCCGGCGGCAGGTGAAATCCTCGTTCCGCAAGCCCCTGGTGGTCATGACCCCCAAGAGCCTGCTGCGCCTCCCCGAGGCGTCCAGCCGCGTGAGCGAGTTGACCGGCGGGCGGTTCCTCGAGCTCATCGACGACCCGATGTTCGTGAAGGGCCAGGCCGATCGCAAGGGCGTGCAGCGCGTGATCCTGTGCGCGGGCAAGGTGTACTACGACCTGATCAAGCGGCGCGCGGAGCTGAACCGGACGGACATCGCGGTGATCCGTGTCGAGCAGTTGTACCCGTTGCACCTGGAAGAACTGCAGCGCGTGGTGGAGCAGTATCCGAAGGGGCGTGAGAAGCTGGTGTGGGTGCAGGAGGAGCCGCAGAACGCGGGGGCGTGGCAGCACATGTTTGTGACGCTGTCGCAGGAGATCGGTTGGAATCTGCCGTACATCGGGAGGCTCGCGAGTTCGACGCCGGCGACGGGGTCGCCGCGGCTGCATGCGGAGCAGTTGGAGGAGTTTTTGAGCGACGCGATCGGGCCATCGCCGGTGGCGAAGGTTCCGGCGGGGGCGCACTGACGGGGAGTCGGAAGACGAAAGCAGAGTGTGGGAGATGAGGTAGAGGATAGAGCCCTCACCCCAGCCCTCTCCCAAGGGGAGAGGGGGCGGAATGCCCGTCGGCTGGCGCCCAATGGCTCTACTCCAGTCCATCGTGGAGCGTGACACACTCCGAGCCGCGTATCCCGGCACCGATGTTTATTCCGGCGATGGGGTGAGAGATGAACCCCCTCCGTCACGACTTTGTCGTGACACCTCCCCCGATGGGAATCGGGGGAGGGAATACGTGAGTAGAGGTCGAGAGAGGAAGGTCGAAGACAGAAGCCCTCACCCGGCCCTCTCCCACCCCCCCCGAGGGAGAGGGAGCGCAACGGGGCACGTCCAGAGCGGCGTGTCCTGGCACCCGTTGATGGCGGGGATTGTCGTACAATCGGGCGAACGGATAGGAGTGTTGCTGCTGCATGGCCACGGCGATTGTCATTCCGGCGCTGGGTGAGTCGATCAGTGAGGGTGTTGTGCAATCGTGGCGGAAGCCCGAGGGGGCGTACGTCCAGCGCGATGAGATCATTCTTGATCTCGAGACGGACAAGATCACGGTGGAGATCCCGGCGAGCGTGAGCGGGGTGCTGCACCAGAAGACGCCGGTGGGCGAGACGGTGCGGGTGGGGGCGCTGGTGGGGGAGATTGATGAATCGGCGGCGCCGCCGGCGTCGGCGGGGCCGTCGATTTCGTCGGGGACTGAGGGGAAGCCGAGCGCGGCGGCGGCTGCGCCGGCGGCGCCGAGCATGCCCGCACAGAGCAGCGGGCATGGCACGCAGACCAAGGGTACGGCGGCGCCGAGCGGCGCGGGTGGCGCACCGCAGAAGGAATCATCGTCGTCAGCCGGCGCGCCGTTGCCGAGCACGGTGAAGAAAGGGCCGGAACCGCTCGCGACGCCTTTGGCGAAGAAGATGGCGGACGATGCGGGGATTGATCTGTCGAAGCTGACGGGGACGGGGCCGGGGGGGCGGATTCGGGAGCAGGATGTCGCGGGGGCGATGCAGGGGAAGGGGCAAGGGGCGGGCGGGAGCGCGGGACACGGCGAAGCGCCGGATCCCGGCACCCGATCTGGAGTTGATTCGGCCGCGAGCGGCACGGGGCAGGGCGGGAGCCGCGGGGTGCGGCGGGAGCGGATGTCGCCTTTGCGTCAGCGCGTCGCGGTGCGGCTGGTGGAGGCGCAGCACACGGCGGCGATGCTGACGACGTTCAACGAGTGCGACATGACGAAGGTCATGGCGCTGCGGGCGGCGCACAAGGACGCGTTCGAGAAGGCGCACGGGGTGAAGCTGGGGTTCATGTCGTTCTTCGTGAAGGCGGCGGTCAGCGCGCTGCGGAAGTTCCCGAATGTGAATGCGTACATCGTGCCCGGGGCGAGCGGCGGTGGTGGGGGGACTGAAGCGCCTTCGGAGATCGAATACCACGACTACTGCGACATCGCGGTCGCGGTGGGGACGGAGAAGGGACTTGTGGTGCCGGTGGTGCGGAACTGCGAGTCGATGTCCTTCGCGGATGTCGAGCGCGGGATCGGGGAGCTGTCGCAGAAGGCTCGCGACAACAAGCTGACGCTCGCGGACATGCAAGGCGGGACGTTCACGATCAGCAATGGCGGCGTGTACGGGTCGATGATGAGCACGCCGATTTTGAATCCGCCGCAGAGCGGGATCCTGGGGATGCACAACATCATCCGGAGGCCGGTGGAGAACCCGGAGAAGCCGGGGAGCGGCGAGGTGGTGGTGCGGCCGATGATGTATTTGGCGCTGAGCTACGACCACCGGATCGTGGACGGGGCTGGGGCGGTGGGGTTCCTCAAGCATGTGAGGGAGTGCATTGAGGATCCGGCGAGGTTGATGCTGGGGGTGTGAGGGATGTCGCGCCGCTCCGCGGAAGGTTCTGAGCGGCGTACAATCCAGTAATGGGTCGTCGTATGGCCATCGAAGTGATTGACGACAAGTACGCCGAGGTTCTGCGCCATGTTCCGGGTCCGGAGCGCGTGCGGCAGCTCGACGATCTTTATCTATTCGCGCGACAGATGACGAAGGCGCGTATCCAGGAACGGCACCCCGATTGGCCGGACGAACTAGTTGAACGGGAAGTGTCGCGGGCGATCGCTGATGCTCCCGACTGATCTCATCCGCCATGTCGCCGAGACGTGCAGGGCCCTGAAGCTCGATTATTTCTTTGTCGGTTCGGTGGCCAGTTCACGATATGGCGAAACGCGCTACACGAAGGACGTGGACGTCGTCGTCGAAATCCCCTCGTGGAAAGTACGAGAGTTTTGTGCCGCGTTTCCGGCTCCGAGGTTCCACGCGGACGAGCACGCCGCCCGTTACGCCGCGGAGACCTGCACCCAGTTCAACATCATCGATGTTTCAACGGGCTTTAAGGTCGACGTGATGGTGATGGACGACCGGCCGTATACCGAAAGTCAGCGGGCTCGCGCTCGTGAAATCGACTTGATTCCTGGAAGCACGGCGTTCGTCGCCGCCCCCGAAGACGTCATCCTCATGAAACTCGTCTTCTACAAAGAAGGCCAGTCCGACAAGCACCTCCGCGATATCGCGAGCATGATGAAGATCAGTGGCGACCAGATCGACCGCGGCTACGTCGAGCGCTGGGCGCCGCGGCTCGGGGTGAGCCAGGAATGGGGCGCGATGGTTGAGCGGCTGGGGCTGCCGCCGGGCGCGTGAGCAACGTGCTGGGTTCGCGCGCGGGCGAGTCGTCCTGTAGGCTGTGCGGATGGCGAAAACCTATTCCACTTCGGACATCGCGCAGCTCTTTCCCAATCTCACGGATATCCGTGACGCGGCGCTGCGGGACAGGGTCGCGGCGGTGTGGGGTGAGGCGCTGACGAGCGGGTGCGGGGGCAAGGGGTGGACGTTCGATGAGATCCGCGCGATTCCGTTCACGCTGCTGGCGGGGAAGATCGATCTGCGGTTCGTCGAGCACCTCAACTCGTGCTGCAAGCAGTGCATCGCGATCACCAGGGTGCTCAAGGAAGTCTTCGGCGACCGGATCCCGGTGAACCTGGATCACCTGATCGCCGGCTCGCTCCTCGCCGACGTCGGCAAGATGCTCGAGTTCGACAAAGACCCCTCCGGAGGCGTCATCAAGGGCTTCTACGGCGACATGCTCCGCCACCCCTTCAGCGGCGTGGCCCTCTGCTACAAGCACGGCATCCCGCCCGAGGTGATGCACATCGTGGCGACGCACAGTCATGAGGGGGACAAGGTCGAGCGCACCATCGAAAGCTGGATCTTCCACCACGCGGATTTCATTGATTTTGATATTGCGAAGGTGCTGGGGAAGAAGGCGAAATGAGAACTCTGTGCTGGCCCTCATTTGCGATTGGTGGAGTTCGCTGACGCAGAGGAGCGTGCCGCCCCTCTGCAACTCCCTGGCTCGGAATAAAGGCATCTCGACGAGCGAGCCGGCACATGTGTGTGGCGAGGTGAGTGGTGCTCGGCGACATGGCACTGGATATGGAGACGAACGTCGAGCGTACGCGAGGCATGACGATCGGCTATGCGCCGATGCCGGCGTACGACCGGGGCATCGTGCCGTATTGGATGCTCGTGGGGCTCACGCTGCTGGTCGCGATTGTCATTGGGTATCGAGATCCGGCAGCCTTGATCGCGGTTGTACCGCCGTTTGGAGTTTCGGTGATTGCGCTGATCGTCGCGATCGTGGTGGATCGCGCACGCGGGGCGCCGCTGCGGCGGTTATATGGTCCGAAGTCGGGAGAACCGCCCCCGGCGGGTGTCCCTGATCGCGACGCGGGCTGGGCGATCTTCACCTTCCTCGGACAGGACTACATCGGGGGATGGTATTTCGAACGCGGGGCACGCTGGAGGCGGATTCGGGAATCGCTCGGCGACCGCGTGAACGTATTGCCCGCGACCATCGCGGACACGGCCCGCCGCGCCGATCTCGAAGACGTTCCGCTGCTCGATGACCTCATCGAGCCGGAGTTCATCGTCGGCAGCCGGGGGATGAGCCGGTTTGCTCTCGTGATCACGCTTCTGCTGTACGCGCTCTTGACGTGGGGGGCGATGGCGCAGCGGCAATGGTTTCTGGCTGCGTTCTTCGGCGCCTTTGCGATCATGATGGCCGTGCCGATGCCGGTGATGAAAAAGCGACTCACTTTCCTGAGGTACGAGGGCCGGGCGCCGATTGCCGGGCCGGGCGTGGTCAAGGATTTCCGAGGCCGCCGATGGGCACGGGGCGAGGCGATCATGGCCGTGCAGCGCGGCCAAGGGCCGAGGGCGCTCCAAGTCACGATGATCGGCCCCATGGGACTTCTCAGTATTCCATTCGCCAACTCGAGCGATCCGGACTTCATTGCGCTCTGGCAGCGATGGAACCATCCGCATCCGCGGCCGGAGTTGTTGACGGAGGCGTGAGGGGGGCGGCGGCGGATCGTGCGCGGATGCAAGAAAAACACACCGACCCGAAGACGGGTCGGTGGCACGGGTTCGTCACGATGCGCGATTGAACTGCGGCGAGAGTTACGCGGCGATGGGGAGCTCGGCCTTGACTTCCTTGACGAGCTCGACGCCGATGTCGTACCAGCCGTCGGAGTAGGCGCGGCAGCGGACGGTTTCGCCTTCGAGGATCTTTTTCGTGGCGGAGTTGGCCTGGATGCCGACGAGGTGGACTCGGATGCGCGTCGCGAGTTCGACGGGTTGCTGGCTGAGCATGCCGAAGCCGGAGCGGGAGATGTTGTGCGTCGTTGCGGGGAAGCCGAGGGGGCCCTTGTGGTCGCCGCCGACGATTTCCATGCGGACGGGGCAGATGAAACTGAAGCGTTCGGAGGTTCGGCGGTCGGAGGCGTCGCCCTTGGCGGGCGGCTTTTTCGGCTTGGAGGCATCGGCGTTGGCCGCGGCGGGGGCCGGTGCGTCGTCCGCTTGTGGCGTCGTCGGGAGGGCGGCGCCGGCGGAGCCGAGGAGGGCGATCCAGGCTTCGACCATCTTGGGGTCGTACTTGGCGGGGGTTTCTTTGCGAAGAATGTCGATGGCGGTGCTGACGGATGTGGCCTGCTTCTTGAAGGGGCGGAAGGCGGTCATGGCGTCGAAGGAATCGACGACCGCGCAGAGGCGGGCCATGGGGTGGATGTCTTCGCCCTTGACGCCGTGGGGGTAGCCGGTGCCGTCCATGCGCTCGTGGTGCTGGAGGGTGACCTTGAGGATGAGGTCGGAGACCTCGGAGAACTGCTGGAGGTGCTTGTAGCCCTCTTCGGGGTGCTTGCGGATAGCGGCCCATTCGTCGTCGCTGAGCTTGCCGGATTTGTTGAGGATGGTCTCGGGGACGTAGAGCTTGCCCATGTCATGGAGGAGGCCGGCCTGGCAGATCTCGTCGAGCTTGTTCTGGTCGCGCTCGCCGAGGGCGTAGGCGAGGGAGACCATCCAGGTGGCGACGTTGACCATATGGGTGGCGGTGTAGAAGTCGTGGTGGGAGGCGGCGAAGAGGTGGGCGAAGGAGGAGGGCTCGTTCATGACGAGGGTGGTGACGGCGCGTGAGACGCGCTCGACGCGCTGGGACTTGGCGGCGAGGTCGGAGTCGGTGAGGAGGTCGTTGACCATCTCGAGCGCGGTCTCGTAGAGGAGCGTGGACTTTTCGCTGACGACCATGGCGGGGTCGGCCATGGAGTCGACGAGCTGGTGCTCGATCTGGGCGCGGAACTTGCTCTGCTCGGCCATGGGGATGTAGACGAACTCGACGCCGCTGGCGATGAGTCGTTCTTTGACGTGCTCGGTGAACTCGTGGGCGGAGTCGCGGTAGAGGGTGAAGTTCTTGTCGTCGCCCTCGGGGCGGAGGTAGACGGCGATGTTGGAGAGCGAGGGCGCGGGGACGCGCTCGAGCTTGACGGGGAGGTAGCCGGCGCGCGCGGCGGAGCACTTAACGTGCTTGACATTGCCCGAGCGGACGAGATCGGCATCGTGGCCGGTTTGTTGCGGCGCGGCGTGATTTGCAGACATCCAGCGACCTCCGTGGGCCCCGGCCGTCGCGAACGGGAGGGGGCGTCGCGTGATGATTCGGCTGGAATGCCGCGGCACTTTTTTCTGTCCGGCGCGTGAGATGAAGCGGCAAAGTCTTTACGCGTCAGGGGTGTCTTCGGAGGGAAAACGGCGCGGTTATCGGGGGTTGGGGCATACTCGTCTCCAGTGGCTGCCGTTGAACTTCATCGTGTGGACGTGACGGACCCGGCCGAACTCCGCGTGGTGTACACGGCGCTGCCGGTCGATGCGCTGACTGTCCGCGTTGCGAGCACCATCGCGGCGGCGGCCTTCGTCACGGCGGCGCTCGCCGCCATCATGGGGCTGATGCATTTTGTGGTTGGCCTGCTCGCTGTCGCGGTCGGCATGGGCGCGATGACCTTTGAAAGGGTACGCAGACTTCAGGCGCCGATGCGCGAGCGATTCGGCCGCGTCGGGCGGCCCCTCGCCGATGTCGCCGAGCCCGCAGAGGTCGCGGCATGGGCTGTGTACAACCACCTGCGATACTCGTTCCTGGAGCGCCGCGACCGAGGGGGGCGGTGGGGACGGATCCTCTTAAATCTTGGACCATGGAAGGCGATGATGCCTTCAACGGCGGTGGATCGATCGTTTCAACATGAGATCGGTGCGATCCCCGCCATTGAAGAGCTGGTCGAGCCGGAGTTGATCGCGCAGAGTGTGGCCGCGTCGAAGTTCAGCACCGCGCGCCGCATTGCGACGAGCGGACTTTTCATGATCGTGGGCTTCGCGTTCCGGCAATGGATTTTCGTCGTCCTGGGGGGCACGCTCGCACTGCTGGGTGCGCTCACCCACCCGTGGATGAAAGAGCGGTTCCCCGTATTGCGTTTGGAGTTTGGGGCGCCGATCGCCGCCCCGGGCGTGATCAAAGATTCCAAAGGAAGAACGTGGTCGAGAGGGTACGCCATGATGGTGGTTCAGCGCCCGCTCTGGGGGCGCGGTCTTGTGGTGACCATGATCGGACCCGAAGGGCTCCTCCGGATGATGTTTGCCGGCGCGCGAGATCGGGACTTTGTGATGCTGTGGCAGCGGTGGAATCATCCGCGGCCTCGGCCGGAGTTGATGAGTGAGTAAGGCGGGGAAGAGGTAGCCCCGCCCACCCGGTGTAGGGAGAGTAGAGGAGGTAGGGAGGGTAGCCCCTTTGTAGAAAGGCAGGAGAAGAAGAGTTTTGGAGGCGAGAACCAGGGGCGCGCTCGGTCGGAAGCCTCCCTCGCGGCCCCTGGCAACGATCGTGCGCCCCCTCCGGGGCGTAGAGGGGGAGAAGGCCTGAAGAGAAGAGCAGGACAACAAGGAAGAAGGGAAAGAAGAAGGAAGAAGGAGAGGAGAAGGAGTAGCCCGCCCACCCGGTGTAGTGAGAGTAGATGGGGTAGAGAGGGTAGCCCCTTGTAGAAAGACAGGAGAAGAAGAAAAGAGTTTGGGAGACGGTGACCAGGGGCGCGCTCACTCGCAGAGCCTCGTTCGCGGCCCCTGGCAACGATCGTGCGCCCCTCCGGGGCGTAGAGGAGTAGAAAGCCTGAAGGGAAGAAAAGGACAACAAGGAAGAAGAGGAAGAAGAGGAGGAAGAAAGTAGAAGGAGAAAGAAGAAGGAAT
>DASZQL010000271.1:0-7982 GCA_035549675.1 Phycisphaerales bacterium | reverse complement strand
TGAGGGAGTCCTGGGTCTTGAGACTTGAGTCCTGAGACGCGAGGCCGGGGATTCCTTACCCCGATACACTACCGCCTCGCGAACGGTTCCCCCTGCCCCCGTTCCTTCCTTGGAGAATCGACCCGCATGGCCGTCGCCTACAACCTCGATTTCGAAAAGCCGATCATCGAGGTGGAGGGCAAAATTAGCGCTCTCGAAACGCGGTCTACGACGGAAACGTCCCCCGGCCCTGAGGTCTCCAAGGAGTTGACCCTTCTCCGCCGCGAACGCCAGCATCTGCTCCGGAAGGTGTACGGGAACCTTTCACCATGGGAGACGGTGCGGGTCGCCCGACATCCCAAGCGGCCCCAGTTCCGCGATTACATCTCGATGATCGTCAAGGACTTCGCGGAACTCCACGGCGATCGACGCTTCGGCGACGATCCCGCCATCGTGACCGGATTCGGCCGCATCGGGTCCGTGAAGTGCCTGCTCGTCGGCCACCAGAAGGGGCGCGACACGCAGGAGAAGCTGGCCTGCCACTTCGGCTGCGCCCACCCCGAGGGGTACCGCAAGGCCCTCCTCAAGATGAAGCTCGCCGAAAAGTTCGGCCTGCCCATCGTGACCTTCGTCGATACCCCCGGCGCCTACCCCGGTCTCGGCGCCGAGCAGCGCGGCCAGGCCGAAGCGATCGCCGTCAACCTCCGCGAGATGGCCCGTCTCGAAACCCCGATCCTCAGCATCGTCATCGGCGAGGGCGGCTCCGGCGGCGCGCTCGGCATCGCCGTCGCCGACAAGGTCGCCATGCTCGAGCACGCGTGGTACTCCGTCATTAGTCCCGAGGGCTGTGCCGCGATCCTCTGGAAGGTCGCCAACGAAAAGACCAACGCCGAGTCCGCGCGCGCCCTCAATCTCACCGCCAAGGACAACAAGCGCCTCAACATCATCGACGACATCATCAAGGAACCCCTCGGCGGCGCCCACCGCGACCCGCAAGCGTCGGCCCAGGCGATCGAGAAGTGGATCCTTGATGAACTTCCTTCGCTCCGGCGAATGAAGCGGGCCTCATTGCCGGATCGGCGGTACAACCGATTCCGCAAGCTCGGCGATTTCTCCGAGACGCCGATCGACCTCGAACCCGCCGCGAGCTGAAAACCGGGCAAACCACCGCGGAGTTCGCGGAGGAAGACCAAGTCTGGCTTTTTCATTGAATTCGGACCAGGCGTTCAGGTTCGTGCCCCGACTTCCGACTGTTCTCTTCCGCCTTCTTCTACACTCCGGCCATGTGGCGCGGGATCTCGCTCGCCAACAAGTGCCAGATCCTCTTCGGCGCCGCCGTGGTGCTCATCATTTCTGCGGCACTCGTCTTCCCCGCCTTCCGCCTCTCCAGCCTCGTTGACCGAAGCCAGCTCGAAACCTCGCGCCAGATCGCCAGACTCTGGGCCTCGTCCATCGAGCTCCGCTCCACCATCACCCGGCGATACCTCGGCGCCGAGCTCGGCTCCGACGCGACGGAGAGCGACCTCACCGTCAACTTCTGGCCGCTCCCCTCCTGGGAAACCGACGAGCTCCGCGCCCCCTTCCTGCTCGAAGCCCGCCGCCGATTCGCGTCCGTCAAGGACGCTCACGAGCCCGTCATCGAATACGCCGCCGCCGAATGGGACCGCGGCGACCGTGTGTACCGCTACGCCCGCCTCATCGAAGCCTCGCCGGGAAGCGCGCCCGGCGTGATCTACGTCGAGCGCCGATCCACCACCGCCGCGAACGAGCTCCTCGTCAACCGCGCGTACCTCTTCCTCGCGGGCCTGGTCGCCGGCGTCCTCGCGATCGTCGTCTTCTACCTCATCACCATGCGCATCATCCTCTCGCCCGTGCGCGCCCTGCGCGACACGGCGCAGACGGTCCGCAAGGGCGAGCTCCACGTCCGCGCCGACATCCACACGGGCGACGAGTTCGAGCAGCTCGCCGACGCCTTCAACTCCATGCTCGCGGAGCTCGCCGACCGGCAGTCGCAGCTCCGCGCGATCAACACCTCGCTGGACCTCAAGCTCACCGAGCTCTCCGAGCGCAACACCTCGCTGTACGAGGCCGCGCGCGTCAAGGGCGAGTTCCTCGCGAGCATCAGCCACGAGCTCCGCACGCCCCTGAACTCGATCATCGGCTTCGCGGAAATCCTGCTCGACGTCGCGCGCACCGAAGAGGAACGGGGCGGCGATCCCACGACGATCGTGAAGCGCCGCAGGTACCTCGACAACATCCTCAACGCCGGCCGCTCGCTCCTCGAGATGATCAACGAGCTGCTCGCGATGGCGAAGATCGAGGCCGGCAAGGTCGAGCTGCACGTGCAGACGATGAACGTCGCCGCGACCTGCGACGGCCTGCTCGCGCTCATCCGCCCGCTCGCCGACCGCAAGTCCATCCGCCTCACCCTGCAGCTCCAGTCCGACCGACCCCCGGCCGGCGGCGCCTCCTCCACCGGCGGATCGTTCGTCTCCGACCCTGCCGCCGCCGCCCTCCCGATCATCGAAACCGACCCGCAGAAGTTCCAGCAGATCCTCTTCAACTTCCTCTCCAACGCCGTCAAGTTCACGCCCGACAAGGGAGAGGTCACCCTCCGCGCCGAAAAACTCGTCACCGCCGACGGCGGCTCGCGCGTCCGCGTCTCCGTCCTCGACACCGGCCCCGGCATCCCCCACGACCTGCAGCAGACGATCTTCGAAAAGTTCGTCCAGCTCGAAGCCGGCCACACCCGCCAGCAGGGCGGCACGGGCCTGGGGCTCGCCATCGCGCGCGAGTACGCCGACCTCCTGCAGGGCGAAATCCACCTCGTCAGCGACCTCGGCCGCGGCTCGATGTTCAGCCTCGTCGTCCCGATGAAGCTCGACCCCGCCCGCACCGCGGCACGGCGCTCAGACGCCTCCCGCGCCTCCGTCGCTCCCGCATCGGTGTGACCCGCAGTCAGGCAACCCAATCTCCGCACCGTCGTATGGACTGACGCCGTCACCTCTCGGAACGGTGCGAATCACGCGGAGACAGGACCGGTGTCAACAGTGGTTGAGCCAGACGCCCGCGCTCCCGAGCCCCGCCGCAAGTTTTCGCTTTCGTCCCGCGGCGCTCTCCGACGCCTCGCGTTGCTCGGGCTCGTGCTGCTCGCGGCGCTCGCATGGTGCTGGTTCGTGACGATCAGAATGCCCGGCCGCTCGTGGACCGGCCCTCTGCCCCCATTGACCGAGACCGAAACAAGACTCGCCGGGGCGCTCCGAGAGCACGTTGAAGTCTTGGCGGGACAGGCCGGCTCCCGGAGTCTCTTCTATCCGCGCCTCCAGGCCGAGGCCGCTTCGTACATTCGCGCGGCCCTCATCGGCGCGGGCTTCGCCGATACGGCAATCGCCGAATCGTTCCCCGAGCGAGGCACCGGCGCGCCCAACCTCGAAGCCGCGGTCGAAGGCACGACTCACCCCAACGAAATCATCGTCATCGGCGCGCACTACGATGCCTTTCAGGGAACGCCGGGCGCGGACGACAACGCGTCGGGTGTGGCGGCGCTCCTCGAGCTCGCGCGCTCGTTTCGCCATCGGCCCCAGCCGCGAACGCTCCGGTTCGTGTTCTTCACCAACGAGGAGCCGCCCGCATTCCAGACCTCCGACATGGGCTCGTGGGTGTACGCCAAGCTATGCCGAGGCCGCGCCGACGACGTCCGCGCGATGCTCAGCCTCGAATCGATCGGCTACTACTCCGAGGCGCCCGGCTCGCAGAAGTATCCCTTCCCCTTCGGGCTGCTCTATCCCTCCCGCGGCGATTTCATCGGTCTCATCGGGAACTACGGCTCGCGCGCGCTGGTCCGCCGCTGCGTCGGGGCGTTCCGCGCGAGCACGCATTTCCCATGCGAGGGCGCCGCCATGCCGTCGCTCATTCCCGGCGTCGGATGGTCGGACCAATGGGCGTTCTGGCAGGAGGGATACCCCGCCCTCATGGTGACGTGCACCGCCCCGTTCCGAAATCCGCATTACCACCAACCCAGCGACAAACCCGACACCCTCGACTTCGAACGAACGGCCCGAGTCGTCGCCGGCCTCGAGCGACTGGTAATCGACCTCAGTTCCGATTGATCGACGGATTCCCTCCCGAACGGCGCATTGGTGCGCGCGCCGCGAGCCCGCGCGAAGGGCCGTTCCGAACAATTTCAAAAAACTCGATCTCCTCCGCCACCCGGCACTTACGACAGGCCCCTGTTCCGCACATTCACTTCTGTGCGCGCGCCCGTGAGCGCGATCCGCAGCTGTAGAGGGACCGCCGCGGCGACCAGCCAACGCTTCCCTTCGCACCAGTGGCCATGACCGGCCGGCATCCGCCACCGCTGCACATCCAGGTTCCGTCACGCGGGGGTCACGGCCCGCACGTTTCTGACTCGGCGTCTCGGTGTGGCACTGGCGGCTCGCCCGCCAGCGCACCGCCGAAAACCGAGCGTCCGCACGATCCGCAACCAGCGGATCCCGTTTCACTCGCCCATGCATGGGTCTTCGCCTCGAACTTCCGCATTCCGTTTTCCGCCCTTCCGCCTTTGGTGTTCCGCCTCCCGCCTCCCACATTCCGACCGACATCCCGCCGATCCATAGTCCAGCCCGCGCAAGAGAGCGGCGGACGCTTGCGCGCCCGCCGCGGTGAGAAACTCCGGATGCTGTCGAACACGGGCTTCACACCGGGAGCGCCGCGCCCTTGGGCCAGAAGTAGGCGAAGATCGCGCCGCACGCCGCGCAATAGAGCACGCCATCGAAGACGCTCAGGAAAACGGACTTCCACGAGTGGTGTTTCCAGATCGCCTCGTGCAGCGCCGAGATGCCGTACGTCATGAGCACGACCGTGCCCGTGACCTGGAAGACCTTGGCGAAGTCGGCGCCGGGGTGGAGCGTCGAGGACGCGACGTAAGCCGTGAGGACGGAGATGAGAAGATTGAGACCGAACCACTGGGCCATGTTGAGGCCCATGTTGAAGTTGGACGGGACGATGATCATGCAGCCGCAGGGCCCGGCCTTCCACTTGGCCATGAAGTCGGGGTCCTTCCAGCCGCCTTTGGCCGCGCCGCAGTTCGGGAAGCCGTACATCCCCGGCGCGATGTTGAACGATCGCAGCGAGGCCATCACGCCGTCCTCGTCGGGGAGCGGGCCCCAGTCGCTCTTATGCCACTGGAAGACCATCCAGATGAGGCAACTGATGATGAATACCGCCGCGGCCGAAGCCACGATCGGTATCCAAAGGTCCATGAGACTGATGTTCATGCGGCTCCCTTTCTCTATTGTCGCGCTGCGCGCATCGGTCGCGCGCCGAGACTCGGCAACGAATATCGACCGAACACAAGGGATTTCATGAGCGGGCGGGCTCCCGCCCATGGCGCGCCGCGATCACTCGCCGGGACTCGTCGGCAGCATGTGTGCCCGATCGGGCGGCGAGACGCCCTCAGGCCGCCGCTCGTGGGCCGCGAGCATCCGCGCGACCTCGTTCTCGTCGCTCGCGATCTCGAAGAGACTCATGATGCCGGGCTTCGCGAACTTGAGTTCGATCATGTGCCGGATCATGGCGAGCAGCGGATCATAATAATGACCGCCGCCGACGGGATCCTTCGCGTTGAGAACGATGATGGGTTTGTCGTGCTCGCCCAGCAGCCGACCGGTGAGGACTTCGAAGAACTCCTCCATGGTGCCGAGGCCACCGGGGAGCACGAGAAGCGCGTCGCCCCGTGATTCGATGATCCCCTTGCGCTCGCGCATCGCGGCGACGATGATGTTCTCGTGATTCGCCTCGTCGAGCTGCTCGGCGTCACGTAGCCGCGTCGTGATGACGCCGATCACGCGCCCGCCGGCGTCGCGCCCGCCCCTGGCGAGTTCGCCCATGAGGCCGACTTTACCCCCGCCGTAGACGATGGCGCGCCCGCCGGACGCGATCATCGCCCCGACGCGGCGTGCGAGAGCGAGGTACTCGGGGTGGACGGTGTTGCTCGCGGAGCAATACACGGCGACGGTGCGGATCGGGTTCGCGGGGTCCGACATTGGACCAGTCTAACGAGACCGAAGTGCGCGGCCGGCGCGGGCCGCGTTCGGTCGGCGCTCATTTTGCCGCCGAATTCCAGCGAAGACCACTTGAACCGGACGGGGAGTGTTGTAGGCTCGACCGCAGCCCTCCCGCGTCGTGGGGCTCGATAATGGAGGGTCATGATGAATACCCGGATGCATCCTGTACGGTCGGCGGTATCACTGTCGCTTGCCGCGCTCGTCGCGTGGAGCGTTCCCGCCTTTGCGGGTGATCTCAATCCTCCCGCCGGAGCGGTCGTGCCGACGATGAAATCTCTGACGGACGTCGAGCCTCGCATCGCGATCAACGCGA
The DNA here is from genome assembly GCA_035549675.1 of Phycisphaerales bacterium. Classification (GTDB taxonomy): domain Bacteria; phylum Planctomycetota; class Phycisphaerae; order Phycisphaerales; family UBA1924; genus DASZQL01. Next base: position 1,625 of record DASZQL010000271.1, on the reverse strand, counting down.
CGAACACGCCGGGCGACGCGACGAACCTGTTCCGAATCACCCAGCCCGGCTCGTACTACCTCACCGGCAACGTCAACGGCGTCAGCGGCAAGTCGGGGATCCAGATCACCGCCAGCGGCGTGACGCTCGACCTCGGCGGCTTCGCGCTCATCGGCGTGGGCGGCACGCTTGACGGCATCTCGATGTCCGGCTTCCGCGAGAACATCGTGATCCGGAACGGCCACGTCCGCACCTGGGGCCGGCACGGCGTGACCGTGACCATGGACTCGGGCCGGATCGAGAACATCTTCGCCGTCAGCAACGGCGGGTGGGGCATCGACAACAACTCGGGGGGCACGTTCACGACCTACATCGTGGGGTGCGAGGCGCGCGACAACGGCTCCGCGGTAGGCTTGACCGGCGGAATTCGCGCGGGGTTCACGGCGATCGTCCAGGGATGCCTCGCGCGCAACTCGATCGGGCAGGGGTTCGCCGCGGTCGGCAACTGCCGCTTCGAGAACTGCTCCTCGTCCTTCAGCTCCACGGATGGTTTCAACGTCGGCGTCGACGCGACGCTCATCGGCTGCTCCGTCAACATCTCCACCGGCGGCGCGGGGATCAGCTGCGGGGCCCGGGCCCTCATCCGGGAGTGCTCGGTCGTCTCCGCAACCGGGGATAACATCGTGGTTGGAGCCTCCTCGTCGGTCATCAACTGTGTCTCGACTAGCAGCGGCACCGGTCACGGCATCAACGCTAACGGCGCCAACTGCACGATCGAGAGCTGCACGTCGTCGCTCAATAGTCAGAACGGCATCCGCACGGCCGATCGCGCCCTCATCCGCGGCTGCACCACGGGGCAGAACGGGCAGGACAACATCCTCCTCGGCGGCGCCGGCTCCTCGGTCATCAACTGCATCGCCAACGGGAGCACGAGCGGGCACGGTATCAACGCTTCGTTCATCCAGTGCCTCGTGCAGGGGTGCACCGCGACAGGGAACGCGCTCAACGGGATCAACGCCGCGCAGCGCACGGAAGTGATCGATTGCGTTACGGCGGGCAACACGCAGAACGGCATCCGCGCCGCGTTCCTGGGCGTCGTGCGAGGCTGCTTCTGCACCGGCAACACCGTGTGCGGCATTCTCGTCGATGCCGGTGGCGGGATCGACATCCTCAACAATCACTGCTCGGAGAATGGTGGATCCGCAAGCGGCGCCGGGATTCGTGTGACGAGCGCCGGCTGCCGCGTCGATGGCAACACGGTCCTTTCCTGCTTCCGTGGTCTGGACATCACCGCCGGATCGAACGTGATCACGCGCAACATGGTGAAGTTCAACACGAACGCCAACAACATCGTGGGAGGCAATGATGCCGCTCCGTTTACCAGCGCCGCGGCGATGACCAGTCCTCTTGGCAATATTCAATAGCCCACGACGAGTGGACCGGATTCGTCTGAGCCGAAACGTCCCGCTCATCCGGGCGGCGTGGTCGGCGCGATCCCGATGTCTTCGTACCACAGCTCCGGCTTCGCGTGGATGAACTCGTGCATCAGCTTCACGCAGCGCGGATCGTTCACCACGCGAAGTTCGATGCCGTTGAGGCGCATGAGCCATTCGGCGCCCTGGAAGGTCGCGTTCTCGCCGATCACG
>DASZQL010000270.1:0-7117 GCA_035549675.1 Phycisphaerales bacterium | reverse complement strand
TGAGCCGCCCGGCGTATACGTCGAGACGAGGTGGTGCCATTCATCATCCGTCACGCTGCTCGTTCCAACCGCCGTACTTCCCGGTGAGTTGGACTGATAGAAGCTCGCGCGCGTCGGCAGGCCGTAGCTGGCCGTGTCCTGGTTGATCCGCATCATGTACCCGTTGAACGTCCCCGTCACATGCTTGCCCGCGATAATCGTGCTGTTCGAGGAGGTATCCGTCGTGCGGATCCACGTCTGCATCGAGAACGCCGTCCCGAGCAGGTCATAGTTCAGGCCCATATTCGCCCACCCGCCGTTACGAACGTCGAGCGCGCCGCCCGAAGCGCCGCCCGCGACCATCGCCGCGGGGGCCGCGAGCGCCCCGTCGATGCCGGGGATCTCGTTGATCGCCGTGTCGCCGCTGATCTGATCGAACGTCCACCACGCGATGGGCTCTCCGACAGCAAGTGCCGACGAACCGACCGCCATCGACGCCACGATCGCGCATGTCGCGGAATAACGCATCGAAATCTCCTCCTGTGCACCTGAAACCAGGCAGCATCCGTGTGGAGCCTCAATCTAGCCCATAACCAACGCGATACCAAGGAGGTTCACAGCGATCGAGCGATCATTTCCTCCCGTACACCCCCCTATCGAACGCCGCCCCATCCTCGCACGTACCGTTGAGGGCGTGGGAACAACTTCCCTCGTAGTTGAACCGCGGCATCAGCCGACAGAAGCGGGAGCGAGAGGGCATCGATGACCATCGATCCGGCCGAGCGGGCCGATGAACTCCTGATCGACGACTACGCCGCGGGCGATGCGCTCGCTTTTCGCGCGCTCGTTGAGCGCCATCACGATCCGCTGATCTGCTTTCTCTTCCGCATGATGGGCGACCGTCAGGCCGCGGAAGATGTTTTTCAGGAAACCTTTCTCCAGATTCACCAGTCGTTCGACACCTTCGACCGTACGCGGCGGTTCAAACCATGGCTCTTCACCATCGCCGCGAATAAAGCCCGCGATGCTCTCCGCAAGATCGGCCGCCGTCAGATGCTTTCGCTGTCTTCCTCAGTCGATGACGACGGCGGAGCGTCATTCGTCGATCTCATGGAGATCGACATCCCCGCGCCGTCGAACGATCTCGAACGCCGCGAGCAGAGCGACCTGGTCCAGCACGCCATCGACGGCATGACCCCCAAGCTCAAGGAAATTCTCCTCCTCGCGTATTTCCAGAAACTGACCTACGTGCAGATCGCCGAGGCGACCAAGATCCCGCTCGGCACCGTCAAAAGCCGCCTCCATTCGGCCGTCGCCATGTTCGCGAAGAAATGGCAGGAACAACTCGAAGAGTCCCGGGCGAAACGAAAAGCCGCCGGTGCCGGGGGCGAGGATTGACTGTTGCATTCCCGCACCGATAACCCGCGCTAACCGTCCGGTCCCCGATCGGGAACTGTGGAAAAGTTCCGCTGAAATAGGTTGATCAGCCGTCGAACAACCCCGCTTCCAGGCCCGTAGGAATCCGACCACATGACGATGCGTGAGGGTCCATCCCACCAGCAATCCCCGTTGAACGAACGCGACCGCGCCGCGGTGGATGCCCTCGTCACTTCGGGGTTTGCGACCGCCGCATCCCAAGCCTCCCCCGCTCGACCCGCCTCGCGTCTCCTTTCACTCCTCGGCCCGCACACGCCGGCGAGCGCCAATACCCCGGCGCTTCTCTCCTCCGGCCTCGACTCCGACCGCCGCGCCGCCATGTCGCTGATCGAACTCACCATGGCACGCGTGCTCCGCGAGCGCTCGACCGAGGCGAACACCGTCGCGGGCAAGGTCGGTGACGACCACACGACCGCACCGCTTTCCGTCGAGGATGCTCACGCGATCGACGAACTGGTCGAGGGCGTCTGGGCTGTAGGCGCCGGCAACGACCGCGGGTCGAAGGCCGCGACGCTCCTCGCTCTTCTCAACAGTGACGTACCGGCAAGCTCGCGCTCCTCGCTCATCGGGGGCACGCTCGCGCGGGTCGAATCGTCCATCGACGCCGAGCACGGCCGCCTGCGCCTGCAGCAGCAGGCTTCCCCCAACTCCGAACACATCGCCGCCGCGCCGAGGAACAAGCGTTCCCTCCGCGGCGGCTTCAGCTTCCGCCTCTCCGACCTCGCCGGCATCGCCGCGATCCTGGTCGTGGGCACCGCCGTAATGTGGCCGAAGGTCTCGACGTACCGCGATGAGACACGCCAGGTCGCGGTGACGGGCAATCTCGAAGGCGCTTCCGTCGGCGGCGTTGATCGCTACAGCAAGGACCGCGCCGGCAGCACGCAGGCCGGCTTCTTCGATCGCTCCTGGTGGGACGCGCCGCAGGATCGCTCTCGTTCGATCTCGGCGTCCCCCATCGTCCAGCAGCCCGCCGGCCCCCTCCGCCTCGTGATCCTGCGAGAGACACCCGCTGAATCCACGACCGCGGAATCTCCGAAAGCCGGCAACGGCTCGGTCATGTTCCTCTTCCGCCCCGTCGCCCCGGCGACCCCCCGCTGAGTGCGGTTTCGCGCTTTTTCTGGCCGGAAGCCTGGAGCTGGTAGCCGGAAGCCTCCTCCGCTTGAAACCCCCGCCCCTTGCCGCTATTCTGCTCGGCTCGATTTTTAGCCGCCCGGTCGGGTCTCTCCCCGCCTTGCGACGGGATCAACTTCATGCACAAGAACAAACCCCACAAGGGCCTGCTCAAGCGGGTCCGCATCACCAAGACCGGCCTCGTCAAGCACGCCAAGGCCGGCTTCCGCCACCTCCGTCAGGGCAAGCGCCGCTCGCGCCTGCGCCGTTTGAGTGGCGATGGCTACATCTCCACCGCCGAGACCAAGCGCTTCTCGAAGATGCTCTTCATGCGCCTCCGCGGCCGCGAGCAGCCCCGCACCGCCCTCCGCCGCAGCCCGACTCCCGCCGAGCGCGCTGCCAAGCGCGCCGAAGCGCGGGCCGCGGTCAAGGGTACGAAGCCCGCCGCGCCCAAGACCACGAAGTCCACCGCGTCCAAGCCTCGGACCAAATCCAAGGCCGCGACCGCTGAATAGTTTTTCCGTCCGAGTTTCACGCGCATCGCGTTCACCGCGCCGCGCACCAACCTGCTGTCCGGGACCAAAGACGATCCCTTGAGGACCGCCCCGTCCGGCGAATGAGGAGTTTCGATCATGCCCCGCGCCAAGAAGAGCACGGCTCGTCGTCAGAAGCACAAACGAATCCTGAATCGCGCCAAGGGTTTCTACGGCGCGCGTTCCCGCGCGATCTCCGTCGCCAAGCCCGCCCTGATGAAGGCCGGCATGTACGCCTGGCGCGACCGCCGCGCCCGCAAGCGCGACATGCGCCGCCTCTGGATCACCCGCATCACCGCCGCCTGCCGGATGCGCGGCACGCGGTACTCGCTTTTCATCAACGGCCTCAAGTTCGCCGGCATCCTGCTCAACCGCAAGATGCTGAGCCTCATCGCCATCGAAGACCCGGCCACCTTCGACCGCCTCGTCGAGGCCGCCAACAAAGCGACCACGGCCACCCCGGCGAAGGCGTAAGGGCTTCGGGCTGCCAGCTTCCGGCTCCCAGCCAGACATTCAGATCACATGCCACGACTTTGCCTCTGGGCAAAGTCGTGTTGCATTGGGCCACGCGCAAGGAGGCGGATTGCGTGCCACTACAGGCGGCCGCTCTGGGCCGTCTGTAGTGCTGACCTTCACGGTGGGCTCATTCGAGTCCCATCATTCGCGCGAACATCCCCGTCTTGAGCGACGGTTGAAGGAATCGCTCCCGTGACTCCCCCAGCACCGCCGCGGCCGCCATGTACCCGCTCCGCGTCGCCCCCTCCATCGTCGCGGGCCACCCCGTCTGCACGTAATCGCCCGCGAGAATCAAACCGCTCGGGCCCTCCGTCGCGGGTCTCGCGTCATCGGAGCCCGGAGTCGGCGCGAACGTCGCCAGCTTCTCCTTCACCGGCCGCGATGAGACCAGCTTCACGCCCCGCGACTTCGGGAAGCACGCATGGATGTCCGCCAGCACGCGCTCGGTGATCTCCGCCTCGGTCAGTTCGATCCACTCGTCCGCCGCGCTGATGACCGCGTGGACCATCACCCCCGCGTCATCCTTGCGGAAGAGCCACTGCGTCGGCCGCGACACCAGCACCGCGCTGTGCATCGGCAGCACCGGCGATTCGAAGACCAGATGCACGCCGAGGATCGGGCTGTGCCGCAGGAGAGCCATGTCGCCGAAGCGCCCGTCCATGCGCCGCACGTCCTCGGCGACGATCCGAACTGCCCGCTCGAAGGGCACCGCGCAGATCACGCGGTCCGCAACGATCTCCTCGCAGGCTGTCGTCCGCACCCTGTCGGGCCGGATTTCCTCGACGCCGCAGCCGAGCCGCACATCCCCCCCACCACGCTTGATGCATTCCTCCGCGCCGTCGTACATCTCGACCAATGGCACCGACGGCACGCCCACCATCGCGGCGTCGCGGTGCGCGAGGAATCCTTCACGGAAGACATGCAGCGCGCTCGACGCCGCGACGCGGTCCACCGACAGGTTGCACGCGCTGACGATCACCGGCGACCAGAACTTGTCGATCACTGCCGGCGACTGCCCGTGTCCGAGCAGCCAGTCCTGAAAGGTGCGGGCCCGCTCCTCGCCGGGGTCCTCCGCCATCACCGCGCGCATCGCCCGGCCGATCGCGAGCTTCTCGGCCATCGTCAGGAACGAGGCGCGAAGGAAGCTGGCTGTGAAATGGGCAGGCGCCGGGAGGATTCCGGGAATCAGGAGGCTCGTCCGCCCGCCTTCTTCGACCCAGAAGATCTCGCGTCGCCAGTCGATCTTGTCGCGCACGCCGAGGCGCGCGCACAGGTCGAGGAAATTGGTGCAGCACCCCAGCGCGACGTGTTGGCAGTTGTCGATGACGTGGCCCGTCCGCACATCCGTGAAGCTGGTCGCCCGGCCGCCGAGTTTCTTTCTGGTCTCCAATAGCGTGACGCGGATCCCATGCTCGGAAAGCCGTAGCGCCGCGGCGATCCCGGCGATCCCGCCGCCCACGATGATCACATGACGATCCGTCACGGAGCCCATGATCGGTCAGCGCGCCCCGCCTGTCCCGCTCGGCTGCGCACCGCCTGAAAACCCACGGGCCATGACGACGCCCCGCACGGCCAGTGCCGCCTTGCGCCACGAGGGCAATCGCACGCGCCGTGCACTCACCACACGGTTGGGATTGCGCTCGATCACGTCGAGCAGACCGGAATAGATGCTCGTCATCGTCCAGAGTGTTGCGACGCACGACGGATCGATGAGCTCCTCGAGCCCGGCGCTGGCGCGGTATTCCGCGCGGGCCCAGCGCGCCAGGCCACCCACCATCTCGGCGCATGCCTCTGGTTTCGACCAGTCGCGGAGTTCGATCGCGCCGAGCTTCGCGCGGCGGAAGTCCGCCGATGGGAGATAGACGCGCCCCTCGCCGAAGTCCTGCGCGAAGTCGCGCAAGATGTTCGTAAGCTGGAACGCATGCCCCCGTCGGATCGCGAGCCGCCGCGCTTCTTCGCGCGATGAGGCTTCGCGCAACCCCCAGATCGAGACGCAGATCAGCCCGACAGTGGAGGCGACGCGGTAGCAGTACCGCAGCAGGTCGTCACGCGATTCGTAGGCCGGCGCTGGCCCGCCCGCGCGCGACGCCGCGGCGTGCTCCGCCGCCAGATCATCCTCCAGCCCTCGCAACATGTCGCGCACATCGCGCGGGTCGAGGGCGTAGTCGCGGAACGTCGCGCGGAAGGCACGCCAGACTGGATCGTTCTCGAACTCGCCGATGTCGGCGTCCGTGCTCGCGGCGGAAACATTCCGCGCGATGAGCAACTCCGCGGCGTCGCGGAACTGCTGAAGCCGCGCACGCTTCTCCTCGATCGTTCCCGGCGCGTCCGCCTGGTCGTCGGCCGCACGCATCCACGCGTAGACGGAATAGATCGCCGAGCGCTTCGGTTCGGGGGTCAGCCGCAGACCGTAGTAAAAGTTTCGAGCCCGCTGGCGAGCGATCGTGGCGCAGCACGCGTACGCGGCGCGCAACGATTCGGGGATCTCGACTCCGCCCGCCCCGGCGGATCGGGCGGCGTTCGCCGTCGTCAGAGCGCTCGTCGTCACCGTGGTCATGCGCGGCGGACCCCTCCCGCCGGCCAGAGTTTTTGTTTCACCATCGCGCTCAGGACCAAGCCGGCCTTGGCGGCGCTGGTCAGGCGCGGACGGTGCCAGAGGGTTGTGCAGCCGCACTTTTCGACGGCGGTCAGGACGTGCTCGCCGCCGGCGCCGAAGAGCCAAATGATCGGCCCCGCCTCGCGGCCCAGGGCACGCGGCAGCGGCCGCCCGGTCGCGAAGAGTTCGCGCGTGCGGTGGACCAGCGGTCGCAGTGCCTTGATGAACCTGATGCGCACGTCGGGATCATCGCCTCGGGAGAGCCATTCGTGCAACTCCCCCGCCGAGATGGCCGTTTCGGCGCTGGGCAGGTACACCCGGTCCCGCTCGATGAGGTCGCGGCGGACGTCCTGCCAGAAGTTCGTCAGCTGCAGGGCGGTGCAGGTGGCGTCGGACATGCGGATCAGGTCGGCGTCGCCGGGCTTCTGCCCATTCACGCCGAAGAGGGCCAGCACGATCCGGCCGACGGGGTCGGCGCTTCGGGTGCAGTAGCCGATCACCTGCTCCCACGTTTCGTACCGGGTGACCCGCTGGTCCTGCTCGAAGGCGTCGATCAAGTGATGGAACGGCTCCGGGCTGAGGCCGTGGCGGCGGATCGTCTCGGCGAGTGCGATGAAGACGGGATGGTTCGGCGGCGCTGAGGTCTCGCCGGTGCTCGCGGCTCCGGCGCGAGCGAACTTGAAGCATGCTTCGAGCTGCCCTCGCCACCACGCGAGGAGTTCAAGCGATTTTTCTCGGGCGGCCGCGTCGTTGCCGGTTTCATCGCCCAGATCGTCCGACCAGCGGCAGTAGGCGTACACCGCGGCGAAGTCGTCGCGGAGCCGCTCGGGCACCAGCCGCGAGAGGACCGAAAAGTTCTCGTAATGCCCGGTGGCCAGATTCGCGACGTACGCCCGTGCCTCCGCGGCGGACATCGCGGGCGCTCCCGAGCTACTCGACTCGGGCC
>DASZQL010000269.1:0-2158 GCA_035549675.1 Phycisphaerales bacterium | reverse complement strand
TGGATGGAGGGCGTCGGCGTGCGCTGGGTCATGACCGACCGGGCCAAGAAACCCGAATGGGTCGACGCCGATCTGCCCAGCGTCAACCTCATGCTGGGCTATCTCGCCGCGGCGCTGCTGGTGCCCATGTTCGTCTTCGGCATCCCCGGGGGCGTCGTCGCCGACCGGGTCAACCGCAAGAAACTGCTCCTGCTCACGCAGTTCCTGATGATGATGATCGCGGCGTCGCTCCTCACCGCCAGCGTGCTGGACAAGGCGTCGCCGACCTTTCTTCTCGTGCTCAGCGCGCTGCAGGGCACGGTGATGGCGTTCAACATCCCGGCGTGGCAGGTGCTGTATCCGCGTCTCGTGCCGCGCGATGAGCTCCCCCGGGCGATCAACCTCAACTCGCTCCAGTTCAATCTCGCGCGCGTCATCGGGCCGGCACTGGGCGGGTTTCTGCTCGCCTACAGCACCTCGCTGCTCTTCGCGGTCAATACGCTGAGCTTTGTGGGCGTGATGGCGGCGGTGGCCTTCACCCCCGACGCCCCCGCGCCGAAGCGCGAAACCCGGCACCCCTTCCACGAGGCGATGGACGCGCTGCGATTCGTGTTCAGACGCAAGGGCCCCCGGCGCGTCCTCTGGGGACTCGTCGTCTACGGCTTCTGCGCCAACCCCGTCCTGCAGATGATGCCCCTGTTCATCACCGACGTCTACAACCGCGAGGCGGGCGCCTACGGCATCCTCCTCTCGACCATGGGCGTCGGCGCGGTCATCGGCGGTCTCGCCATGCGGCTCGTGCCCGCGTGGTATCCGCGCCACCATCTCATCCCCCTGTCGGTCTTCCTGGGCGGCTTATCCATCGTGCTCTTCGCGGCCTTCCCTTCCTTCCAGCTCGGCGCGGCCTTCATGTTCTTCGTCGGCTGGTTCTGGCTTTGGAGCTTCAGCATCGGCTTCACCGCGCTCCAGCTCCTCGTCGCCGACGAGATGCGCGGCCGCGTCCTCGCCGTCTCCAACACCCTCGTCTTCGGCGCGATGTCCCTCGGCAGCGTGGCCGCCGGCGCCATCGGCGACTTCGTGCACCACTTCAACGGCATCGCCAACCCGCAGGCGCTGGGCGTTCAGCTCGGCGTCGGGATCATGGCCCTCATTCTGACCGCCGCCGGATTCGTCATGCTCACGTGGCGCACGCCCGAGATCGATGACCTCAAGCCCGGCGACCCGGGCTTCGAGTCCGCCCCCGGCTTCTGGCGCGGCATCACCGGCGCCGCGCACCGGCCCGCGCCGACCGGCCGGCCCGAGCCGCCCATGCACGAGCCACCGTCCGTCGGCTGAACACAACATGAAATCCGAATTCTCCTTGATCCGCGCGCGGGCGGAAGTACGCTGCGCTCATATATCACCGCCGTTGCGGGCGGAGAAGGAGAACAAGAGATGAAGATGAACTCACTGGTGGCTTACGCTTCCGGCCTCGCTCTCGCCTGCGCCTCGCACGGCGCCGTGATCGAGGTCATCCACACCGGCATCGCCGGCCATCCGACCGCCCACGTCCCCGGACAGGCCGCCGGCGTCGAGTTCCGCGGCCCGCTCGCCGCCTTCCTCACCCTCTACGGCAGCCCCACCGGCAACTATTGGTTCCTTAAGGCCTTCTCCAACGAAGCCGACGCCGTGAACGAAGTCATGATCCTCGGCAGCGGCAACACCTCCTCCACCGTCGCGAAAGAAGGCAGCGCCTCGCCCCTCGCCGGTCTCAACTACGGCTTCATGGACTCCGACTGCGGCGTGAACGACTCCGGCGCCTACACCTTCGGCAACCGCCTCTCCGCCGGCACCACCACCGACGAGATCCTCTTCAAGTACGACACCGGCACGAGCTCGATCGTCTCCGCCGTGCGCGAGGGTGACGTCGCGCCGGGCCTTACCGACCCCTCCGGCGCGGGCAACGAGCTCTTCGGCAACTCCCTCAACTCTGCCCACATCCTCAACAACGGCGTTGTCCGCTTCAAGGCGGACACCATCCAGAACATCAACACCAACTTCCGCTCCGCCCTCTACTCGGGCCTGACCGTTCTCGCGCAGGAGGGCACCCCCGGCCCCACCGGCACCTACGACAGCTTCGTCGCCCTCAGTGGCAACACGATCAGCAGCGACGCGAACGGCGCCCACTGGATCGTCGAGG
>DASZQL010000268.1:0-7181 GCA_035549675.1 Phycisphaerales bacterium | reverse complement strand
AAGACGTCCGGCGAGGGCGCCGGCCGCTACATCGACCGAGTGACGTCTAAGGCAGGGTTTTTATCGTTCCGGCAACTCGATCTTCGTTCCGAGCGAGTCGGCGAGCGTGCGCACGGCGCGGTTCAGCATCGCGAGGTCGCGCTCGAGTGATTCGATGCGCGCGGCGAGCTCGTTGTCTGCGGGCCGCGACGATCGCGGGGCGGATGGCGCGGCGGTATCGACGCCCGACGCTTCGTCTGGTGCCTCCAGCGGGTGCAGCTCAGGGCACAGAAGCTGCGCGAAGCGCGTGACGCGGACGCCGGAGCCGGGCGCCGGCGCGATCATCGTGACGAGCGGCTCCGGGCGCGTGCGCAGCCCGTCGAGCACCTGCTGGGTCGATTCGTTCGTGGCGAGGGAGGCGTCCCCGGCGGGCATCATGCGGGCGCAGTTGGAGCGGACGGCGGAGAGGGACTGCGGGCCTCGGAGAAGCAACTCGGCAAGGATCGCCATCTCGCCGACGCTGATCTGGAGCACCTCGCGGGCGACGTGGCGGTATTTGGCGACGCGGCTGCCGGAGAGGAAGGCTTCGCGGACGAACTCCTTGCGGCGCAGACCGTCGATGGCGTCGAGGACAGCGTCCTCGGTGTAGTTGGTGAGCGGGTCGCGGTTGTTCTTCTGGTTGCAGCCGGTGGTGAGGCTGTTGAGCGTGAGCGGGTACTGCGCGGGGGTGGTCTGGGCTTTCTCGATGAGCACGCCGAGGACGCGGCATTCGTCGGGTTCGAGTTGGGGGAGGGGCATGGAGGGGAGTGTAGGGAGTGTTGCCGCCGCCTCTCAGAAGGCAATACGTGCGGCGAGTCGCATTTCGTCATCAAATCGGGACAATCGTAACTCATGGCCGAGGCGATGGTTGCTCCAGTCGGCGGCACCCGTACACGCGATGATCGCGGGCGGGAGGTGGCGCTGGTTTCCCTTAGAGAAATCAAGAGGGGTTCCGACGGGGAAACACCCCGGGTGCGCATGCTCCGCGCGGCGCTGCACCGTCGATTGCGCCGCGCGATCCGCGAGGACGGGCGGTGGTCGCTGCACTCGATCGGCGAGACGATCGTGCACGTCGTCACGTTTATCGGCATCACGGCGATTGCGCCGATGCTGCACGTCGGGTTCTCAGGCTGGCTGCTCGCGCAGATCGTGGCGCACAGCGCGTTCGTCGCGATCTGGTCCACGCAGGCGCGGAAGAAGCTCGCACCCGTCCTCGCGCGCACGGCGCTGTCGGAGGGATGGTGCGGGTCGTGCGGTTATTGTCTCGAAGGACTCGGGGCTCAGCAGGACGGCTGCCTAGTCTGCCCGGAATGTGGCGCCGCGTGGCTCGGGAGACGCATCACAAAGCCGGTGTGGCACCAGCCGGCCGTCTCGAAACCAACCAGTGAGCCCGGCTTCGTGCAGACGGTGCTCGGCGCTCACGCCTCCGACCGAAATCTCGCGAGCGATGCGCACGGCCGGCTGGTTCGTGTCCTGGACTCCCGGCTCCGGAGCCTGAGCGACGGCGAGTACGCGCGGATCGACGCCGAGCGGCGGCGGACGATCGTCCGTGAAGTCAGGCGGGTGGGCCTGGCCAGCCGCTGGGTCATGGCGACCATTCCTATTGTCGTTGCGATGCTCTTTTTCTGGCTGTCGATCTCGTTCGCCGTCAGCAAACCCCGTGTGGAACCGGGTGTCGCCATCTTCTTGAGCCTGTTCGCGATGTTCTTCGCGGGGGTCGCCGCGTACATCCTGCTCGGCGACGGTTTCATCCGGCCATTGCTCGCGGCTCGCGCGTTCGTCCGAATGGGTCTATGCCCGTCGTGCGGCGAGGACATCGCGGCGGGGGCGCTCGATGTGGACGGATTGATTCACTGCCCGCGTTGCAACTCGTGCTGGCGCCCGCCGGATGGCGAGAGCGCACCGCCGTAGAAGCGGTTGGGGTGGGATTCGAACCCACGTTGAGCTATCGCCCAAACCGGTTTTCAAGACCGGCGCCTTCAGCCGCTCGGCCACCCAACCGACTCCTGGATCATACCGCCGAAGAAACATTCACCGCGGAGACGCGGAGAGCGCGGAGTCAAAGCAGGCAAACAGTGAACTGATTGCTCTGCACACTGCTTGTGATGACCGTCATCGCATCAAAGCGAATCATCTTTTCTCTCCGCGTCTCCGCGGTGAATCCCGGTATTCTCCGGTGATGGATGAGCCCGCGAAACCAGGCGTGAATGCGGCCGGCCAGACGCCGATGCAGGAGGCGATGGCGCGCGTCAAGGCGATGGGGCCTGGGGTCGCACTGCTGGCGATCGCGAGCGCGACGCTGCCGATGATCGGGGGGTTTTTCGCGGTCGGGTTCGCGACGACGCTCAAGCCTTGGGTCGAGAAGTTCGGGCCGAACGGGTGGCTCATGTACGCACCGATCTTTGCGCTCCTGACGGGCTGTGCGCTCATGCCGACGTACGCCCTGAGCTTCGCGGCGGGAGTCTTCTTCGGATTGCAGAAGGGCGCGATCAGCGCGGTCACGGGGGTGATCGTCGGCGCGGCGGTTGGATATGTGTGGGGCTATTTCGTGGCGCGCGAGCGGGTCATGAAGCAGATCGACTCCGACCCGCGCGCGAAGGCCGTGCATGGGGCGCTCGTCAACCGGGGGTTCGCGGCGGAGACGGGCGTCGTCACGTTGCTGCGCTTCCCGCCCAACTCACCCTTCGCGATCACGAATCTGGTGATGTCGGCGACGGGTGTGAACTTCGGGTCGTATTTGATCGGGACGGCGGTGGGCATGACGCCGCGGACGGTGCTTGCGGCGTGGCTGGGGGCGCAGGCGGGGGACATCAGCGGCGCGGCGGCGTCGCAGCCGAGCTTCTGGAAATGGGTGGGTCTGGGGGTGACGGCGGTGGTGGTGATCGTCGTGTACCAGCTCTTCAGCCGCTGGGCGCGGAGCGCCCTGAGAAGGTTGGCCGGACGCTAGGATCCGCCGAAGAAATATCGGCGTTCGTTCAAGAACAGGCCGTCCGGCAACGGCCTTCGGGCGGATACCCCCGGGGATGGTCCGGTGTGGGGCCGTGGGTTCAGTATGATGGTTCCCGGAGGGCCGGACCCGCTGAAAGGGGCCGGGACTCGCCCGGTTCGGGCGGGTGGTGGATGAACCGATCGGAGACTTTCTTCCCGAGGAGCGACCCGTGGAGGAGTTCGAACAGCTGAAGCGTCTGATTGCGGAGATCGAGGATGACCTGAGCAAGGCCCAGGGCGGCAATAAGGCCGCGGGCACTCGGGTGCGGAAGCAGATGCAGGAGATCAAGAACGCGGCCCAGGCGGTGCGCGAGAAGATCCTGACGCTGCGCGAGACACCCGAGACGCCGGGCAAGCCGTAAGCGGCCGGTCTGGCGGATCGGCGCGATTGAGAGCGAGTTGGAGGCGCAGCGCGCATCTGGTGGCGCGTGCGCGAGTGAGGCGTGATGCCGGCGGAAGTGCTGTTCGACATCTCCGCGATTGATCTGAATGCGCGGGTCGCGGATCGTGAGGCGATCGCGCGGACCAATCCGCACCGCGGCCTGATGGCGCTGCTCGACGGCATCATCTGGCACGACGCGCCGCTGGATCAGGGCGTGGCGATCTCGCACGCGCGGCCGGACGCCTTCTGGGCGCCGGGGCACATCCCGGGGCGGCCGATCATGCCGGGCGTGCTGATGATCGAGGCGGGGGCGCAGCTCGCGAGCTGGATGTACTACCAGCGGAGCGGCGAGAAGAGTTTCGCGGGGTTCACGCACATTGATGAAGTGGCATTCCGCGGGATGGTCGTGCCGGGTGATGATCTCGTGCTCCTCGTGAAATGCATCCGCTACAACCCCAAGCGGTTCACGAGCGGGATCCAGGGGCTGGTGAACGGGCAGATCGTCTTCAGCGGGCGCATCTCGGGGATGGTGTTCCCGAGCGCGGAAGCCGCGAAGCCGGTCGGGGCGGGACGGAGCGCGTCGTGAGCGGCGTCTACCCGCTGGTGTTCGAGACGATTCTGAAGGAAAAGGTCTGGGGCGGCCGGGCGCTGGAGCGGCTGGGGAAATCGCTCGCGCCGGGGAAGATGGTCGGCGAGTCGTGGGAGGTGGCGGACCTCGCGGCGACGAGCGCCGACGGTGGCGGCGGCGCGGCGGAGCGGTCGGTCGTCGCGAACGGAGCCATGAAGGGGCGCACGGTTCACGAGGTGATGGAGGCGTGGGGGACCGGGTTGATGGGGTCGCTCCGGCCGTCGGCGGAGGGTGGTTTTCCGCTGCTGGTGAAATATCTCGATGCGCAGGAGAACCTGTCGGTGCAGGTGCACCCCTCTCCCGAATACGCGCGGGCTCATCGCGGCGCTCATCTGAAGACGGAGAGCTGGTACATCGTCGATGCGAAGCCGGGCGCGGTGATCTATAAGGGGATTCGTGCCGGCGTGACGCGCGGGATGTTCGAGAAGAAGCTGCGAGCCGGGGCGAGCATCGTGGAGGACTTGATCGCGATCCCGGTGCGGGCGGGTGATTGCCACCACCTGCCGAGCGGGACGTGCCACGCGCTCGGGGCGGGGGTGCTCGTCGCGGAGGTGCAGACGCCGAGCGATACGACGTACCGGGTGTGCGACTGGGGGCGCACGGGGCGGGCGCTGCACGTCGAGCAGGCGATGGCGTGCATTCAGTTTGGTCCGCCAGAGCGGGTGGAGGCGATCCGGTCGGATGGCTCGGCGCGGTGCGAGCTGGTGAGGACGAGCGCGTACACGCTGGCGGAGCTGCGGGTTCGCGCGGGGGAGCGGGTGAAGATCGAGATTCGGAACGGGAAGCCGGTGGTGTGGATGGCGATCTCGGCGGCGGGAACGCTGCGGAGCCCTCGCGGCGACTTCAGCGACGTTGAGGTGCGGCGCGGCGTGACGGTGCTGTTGCCGGCGGGGCTTGGGGAGGCGGAGTTCATCGCGGGGAGCGGCGAGCAGAGCGGCACGGTTCTGGAGGCGGGGTTCCCCGGATAACAACGAGACGCGACGGATTTGTCGTCGCCTACACTGTCGGCAACTTGGAGACCCCGCCGCACCCGGCCTGCCCCCCATTGGGGCAGTCGCGGGGCGGAAGCGCATGCGCGACGAGAGGAATCATCTCGATCTGATCGCGTCGCACGAGTCGGTGCGGGCGTTGTCGCGCGTGTTCCGTGATGGCGGGCATGCGGCGTGCGCGGGGGCGGCGGGGTCGTCCACGGCGCTGGTGGTCGGGGCCGCCGCGCGCGAGACGGCGCGGATGGCCGTGCTGGTGGTCGCGCACCTCGACGACGCGGACGAAGTCGTCGATGAGCTTTCGGCGTGCGGCGTGGGGGCGAGCAAGCTGCCGGCGCTCGAGGTGCTGCCCGGCGAGTCCGGCGTGAGCATGGAGCTCTTCGCGGAGCGGATCGCGGTGACGCGGTTGATGCTCGGGATGGGGAAGGCGGGCACGACGCGC
Source organism: Phycisphaerales bacterium (assembly GCA_035549675.1). Lineage (GTDB taxonomy): Bacteria > Planctomycetota > Phycisphaerae > Phycisphaerales > UBA1924 > DASZQL01. The sequence goes on along the minus strand of DASZQL010000268.1, from coordinate 1,737 downwards.
GAGGGCGATCGGGCGGGCGGGATGGTGATCGTGTGCCCGATCCAGGCGCTGATGCAGGGCGTGCCGGGGGCGGGGAAGCTTGATGATGTTTCGTTGCGGCTCGAGGCGGGCGGTGATTCGCGCGCCTCGAACTCCCCCACTGCTTTGAACACCTCGAAGGTCAGAGGCCTGAGCGCGGTGGTGCGGTGGCTCGACGGCGCGGGGTATCGGCGCACGGAAGCGATCGAAGAGCCGGGCGATTTCGCGGTGCGCGGCGGGATTCTCGACGTCTTCATGCCCGGCGGAGGCGGCGGGGCGACGAGCGCCACGGCGGGGGACGGCGCGGCGGTCACGGTGGGCGCGGTGCGGGTTGATTTCTTCGGCGACGACGTCGAGTCGATCACGGAGATCAATCTCGAGACGATGGGGTCGGGGTCGAAGTTGCGGGCAGTGGAGCTTGTCGCGGCGGACCCGGCGCGGGTGGCGAGCGATGAGGGGACGGTGTGTTTTCTGGAGTTGCTGCCGACCGACGCCGCGGCGGTGATCAGCGAGACGATGGAGGTGACGGAGCAGGGGCGCGGCTACTACGAGCGCGTGACCGATGCGCGCGGCATCTACGGCCCGCCCGCCGTCATCAAGCTGCTCCGCGAGCGGTTCCATGCGTTTGTCGAGGTCAACCAGTTCGGCGGGTCGCGAGCGGGCGCGGCCGCGGGAGCGGGGCAAACATCGATTGATCTGCCGGCGCGATTGCTGCCGGAGTTCGCGAAGGATGTCGGCGAGGCGGTGAACGAGCTCGCCGCGATGAGCGCGGGGCATCGCGTTGTGGTGCTGTGCCAGAACGAGGGCGAGCGTTCGCGTCTGGATGAGCTGCTCGGGGAGTTCGCGCCGGGCGCGGCGGGGAAGATCGAGCGCGCCGTGCGGTACCTGCACCGGGGGTTTGTGTGGGGGGAAGAGGGCGGAAGGGCGGAAAGCGGAAGTCGGAAGTCAAGAGATGGGGATGCGCCGCTGGCGCTGGTTCCGTACCACGAGCTGCTGCACCGGTACCAGGCGCGGCGGCGGGTGCGCCGGCTGAAGCCCGGGCGGGCCTCGGAAGTGTTCCTGGATGTGCAGGCGGGTGATTACGTCGTGCACACGGATCATGGGATCGCGCAGTTCGTGGGGTTGAAGTCGATCAAGCCGCGGGGCGTGAAGGGAACGGCGGAGGAGCGGGCGGAGGAGAGGCTCAAGGCTCAAAGCGAAAATCTCAAATCTCAAATCTCAAGTTTGAAATCACTGAGATCGAATGCGCCGTCGGCGCCGGAGAAGGGTCGGCATGCGGACGCAGTCGCGGGCAGCGCGAATGATCGGCCGGAAGCCGGGAGCCGGAAGCCGGAAGCTTCGGGCGCCAAACCGGACGCCGACGTCGAGGAGTTCCTGACGCTGGAGTTCGCGGGAGGGACGAAGCTCCACGTCCCGGTCTCGCAGATCAGCAAGGTGCAGAAGTACATCGGCGGGTTCCGGGGCAAGCCGCCTTTGAGCACGCTGGGGGGGACGAAGTGGGAATCGCAGAAGAACCGGGTGAAGGAGTCGGTGCGGGACCTCGCGAAGGAGCTGCTGCGGGTGCAGGCGGCGCGGGAGTCGATGCCGGGGGTGCGGTACCCGAGCGACACGGCGTGGCAGACGGAGTTCGAGGCGGAGTTCCCGTACGAGGAGACGGAGGACCAGCTCGCGGCGCTCGCGGAGATCAAGAAGGACATGGGCGCCTCGCGCCCGATGGAC
>DASZQL010000267.1:0-2086 GCA_035549675.1 Phycisphaerales bacterium | reverse complement strand
CCGAACCCCGGCCCCGTCGTGCCCCACCCCGCGAACGTGATCGTCGAAGCGCCGACCGCCAGCGCCGCGACCTTTCCTTGCGGCGCGACGCCCATCGGCGTGATGTGCGTCACCGGCGAGGCGAGTTTCGCGAAGACGACGTCCGGGTACCGCCGCTGGTCCGGGTAGATGAACTTCACGACCGGCACGTGATAGAACGACTGCCACCCCTGCGCGATGGTCCCGAGCGAGCCGTCCGGATTCCGTCGGAATCTGAACGAGTAATACCCCGAGGGCGGCTGGGTCCCGTACTCCGCGTTCGAAGGCAGCAGGTGCTTCGCCATCACCATCGTGTCCGGCGCGATGAGCGTGCCGTTGCCGAAATGGTTGTGCTCGAACGTGACGCCGTTCAGCCAGTCCGTCAGGCTGAACGCCGCGACCGCGTCGAACCGCGTGTCGTCCACCGCCGGCACCTGCCCATTCACCACGCCGCTGGCGCGCTCGTTGATCGCAACAACACCGATCACGAGTCCCACCACCGGCAACATCCGCAGTGCTCGATTCATGGCGTACTCCGTGTTGGTACGCCGGCCACAGCGCGGGGTCCTACCGCTCCACGACCGGCAAGACACCGGCGGAATACCACAGTTCACAATCGGTCGCAAGATAAGTTTGTGTGTGTTTCACACGAGAGGCCAATACGCGCGGTATCAGAACACGTGATATCGCCCGCCGCGCCCCGCGTCTCTTAGGAGTAGCGCAGCCACTTCATCAGCCCCATCAGGCTCGGCGGCTTGCCGTACATCAGCGCCCCCACCCGGAACACCTTCGCCGCGCACCAGATCGCCGCGAACACGGACCCGATCCCGATCACCAGCGACGCGACCACCTGCCAGTCCGGGATCTTCTCCGCTCCCGCGATCCGCAGCACCATCACGAACGGGCTGATGGGCGGCAGCAGCCCGCACACCACCGCGAACGGCGAGTTCGGGTTCCGCGAGATCGGCATCCACAACAGCATGGGGATGATCAGCACGATCATTACCGGCCCGATCAGCGACTGCGCCTCCTGCACGCTCGACACCGCGCTCCCGATCGCCGCCATCAACGACGCGATCAGCCCGAACGCGATGAAGAAGTACACGATCGAGAGGATGATCACCTTGGGATCGATGAGGTGCCCGTACTTGAACGCGATCAGCGCCCCGCCCCCGAGGGTCCCGTACGCCAGCAGGATCGAGAGCCCCACCGCCATCTGCCCGATGATCTTGCCCGTCATGAGCTGCAGGGGCGACACCGCCGACAGCAGCACTTCCATGACCCGGTTGCTCTTCTCTTCGATCGTCGACGACAGCAGGTATTGCCCCGCGCTGAACACGCCGATCCAGATCAGGAACATGAACCCCATCGGGATGAACATCCCCGACAGCTCGTTCGCCGCCTGACGCGACCCCTGCTTCGTCACCGCCTCCGCCTCGTTCCGCGGCGACGTCATCAGTTCCCTCACGTTGTTCGCCTGGATCCCCGCCGCGAGCAGCCGCGCATCCACGATCGACTTGCCGATCTGCCGCTCGATGTCTCCCCGGACCTCGAAGTCCAGCTTCGGCGCGAGATACATGTGGTAAGGCTTGTACGGATCATCGGGATCGCCCGACGAGGCCTTGTCCGGCGTCAACGAGCCGTCGTCGATCACGATCAGCGCCAGCCGCTTGTCGCCGTCCTCGAGCTTCTCCCGTCCCTCCGCCGCCGCGATCGGCGCCTTCTCCGTCTCCACGTCCGCGTCAGCCGGCAGCTTCACGACCGTGACGTCCAGCGTGACGTTGAACGCCGAAGCCTGCGACTTCATCATCTCCTTCGACTTCTCGTCCACCGGGAGATCCAGCTTCGCCGTCGAGCTGTCGAACATCCCCTCGATCGCCTTCTTCCGCTTCTCCTGGCGCTTCGCGATCTCGTCCGGCGCGTACAGCTCCGCGAACCGGTCCGCCACCTTCCCCGTCCGATCGATGATCGCGATATGCCCCGTGACCCGCGGCGACGCCTTGTTCAACAACAACGGCATCATCGTGAACACAAACAACATCAGCAGCGGCGGCAGGCAAACACCCAG
>DASZQL010000266.1:0-5405 GCA_035549675.1 Phycisphaerales bacterium | reverse complement strand
AGCGGCGCCCGCGGCCCAGACCGTCGGCGACCGCGGCGGCTTCAAGGTCACCATGGTCGTGGACTCGCGCCACGCCGATCGCCAGGCGTTCGTCAACGACAAACTCCTGCACTGGCTCCGCTCCAACGCCGAGCGCGAGGGAAGCCCGCTGCACTACGTAGAAATTCCCTCGATCAACTCCATTACGATCGAGGATGTCTCCGATGGCAAGCCGCCCACACTCCCCGGTGCGGCGAACACCCCGGCCCGATCGGCCCCGGCTTCTCGCACCACGCCCACCCGCGGCGAAGCGACCGCTGGCCGAGGGCAGTCGGGCGCCACCGGCGCAGGCACAACTGGTAGTGCCTCGTCAACGGCGGCGTCCACGCCCGAAATCCCCGAACGAATGATTCCGCCAGCGCGTGAGGGCCCTGTGTTCCGCTACACCCTCTCCTGGGTCGCGCAAATCAAGGATCCCCACGCGGCGAAACCCGCCGACCCGGCGGCGTCCGGCGGCGCGGCCCCAGCGGGAGGTGCCAAGTGAAAAAGATTCTCCCCTGGCTCAAATCGAACCTCCTGACGGTGATCGCGCTCGCCGTCGCGATCATCGGCGCGCCGGTCATGCTCTACTTCGCGGCCGGTTGGAACACCAAGGTCCGCGACGACGCAACCAAGGCCGTCAGCAACTACACCCGCGATCTTGATGCACTCGAAGTGCAGGTGCAGATCGATCCTGTCTCGCCGGGCGATGCGCCGATCTCCGCCCGTACGCTCCCCAACGACGCGACGATCCAGGCGGTGTCGAGCATCCTCGACGCGCGCCGTCGTGATTCCGAAACGGTCGTGTCGGAGGCTGTCAAGTTCAACCGTGCGAACCACAAACCTCTCATCGACGGCGAGAATCCCGACGAAAAACTCTTCCCCGACGCCGAGAGTGACAGCACCCGGAGCCGCCTGCTCAAGCGACTGATCGAACGGTGGCCCAAAGCGCACGCGGAACTGCTGGAAAACATCAAGGCGGGGATGCCGCCCAGCGTGGAAGAACTTTCGAGCCGCGTGGAGGACGCCCGGACCCAGGAGATCCGTCGCCGTGTCACCGGTCGCGAGGAGCAGAAGATCACACCGGAAGAGGACGCCGAGATCGCCAAGATGATGGTCGACCGGCGGCTGCAGTTCATCCGCCAGGCCGCCCGGCCCTTGACCGTGTACGCCTCGCCCGAGGTTTTCAAGAACGTCCGACCCTGGACGAGCATGAACGACCCCACCATGGAGGAAGCATGGGAATGGCAATGGATCTACTGGGTGAACGAGGACATCGTCAGCGCCGTTGCCAAGGCGAATACCGATCCGGTCCGCGGCCGTCTCGCTGTCTATGAAGCGCCCGTGAAGCGCATCGAGTCCATCAATGTGCTCCCGATGAGTCAGCAGTCCGGCGGTATGGATTCGCACGCCGCTTCGGCCACCGGACAGCCCGCCGCCGCCGCACCGGCCGCGGCGTCGACCGACGCCTCGGCACAGATCAAGCCCGACTATACAGCGTCGGTCACCGGCCGCGCCGGCTGGCCCAAACTTCCCAATCCCGTTTACGACGTTCGCCAGGTCGAGATGACCGTGCTCGTCGCGCTCGACCGTCTGCCCACGCTGATTGACGCGATCTCGCAAACCAACTTCATGACGGTCACCGGCGTCCAGATCCTCTCGGTGCCCGCGCGCCCTGACCTGATTCAAGGCTACGACTACGGCGGCGATTACCTCGTCCAGGCCGACCTCAAGATCGAAACCGTGTGGCTCCGTCAATGGACCACTCTCTTCATGCCCAAGGCCGTTCGCACGATGCTGGGTATCCCCGACCCGCCCGCCGCGCCCGCCACCGCCACGACCCCTCCCGCGAACCCCGTCTGATCCTCGGAAATCCATGCGATGAAGCTCAAAGGCATCAATCCATTCGAAAGACATGCCGAAAAGGCGGCGCTTGCGTTCTTCGCGCTCTTCGCCTTCGCGGTGTTCGTCATGCAACTCGGGCTCTTCGGCGGCGGCAACGCCGTCAAGGTCGGCACGCAGACCGTCGCGCCGGAACAGGCGATCGAGGCTGTCGCCGCAAAGGCCCGTGAAAAACGCGCGGGGCTCGAGCGCGACGGTCCCGACCCGGCTGTTCCCGATCCCGCTTCGATCCCGAGTATCGCCGCTCGCTTTGAGCGCGAACTTCATTCGCCCGTGTCGACCACGCCGCGCCTCGCGCTGCTCGGAAGTCCGGACGTCATCGTGGAGGGTGGCCCGAACATCGCGAATGGGCCCGCGATCCCGCTTCCGAAGGGCGCGGTGTTCGAAGCCATCGTGCCCCCGGCCGCGGGGAAACCGGTAGTTTCGGTCGTCGAGGGCACCATCGATGCCCGCACCGTTGCATCGGTCGGCGCGGAACTCGCCAAGCTGCTCCCATCCGTGGCGCCGTTCGACGTCCGTGCCATCAGTGTGCAGGCGACCATCGACGCCGCCGCGCTGCGCGACCAGTTCATCCGCGAGCGGGAGGGCTTCAGCCTGATCCCGGCCGGTTGGTGGCAGGACTCCGCTCAGATTCTGGATGTGGAACTCGTCCGCCAGGAGCTCGGCAAGGACGGGAACTGGGGCAGCGAAACAGTGGTGGCCGCCCCGCCCGGGAGCGAAGTCGCCGCGATGCGTGCCCGACTCCATTCCGAATCGCTGGACCCCGCCGCGCGCCGTGAGTTGCTCCAACGCGAACTCACCAAGCGCGAAGCCATCCGCCGTCCCGCCTTCTACCCGATGGTCAGTGGCTTCCCGTGGACCTCGCCCGGTCAAGCCGCCGCCGTCGCACAAACCAACCCCAATCGCGCCGTCATCGAACGGCTCAAGGGCGAACTCGCAGGCGTGCGGGCGAAGATCGTACGGACCAACAAGCAGCTCACGGCGCCCCCGCCGAGCCAGACCAAGCCACCCGCCGGCGCCAAGCCCGGCGCACCGGGTGGCGCCAAGGAGAAGGGCAGCAGTGGCTCGGGCGGCGCGCCCGGTGGGTTCATGGCCGCATCCACCTCCTCCTCTGGCGCTCCTTCAACTTCTTCTTCGATTCCAGCTTCCATGAGGTCTCTGCTCGCCAGCGCCGCTCCGGGAGGCAGCCGCGGCACTCCGCAAAAACCGCAAAAATCGCCCGAGCAGGAGAAACAGGAAAAGGAAGCGAACCTCAAGAAGATCGCCGAGGAGACTCTCAAGCGTCTCCAGGCACGCGAACAAGAGCTCCTCAAGGAACTCAAAGGCCTGGGCGAGGATCCCGACAAGCCCATCGCCGATGTCGTCGCCGCCCCGCCGCCCTTCGTGGAGCCGCTCCTCGGGGTCGCCGAGAGTTCCGCGAGCGCGATCACCGTCTGGTCGCATGACCTCACCGCCCAACCCGGCAAGACCTATCGCTACCAGGTTCGCTACTGGATCGGTAACCCGTTCTTCGGCAACGCCGACAAGCTCGCCGATGACCAGCGTTCCCTCGCCGAGACCGCGGCGCTCCGTTCCAGCGCCGGCGAATGGTCGGACACCGTCACCCTCCCCCCCGACTCCGTCTTCTTCGTCACCGGCGCTTCACCCGGTTCCCATGGTGTTATCCGCGGCGACGCCAATGCCTTCGTCGAGGGCTTCCGTTTCTACTACGGCTTCTGGCGCCACGGCACCGACAACCTGCTCCTCGGCGACCAGGTCCAGGTCGCGATCGAGCTCCCGGAGTTTCCCGCGCTCGATGGCAGCGAGCCGGTCAAGGTTTCTCCAGAGACCAAGTCGCTCCGGCTCCCGGCGTTCCTTCTCGACGTCGCGTCGGAACCCGAAGCGTCGGGTCCCATCCCGATGACGCGCGTCTACTTCGGCAACACCTCAGGCGACGTCGCCGTGCGATGGCCGGCGCGCGACACCAGCGACGCCCTGTACGCCCATGTGAGCAACTCCGCTGCGACGGGCGCCAAGCTCCTGCCGCGGAATCCCAGCACCACCGATTCACCCAACGGTCAGGCTCCGGGCACCCAGCCCGCTCAGCAGCCGGAGCAGGCGCCCGCCGGCCAGCGCCCCAGCGGGCTTTGAACCCACAGCTCGATGTGTTTCCGTTGTGGATGACCCGTCGAAAATAGGCGTATGAACGCGGTTTTTGGTGTTTCGTGCTTGGCTCCTTGGCCACGGTTTGTCCTCAACTTGACACCGCCGGCAGGTTGGCTACACTCCCCGACCCACTGGAATTTCCAGTGGACGGCGTTCAGTTTCGAGCGTCGGTCTCGGCTCGGCCCGCAAGGACCGTGTCGGGAGGTTCTTTGACAACCGGATAATGCAGCGTAAATCGCGGTGTCCCGGGATCCTCCGGCTGATCGGCGTGGGCCGACATCCGTTTTCCCGGCGACACACCGAGTAATTTATGAAGAAGGTTGATTGAAGTCTGAGGCACGTAATCGTGTGGTCGGCGTTGAGAACGGCCGGTCGGGCAAGGCATAGTCGAGGCACAAGGCGGAAGCCGAGTGCGGAAACGAAGGCGGCGCCCGGTTGGTGCGATCAAGCCACCAAGAGCACATGACGGATGTCTTGGCGTCAGAAGGCGATGAAAGACGTGGGAACCTGCGATAAGCCATGGGGAGCTGGTAACCGAGCTTTGATCCATGGATTTCTGAATGGGGCAACCCGGCCGCAAGGCCATTTCATGCTGAATGCATAGGCATGAAAAGCGAACTCAGGGAACTGAAACATCTCAGTACCTGAAGGACAGGAAAGCAACAGCGACTCCGTGAGTAGCGGCGAGCGAAAGCGGATTAACTTGAGAACCCGCGAGGCGGTTGGAAACCCGCACCACAGAAGGTGATAGTCCTGTAGCGGCGGATCAAGGGATGGTCTCGAGTAGCATCGGGCTCGTGGAACCCGGTGTGAACACGGGGGGTCCACCCTCCAAACCTAAGTACTCTCTGACGACCGATAGTGTAACAGTAAGGCGACTGAAAGATGAAAAGATCCGCTGCGAGCGGAGTGAAAGAGTACCTGAAATCATGTGCTTACACAGCGGTTGGAGCCCCGCAAGGGGTGACAGCGTGCCTTTTGCATAATGATCCGGCGAGTTGCTCTGTACGGCGAGGGTAAGGACTAACGGTCCGGACCCGGAGCGAAAGCGAGTCCGAAATGGGCGTCCAGTCGTACGGAGCAGACGCGAAACCTCAGTGATCTACCCATGGTCAGGATGAAGGGCGGGTAACACCGCCTGGAGGTCCGAAGTCGTGACCGTTGAAAAGGTCTGGCATGAACTGTGGGGAGGACTTAAAGTGTAATCAAACTGGGAGATAGCTCGTTCTCTCCGAAATATTTTTAGGAATAGCCTCTTGCGTCAGACGGTGCAGGTAGAGCGACTGGATGCCTTCTGGGGGTCTACCCGACTACCCGAGGCAACCAAACTCCGAATGGCA
>DASZQL010000265.1:0-23898 GCA_035549675.1 Phycisphaerales bacterium | reverse complement strand
CCGTTGAGGGCCAGCGGCCCCGCCGCGGTGAACGAACCTCCGGCGATGAGCTTGTTTTCGAAAACAACGAGTGCGCGGACGGTGCCGTTCACGCCGTCGCCGAGCGGTCGCCAGATTTCGCCGTTCCATGCGGCGAGCCGTGACGCGGACGCCCCGCCGGCTTGAGTGAAGGAACCTCCGGCGATGAGCTCGTCCTTGTAGACAGTGAACGCGGAGACCGAGTTGTTCGTTCCCGAACCGAGGCTGTGCCACTCTTCGCCGTTCCATGCGGCGATGCAGTTCGCGACAATCCCGCCAGCGCTCCGGAACGACCCGCCGGCGACAAGCTCGCCGCGGTACTCGGTCATGGCGAGCGGCGCTCGGCCTGGTGTCTTGGCCAGTGGGATCCAGGTGTTCCCGTTCCAACAGGTGACTCCGTGGGCGTATTCACTGCTCTCTGCAGGGCCGACAGTTGTAAAACTGCCTCCCGCAAAGACAGCACCGTCGCGGGTGGTCAGGCTGTAGACGGGTTGGTTCGCTCCGCTGCGCATCGGCCACCACTGGAAACCGTCCCAATAGGCGATATTTGGGGCATAGATACCTCCGCCGACGTGCTCGAAGTTGCCTCCCGCGACGAAACCTCCGTCGTACGGGGTGAGGGCCTCGATGAAACCATCCACATCGTCGAGCGCGTGCCACACCGTGCCGTTCCAGGCCGCGACGCGCGAGGCGTTCACGCCGCCGGCGCGCCAGAAATCGCCGCCGATCACCAGCTCGTCGTTCGCGATGCACACGGCATCGACACCCCCGTTGGTGCTCCCGCCGACATCGACCCATTGTTTGCCGTCCCATCGCGCGATGCCGGCGTTCTCAAGTGAAGCGCCGACGCTGAAATCGCCGACGGCGTACACGTCATTGTGGAAGCGGATAATTCCCTTCACCGCGCGCGGCGGATCGTCGGTGAACTGCTGCCATTCCTTCCCGTTCCATTGGGAGATGCCGGCACCGGCTGTGGTTGCGAAGTCGCCGCCGGCGAACAACACATCATCCATCACCGTTACGGTGTTGACGTTGCCATTAATGAAACCGCCATCCATCGATGACCACTCAGAGCCGTTCCAGGCGGCGACGCGGTTCACTTGAACGCCGCCGGCGGTGACAAAGCTGCCCCCGGCGATCAGTTGGCCCTGAAAGACCGTCAACGAGCGGACACGCCCGTTTGTTCCAGCCCCGAGGGCGCGCCACCCCTTGCCGTCCCACGCGGCGATGTTGCTGGCCGGCACTTCGCCCGCCTGGGTGAACAGCCCGCCGACGACCAACAGGCCGGCGTCCGGCCCGTCACCATCAGGATCCCAGCTGGTCTGGGCATAGACGGTGCCATTCACGCCCGGGATCCCGCCGAAAGGAACCCAGGATCCGCACGCGCCGGAAGAGCGGGCAGTTTGCGCACCGAGAGCCGAAACAGAGACAGCTATCACCCGCAGGGCGGTCGCGAGGCTCATATTGATGAAACTCCGTGGGCGCCGGCCTCTCCACGCAAGACCAACCACGGGCCGGCAAGGACTATTCTGAATCCCCCCGAAACGGATCCAGTTTCGTGGCGGTCGGTATGTCAATATTTTCTTACAGAGCGGTCGAAACGGCAGCGGAAATGGCAAGCAGAGCGGCTTCGCCGTAGGCGGGGCCCATGAGCTGGACCCCTACGGGGAGCTTGCCGCTCGGCGCGGACGGTTCGTCGGCGAATCCCGCGGGGATCGAGATGGCGGGGATGCCGGCGAGGTTGGCGGTGACGGTGTAGAGATCTTCGACATAGAGCGAGAGGGGGTCGCCGGACTTTTCGCCGAGCTTGAAGGCGGGGCCGATGGTGGAGGGGGTGATGATGGCGTCGCACTTGGTGAACGCGCGGTCGAGGTCGTCTTTGATGAGGCGGCGGACTTTGAGGGCGGTGAGGTAGTAGGCGTCGTAGTAGCCGCTGGAGAGGGCGTAGGTGCCGAGCATGATGCGGCGCTGGACTTCGGGACCGAAGCCTTCGGCGCGGGAGCGGGCGTAGAGATCAAAGAGAGCGTCTTGAGACTTGAGTCCGGAGTCTTGAGCAGGAGAAGGAGCGGCGCGGCGGCCGTAGCGGATGCCATCGAAGCGGGCGAGGTTCGATGACGCCTCGGCGGGGGCGACGATGTAGTACGCCGCGACGCCGAGGCCGAGGCGGGGGAGTTCGATGTCGACGATGGTCGCGCCGAGTTTGGCGAAGGCTTCGATCGCGCGCTCGAAGGCGGCGGCCATCGCGGGGTGGTTCTGGTCGTTGCGGGCCTCGCGCGGGACGCCGAGGCGGAGATCTTTGATCGCTGATGTGGCGTCTGGTGCGTCGCGGTTGAACCTCGGGGCGGGGCGCGGCGAGCAGGTGGAGTCGAGCGGATCGGGGCCGGCGATCACTTCGAGGGCGAGGGCGGCGTCGGCGGCGGTGGTTGCGATCGGGCCGATCTGGTCGAGGCTGCTGGCGAAAGCGACGAGTCCCCAGCGCGAGACGCGCCCGTAGGTGGGTTTGAGGCCGACCACGCCGCAGAAGGCGGCGGGCTGGCGGACGGAGCCGCCGGTGTCGGAGCCGAGCGCGATGGGGACCATGCCGGCGGCGACGGCGGCCGCGGACCCGCCGGATGAGCCGCCGGGCGTGCGCGAGGGGTCCCACGGGTTGCGCGAGGGGCCGAAGGCGGAGTTCTCGGTGGTCGAGCCCATCGCGAACTCATCGAGGTTGGTCTTGCCGACGATGACGGCGCCGGCGTCGAGGAGTCGCTGCGCGGCGGTAGCCATGAAGGGGGATTCGTAATGCTCCAGGATGCGGGAGGCGCAGGTGGTCTTGCCGAAGTCGAGACAGATGTTGTCCTTGATGGCGACCGGGACCCCGGCGAGGGGGCCGGGGTTTTCGCCTCGGGCGATGCGGGCGTCGAGGAGTTTGGCGCGCACGATGGCTCGGTCGTGGAAGACTTCGAGGAAGGCGTGGAGCTGTGGATTGAGCGCGTCGATGCGGCGGAGCGATTCGAGCGTGACATCCTCGGCGGAGAGTTGCTTGGAGAGGATGGCGGCGCGCAGGCCGGTCGCGGTCCAGTTCTGGAATGGATCGGCGGCGGGCATGGGGGGACTGTATCAGGAGGAAAAGAGGAGAAGAGGTAGCCCGCCCACCCGGTGTAGTGAGAGTAGAAGGCGGGGAGAAGAGGTAGCCCCTTTGTAGAGAAGACAGAGAAGAAAAGTTTGTTCTGGCGGATACCAGGGGCGCGCTTGCTCGCCGAGCCTCGCTCGCGGCCCCTGGCAACGATCGCGCGCCCCTCCGGGGCGTAGAGGGTGTAGTGCGAAGACGGAGAGGAAAAGGCGGGGGAAGGCGGGGGGAGGGGACTAGAGGAGGCGCCGCCGCGGGTAACCACTTTTCGTGCGAGCGTTGTCTCTTGTGCGATCCCTACGCCGTGCGCGTGTTATGGCAAATCGAAGAGCAGCACCTCGGCGTCGGAGATGGGTTCGATGGTCACGCGCGGTTCGCCGGTGATGCCGACGCCGTCACCGGGGTTGAGCTCGGAGCCGTTGACCTTGGCGCTGCCGCGGGCCATCTGGACCCAGGCGCGGCGCTGGGGCTTGAGCTCGTGCTCGGCGCGGGCGCCGGGTTTGAGCTTGCCGGCGAGGATCTCGGCGTCCTGGTGGATGGGGATCGCGCCGTCGCGTCCGTCGGCGGAGGCGATGAGTTTCAGCGAGCCCTCGCCGACGCGGATGGCGCGCTGGTCGTAGCGGGGGGCGAGGCCGTTCTCGCGCGGCTTGATCCAGATCTGCAGGAGGTGGACCGGCTCGGTCTTCGAGGGGTTGTACTCGGAGTGGAGGATGCCGCGGCCGGCGCTCATGGCTTGGACTTCGCCTGGGCGGATGGTGCCCTTGCCGCCGGAGCTGTCCTCGTGGTCGATCGCGCCGGAGAGGATGTAGGTGACGATCTCCATGTCGCGGTGGGGGTGCTTGGGGAAGCCCGCGCCCGGCGCGACGACGTCCTCGTTGATGACGCGCAGCGGGCCGAAGCTCATCCACTGCGGGTCGTGGTAGTCGCCGAAGCTGAAGGTGTGGAAGGTGTCGAGCCAGCCGTGGTCGAAATGGCCTCGCTCGCTCGAACGGCGGATGGTCAGCATGGGAGACTCCTTATTCGCTGAAGCATTGTTGGCGCGATCAGCGGCCTCCGACGTGGTTCAAATGGCGCGCCCATTCGTTGGCGCCGGCTCTGGTAGGATCGGGGCCGTGAACAACAGGTTTGCAAGCAGTCTGGTGGTATTGGGTGCCGGAATGGCAGTCGTCCCGATCGCGGGATGCACCTCGTACGCGCCGCCGAAGTTCACGGTTCAGAACGTGACGCTCGAGACGGGGAGCGCCGAGGCGATGGTGCTCGCGTTCCACGTGCGGGGCGAGAACTCCAATGACATCGAGCTCAAGCTGCGGGACGTGCGGTACGAGTTCGAGTCCTCGGGGCGTGAGAAGTTCGAGGCTCTACGCTCGGCCGAGGCGACGCTGCCGGCGAAGGGCGCGAACACGTTCACGGTGCCGGTGGTGTTGCGGGGCGTTCCGGGCGGGGCGGAAGCGCCGACGGAAGTGAGCTACAAGCTCGCGGGGAGCGTCGAGTACTTGCTGCCGGGATCGATCGCTGAGCTCCTTTTCGATACGGGGCTGCGGAAGCCGACGACGGGCTTTGGCGAGAGTGGGCGGCTCGATCTTTCGAAGGTCGGCGGGGAAGGCGCGATGATGCCGGCGTTGCCGGGTTCATCGCCGGAGGCGGCGCCGGCGAGCGACGCTCAACAGCAATAACGATGGGGGAGCGTCTCATGCGCCGGAGGCGGCGCGGCTCTCGTCAAAGAGGCTCCGATGACGATGTGTTCAGTCGATGCTGGTGTTGTTGGGCCAGGGTTCTCGCCGCCGGGGAAGCCGGCGCGGATCGGGGCGGTGAGTTTTCTCAATACGCTCCCGCTGATCGAAGGGTTGGGGAAGCTCGAAGACGCGCGGCTGACGCTGACCGCGCCGTCGCGGCTGATCGACCTGCTGCTGGGTGACGAGATCGACATAGGGCTGGTGTCGATCATCGACGCGCAGCGGGCGCCGACAGGAACGCCACTCGCGATCGTGCCTTGCGGGATGATCGGGTGCGATGGGCCGACGATGACGGTGCGGCTCTTCTCGCGACGGCCGCCGAACGAGATCGGGGAGCTGCACGCGGACGTGGACAGTCACACGTCGGTGGCGCTCGCGCGGATCATTCTTGAGAAGAGCTTCGGCGCGAAGCCGCGGCTGGTGGATTTTGATGCGGAGTCGTTTTTGGCGGGCGATCGCTCCCCCTCGCCCGAAGAGTGGCCCGGCGCGATGCTGATGATCGGGGACAAGGTGGTGACGCATTCGCCCCCCGTGACTCTGTACCCCCACCAACTCGACTTAGGTGAGGAGTGGAAGAAGTTGACGGGGCTTCCCTTCGTGTATGCGGCGTGGATGTGCCGGGCGGGCATAGCGGGATCGGAGCTGGTGCGCACGGCGGCGGCGCTGCTCGACCGTCAGAGGCGGCACAACGCGACGCGACTGGACTGGATCGTCGAGGCGCGGGCGCCGGTGCGCGGCTGGCCGGCGGGCCTCGCGCGGACGTACCTGAGGGATTTGCTGCGGTTCGAGGTGACGCCGCGGCACGTCGAGGCGGTGGAACGGTTTTTCGACCTCGCGCACGAATGCGGAGTGATCGCGGAGCGCCGACCCACACTGTGGGCCTGAAGACTGGATACAGAGGAAAGCAGGGCTCGACAGAGATTGAAAACCGGCATTTGACTTGCTCTGTTTAACTCTGTCCGGCTCTGTGTTCATTTCTTCTCATGGCGCTACACTGATTTCGTGCCCGCGTTCACACGCTTGCGGATCTCGGCGCTGGAGGAGTTCGCGCGACAGCAGCGGTTCACGCCCGCGCGGGCGCTCCGTCGCCAGGTGGAGCAGGCCGAGTCGCTCGCGCGCGAGATCGAGCCCGACGGGGCATACCCCGAGGATTGGCTGATCTTCCGGCTGACGGGGTACCGCGCGGAAGTCGAGGAGCCGTCGATCATCGTGGGGGAGGCGCTGCTCGCGGACCTCTCGGCGTTCGTCGAGCGGCTCTCGGCGGGCGCGGGGTACACAGAGCGGGAGCTCGGCAACGAGTCGCTAGCGCTCGCGGAGTTACGCGCGCGCTGGGGCGTTACGCCGCGCACGATCGAGCGGTACCGTCGGCGCGGGCTGCTGGCGCGGCGAGCGTTGTCGGAGAGGAAGAGACCGTCGCTTCGCTTCATGCGCGCGGAGGTGGAACGCTTTGAGGGGCGCGAGGCCGAACGGCTGGATCGGGCCCGCTCGGCTTCACGGGTCGGCGAGGGCGAGCGCCACGAACTACACCGCCGCGCAACGGGCTTGCGGGCACACGGGGTGCGTTCGGTGGGAGGGGCGGCGAAAGAGGTGGCGCGCGACTCGGGCCGATCCATTTCGACGGTGCGGCGCGCGGTGGTTCGCATCGAAGCGGCCGCGGCCGTCAAGACATTCGAAACGAAGCAAAGAACCGCGCCGGAACGAAAGCGGGAACTGGTCGCGGCGGTCGCCCGCGGTGAGCGGCCGGGGCGTGTCGCCGCTCAGGCGCGGCTGTCGCGCGCGAGCGTGCACCGCATCACGAATGAGCAGCGCGCGGCGATACTGCGCGGGCTGGACCTGCGCGGGCCAACGGCCGAAGAGGGGGGCAGCCGGGGGACGTTGGACTCCGCGACGGTGCGCAGCGGGCTCGGTGCGCCCGCGGCTCTCGACCCCGGCGCGTTCGTCGCGGACGCGACCGAAGCGGGGCCGCCGTCCGCGCGAGAGGAACGCGAGCGCGCCAGCGCCTATCACACACTCAAGGCCAACGCGGGGGCGATCATCGCGGCGCTGCCGCGGTTCAACCCGTCCGCGGCTCGTCTCGACGAGGCCGAGACGATGCTGCGCTGGGCGTCGCTGATCAAGGTTGAACTGGTGCGATCGCAGAGCGGGCTGGTGCTGCGGAGCATCGAAGAACGATTGGCGGGAACGGGCGGCGCCGGAAGAGCATTTTTATCGTTACCGCGCGGCGCGATGGTGGAGTTGCACCGGATCGGTTTCGACGCGGTGATTGCGGGTGTTGAGCGTTTCGATCCTTTCAAAGCGAGGCCGGGCCGGCTCGCCGCGCCGGTGGGCGTGGAGCTCGCGCGGGCGCTGGCCGGTGCCCAATCGGTCGGAGAACGGTCAATGCCACGAGTGGGTGCGGCGGCGAAGCGGCTCGCGTCGTCGTACTCGACAGCGCTTGAAGACTGGACCACTCGCGTGACTCCGTGGCGAGAGCGGCTGGATCCACCGGCGGGGTTGAGGGAGAAAGTAGCGGTGATGAATGGTGAGCCGGCGCGGTGGCTTGCGGCACGGTTCGGATGGGACGGATCGCCGCCGCGGACGTTGGCGAGGCTGAACGAGGAGTTTGGCGTCACGGCCACAAAGTTCGCGCACGCGCTCCGGCGGGCTCTTCGCGACTAAATGCCCCAAACAATGGCCGACCTGTGATGGTCAGATACCCCGCCATGGGGGCGTGCCAATTGGGTTGTCCCGGCTTGACGCGGGCGGGGTTTCGGTATCATGGACGACCCACGCCAGACCGGCCGGGTGGTGGGCCCGGGGTCAGTGGCGTCGAGTTCATTGGCGGATCGTTCACGCCGCGTCGTTCGCGGCTCGGCGAGCGTTCCGACCCGTCTCCCTCACAACACCATGAGCCCCAGCACCATGATGGCCAAATCGTCCGCGTCGATCGTCGCCCCCACGCACAAACCGCTCGGCAGCCGCGTGTATGACGAGCTCGGGATGGAGCGGGACCCCAACAACCTCTACCTTCAGATCATCGACGCGGTGCTGCACGCGGCGGAGGTGCTCGAGCTGCCGCACCATATTCAGCTCATTCTTGCGCAGCCCAAGAACGAGATCATGGTGCACTTCCCGGTCCAGATGGATGACGGGTCGTACCGGCTCTTCAAGGGTTATCGCGTCCAGCACAACAACGCCCTCGGCCCCTACAAGGGCGGCCTCCGCTTCCACCCCGACGTGCACCTCGACGACGTCAAGTCCCTCTCGGCGCTCATGACGATGAAGTGCTCGCTCGCCCGCTTGCCCTATGGCGGCGGCAAGGGCGGCATCAAGTGCGACCCGCGCTCGCTCAGCAAGAACGAGCTCATGCGCGTCACGCGCCGGTTCGTCACCGCGATCGCCAGCTACATCGGCCCCGATGTTGATATCCCGGCTCCCGATGTCGGCACCGGCGCGCAGACGATGGCGTGGTTCGCCGACACCTACATGCAGATCCGCCAGGTTCCCGACGCGATCTCCGTCGTCACCGGCAAGCCCGTGGAGATGGGCGGCTCGGTCGGCCGCGAGAAGGCCACCGGCCAGGGCGTGATCGATGTGCTCGCCGAGCTGATGCCCGAGAAGGGCCTCAAAATGGAAGGCGGCACCTGCGTCGTCCTCGGTTACGGCAACGTCGGTTCCTGGAGCGCCAAGCTCTGGGCCGAGCGGGGCGGCAGGGTTCTCGCCGCGATGGACCACACCGGCGGCGTGCGTAACGAGAAGGGTCTCGACACCGTCGCCCTCGACGAACACGTCAAGGCCACCGGCGGCGTCAAGGGCTTCAAGGGCGGCGAAACGATCAACGAGTCCGACTTCTACTCGACGAAGTGCGATGTCTTCATCCCGGCCGCCCTCGAGCAGATGATCACGCCCGAGAAAGCCAAGCTCATGAACTGCAAGATGGTCGCGGAGGCGGCGAACGCCCCGACGACCCCCGCCGGCGAGCGGCTGCTCCTCGAGCGCGGCATCGAGATCCTCCCGGCGATTCTCTGCTCCGCCGGCGGCGTGACGGTCATCTATTTCGAGTGGGTCCAGAACCGCACGAACCAGTACTGGGACCTCGAGAAGGTCGACGAAGAGCTCAACCGCCACATGGTGCTCGCGGCCCGGCGTGTCGTGCTCGCCCGCCAGCGCTTCAAGGTCGACATGCGGACCGCGGCGTACATCGCGGCCCTCGAGCAGATCGGCAAGGTCTACGAGCTGCGCGGCATCTTCCCCTGAGCCGCGAGTTGTCAGCTTGAGCGTTCACGAACCCCGCGACGTCGCGGGGTTTTTTCTTGGCGCAAGAGGGGCGAGGGAGCCAACGGCCGGCGGGGCACCGGCCGCTCCATCACTCTTTCAGCCGGAAGATGATGGGCAAGGCCGCCTCGCTGGCGATCGGCGCGCCGTCCTGCTTGGCTGGGGTGAAGCGCCAATCGCGCACCGCGGCGAGCGCGGCCTCGTCCAGCGGTTGGAAGCCCGATGATCGCACGAGCATCGCGTCCGACACGGAGCCGTCGGCTTCGATGGCGACACGGATGTGCGCCGTGCCCTGTTCCTTTCGGCGTCGGCATTCGTCGGGATATTTCGGGGCCTTGTTGCCGGAGTGCGGCGCGGGACCCAGGTAGACGCCGGAGTGAGCGCGGCCGGGTGTTCCATCGTTCGCACCCGGCGCGCCGTGTTGGGGTGTGGCGCCTGGTGGCGAGTTCGCCGCGCCGGATGCGGGCGCCGGACGGGGCGATGCGAGTGTCGGGATTGATGGTGCTGGGGCCGTGGGGGCATCGACGACAACCGCGGGAGCGGGCGCCGTTCGCGCGGGTCGCGCCGGGGCGGCCATGAGGCGGTTCAGGGCTTCGACGAATCGATGGAGCGCCGCACGCAGGTCGGAAGGGTGTTTCGTTTCGGGGTCGCGAGGCGGCGGCGGATCGAGCGGCGGGTCGGCGATCTCCCAGAGTTCCGTCGTCGCCGCTGGCTCGTCGAGGCCGTCGGATGTCGAAACGTCTTGGGTGTATATCGTGCGCGATGGCTCGATGACGGGCGCGGCGGCCGGGGTGGCCGGCACGTTGGTCGGTTCCGCCGGCGCCGGTTCGACTTCGGCAGGCATCTCGGTCTCGGTCGTTACGGGATTCCCGTCCGGCGTGTCGATTGTCGATGTTTCCGCTTCGACGACTACCGCATCGACCATCTCCGGCTCGACCGCTTCGACTTCGGGGAGCGTGATTTCGACGCCGCCACGTGGGAGGGCGATGTAGGGCGGTGTGTGCCCGTGCCAGCCGCGCCAGGCGATGAGCGAGGCGACAACCCCTGCGTGGACCGCGAGCGATGCGCCGAGCGGGATGAGCCAGCGTGGGGCCATGGACCCTCGGGTCACGATCGTAGGATCGGCGCGCTGAGGCTGCTCATTGTCGGGGATTCGCAAAGTAAAGCACCGACCCGCCGGAGCGAGTCGGTGGCACGTGGGGGTTTCGATGATTGGCCGGGGAGAAGCGATACCCGAAAGCGGTCGAGGGTGGAGTCGCGGATCGTTCAGAACTCCCAGCCGATGTTGAAGTAGATCTGCGCGATGGGGCTTTCGTTGCCGATGCCGATGAGCGGGGCGATGTTGACGGTCGCGTTCTGGACCGGCCGCCACTGGAGGCTGGGGCCGATGACGAAGGAGGTCTCGAAGTCGCCGCGGGCGCCCTTGACGTCGGTCGCGGCGAAGACGGTTTCGACGCCCAGCGAAAGGACCTCGTCGATGATCGTGCGCGAGAGGGCGGCGGAGACGGAGTATTCGCATTCACGACCGCCGGAAAGCTCGTACTCGAAGATGAAGTTGGTGCCCCAGTGCCAGCCCTCCGCGATCTCGCCGCCGAGGAGGACCTTGGGCTCGATCTTGTCGGGGCGATCTTCGAGGGTGATGTACTCGAAGTAGAGGGTCGGGTTGCCGGGGAGCTTGCCCCAGTCGGCGAGCGCCCAGCGGACTTCGAACTGGCCGCCCCAAAGGGTTTCGTCCGGGCCGGTGTCGTAGTCCTGGCGGAGATAGAGGTCAACCTGGAAGCGGTAGGGGAGGCCGAACTCGACTTCCTGGAGGAAGCGCCAGTCCGTTTCGCCACCCTGGTCGGAGCGTTTGACGGTCGCGCGGGCCCAGCCTTCGACTTCGACCTTGCCCTCGGGGATGACGTCGACGCGCGTCGAAGGGAAGCGGCGGGTGGCGGTCCAGCGGGGCTGGCCGTAGGGGCCGATTCGGTCTTCTTCACGGAGGCTCGAGGCGGGCTCGCCTTCGACAACGACCGGCGGCAGCTCCCACGAGCGGGCGCGGCCGGCCTGCACCGGCGCGCCGGGCTCGACAGTCGCGGCGTTCGACGATTCGGCGGGCTGCGCCGCGATGGGCTCGAGCGTGAGCGAAGCGGAGCAGGCGAGCATGCGCTCGGAGTCGTCGCTCATCTCATCCATGTCGGTATTGCTACTGAAGGGGGCCGCCGCGGCGCCGCGGGCGAGATCCGGCGCCGCGAGCGCGAGATTCGCGCTGCCCGGCGCAGGCTTCATCTCGACGCGCGCGAGCGCGGCGGACGAAAGGAGGAGCGGGAGGGGAAGGCATGAAGCCACGACACGGAGCGGGGTGGTGGTGTTCATGGTTGGGCAAGGTACCGACCCGCGGAACGGCATGCCCAGGCTCGTTGAACGTAGTGGATGATCGGTGGGTAAGCGTAAGGTCGCGAGTGAGACATCGCTCTATACTGGCGGCCCTTCGGAGCACCGCATGCCGTACACCATCAAACCCGCGACCGACGGCTACGACGTGGATGTCGAGAATGTCGAGTATCTGCGCGGGCACACCGACACCGGCGACCGCTGGACGCTGAACTTCGGGCCGCAGCACCCGGCGACGCACACGACCCTCCGCCTCGTGCTCGAGCTCGACGGCGAGCGGATCGCGCGGTGCACGCCGCACATCGGGTATTTGCACTCAGGGTTCGAGAAGCTGGGCGAGCACCTCGACTACAACCAGTACGTCACGATCGTGTCGCGGATGAACTATTTGTCGCCGATCGCGAATGACATCTGCTGGCACCACGCTGTGGAGACGCTCTTCGGGATCGATCTCACGCCGCGGTGCAAGGTGCTCCGGACGATCATGGCGGAGGTCGCGCGGATCCAGGACCACTTGTTGTGCGTCGGCGCGGCGGCCCTGGACCTCGGGGCGTTCACCGGGTTCCTCTACTGCTTCAACGTCCGCGAGAAGATCTACGACCTGTGCGATTACATCTCGGGCCAGCGGTTCCACCCGGACTGGACGCGCGTGGGCGGCGTGATGAAGGACCTGCCCGACGAGGAAACCTTCAAATCGCTCGTGCGGGCGCTGGTGGAGAAGGAAGTGCCGCGAGCACTCGCGGACCTCGAGGCGCTGGTACTCCGGAACCGGATTTTCATCGACCGCACGGCGGGGATCGGCGTGATCAACCGCGATGAAGCGGTCGCGTGGAGCCTGTCGGGTCCCATCGCGCGGGCCAGCGGCGTCGTGCGCGATCTCCGCAAGGAAGCGCCGTACCTCTGCTACGCCGACAACTGGGACGGCCAGGGCCGCAAGGCCGTCGAGTTCAAGGTGCCGGTGCACGCCGACGGCGACGTCTACGCGCGGTTCCAGGTGCGCATCGAGGAGATGCGGCAGTCCTGCGCCATCATCCGTCAACTCCTTGCCGACGACATCTGGAAGCAGATCAGCGGCACGCCGGTCGATACCTTCGCCGACGGCAAGCTCGTCAAGCCCAAGAAGTCCGAGGTCTACGGCTCGATCGAAGGGCTCATCCAGCACTTCGAGCTCATCATGAGCAACCGCGGCTGGAAGGCGCCGATCGCCGAGGCGTACGGCGCGAACGAGACGGCGAACGGCGAGCTCGGGTACTACGTCGTGGCCGACGGCGGGCCGCGGCCGTGGCGGGCGCGGACGAGGCCGCCGAGCTTCATCAACTATCAGGTGATGGCGAAGCTGACCGAGGGTCACATGCTCGCGGACGTGGTGGCGATCCTCGGGTCGCTGAACGTGATCGCGGCGGAACTGGATCGGTAAAGAACATGCTTCTCAAAGCAGAAGCATGCCACCCACGATCAGTACGTCCAGTTCGCGTTCGCATCCGTCGAGCCCAGCGTGCTCGCCGCGCTGTCGGTGGTCACGGCGGGGCTGGCAGGGGCCGTGCGATCGACGATGGTGCCGTAGACGTTGTTGGCGACGAGGTCCCAGTTGCCCCCGGTGTTGCCCGAGCACGAGTTGCGGATGATGAGGTTGCCGGAGGCGATGACATGGATGCCGATGTCGTTGTCGGTGCAGTTATTGCCCTCGATGCGGTTGTCGGTGTTCGTGATCCGGATGCCGGAGCCGTCGGCGACAGCCGAGCCGTTGCTGTCGCAGATGTTGCCCTGGATCACGCAGTCGCTGGTGGCGTCGATGCCGTTGAGCGCGTTGCCGGAGGCGTTGCACCCCACGATGATCGCGGCGGCCGCGGTCACGATGCCGCTCCCGGCGGTGCTCCCGGACGACGTGCACTGCCAGGCGCCGGCGCCGGTGCCGAGCGAGATGCCGGCTCCGACGTTTGCCGAGGCGGTGCATCCACGAATTACGCTGCGGGCGCCGAGGCTGAAGCCGTCGCCGCCGTTGATGCGCGCGGTGGATTCGGAGATCGTGCAGGCCGTGCTGGTGAAGAAGCCGATGCTGCCGTTTGTTGAGGCGGTGCAACGGACGATCACGCCGGTTTGTCCGACCTGGATGCCGCGGCTCGTGTTGCCGAAGGCGGCGACGTCCTCGATGCGCGCTTCCGTGCCGAGTTGGACATCGATGCCGTCCTGACCCCAGGAGCTCACGGTGCCGTTGCGGATCACGGTGTTCAGGATGCCGGACGTGGGCAGGGTGATCCCGTCGGTCGAGCCGGCGACGCCTTTGAGGGTGTATCCCATCAGGTCGATGGTGACGTTGCTGGCGGCGACGCGGATGCCCGCCTTGCCGCTGACGCCGTTGACGGGGCCGGTGAGGTAGTACGAACCGGCTTGGCTGATGATGAACAGCGCGGTGGCGTCGCCGGGCGTGTGAACCGCATCAATCGGCGTCCGCGGCTCGGGGCCGGGTGTCGGCAGGACAGGCCCCGCCGGAGGTGTGAGATCGCCCGCGAAAACCGAGCAAGGCACGACAAGAATGGCGAGAAAGAACCCGACGCGGCGCGGCATGGACATCAGAGTCTCCCCTGTGGCTTCCGCTCTCGCCTCCATGGCGCGACCGGGCCGATCCAAGCTACACGCACGGGTGCGCGGGTCAAAGAAAAAAACCGCGGAATCAGGCCGCGGCGTGTTCGGGTTTGAATGCGTCCCCGCCCCGGTTGTCGAGACGATGCCCCGGCGCTAGGACGGGTTACTTGTAGTCGCGCTGGATCGGCGGGACCGTCGTCGGAGCGATCCTGACATCGATCGGCTCGCCGTTCCGGAGCACGCGGAAGGTGACTTCCTCGCCCGGCGCAGAGTTACGAATGGTCGCGAAGACGACGTCGGGCGACGCGTTGTCGTTGCCGTTCACCGACGTGATCACGTCGTACCGCTTCATCCCCGCCTCCGCCGCGGGCCATCCGGGGTACACCGAGTCGATCATCGTGACGCGGTTGCGATCGACGTTGAGCTGTGACGCCATCGCAGGACCGATGGTGTCCACGCTCACGCCGATGCGCGGCCTGGCGCGGTGCGCCTCGTAGTAGCGGTAGCTCTCCCAGTCGTCGTGATCGTCGTGAACAATGATGCAACCGGACATCGCCGCCGCACCGACGAGGAGCGCGCCGGCGAAGGCAATGCGCACAAGGCGAGGATGAGAAGCTCCGAGACGAGTGATGTTCATGTTCCTTGGGCTTCCGGATGAAGGCGTGCGGGCACGGTAACAGGCACCATGTTCTACGGATATGAAAAACCAATGTTTCATACCCGACCGGAGGGTGAACGGCCAGGAAGTCGCCAGCAGTGTTACGCTCTGGACATGGTGGCGAGAAGGGCGCTAGTCATCGGCCTGTGTGCCGCCCTGTTCCAGTGGGGAACGGTGGTTGCGGCCGCGGCGCCGGATGATCCGGCGACTCCAAAGTCGGCGAAGGCAGCGCCCAAGTCGAAGAAAAAGAAACCCGCCGAAGCGCCGAAAAAAGCCGACGCGCCCCCCAAGCGCGAAGACAAGCCGGAGTCGCCGCCGAGCAGCGAGTCTGCGGTCCCCGCCGACGCGGTCGTCATCACCGAAGTGCTCTACAACGTCCCCGCCGGCATGGACGGCGACGCGAACGCCGACGGCGAGCGCGATCCCATCGGGGATGAGTTCGTCGAACTCTACAACCGGTCAGAGAAATCGGTGTCTCTGCGCGGGTGGACGATCGCGAATCGGCTGCAGGCGGATGACGAGGAGGCGAAGCGCGGCGTGCGGTTCACGTTTCCGTCTTTCGACCTGCCGCCCGGCGGGGTGGTCGTCGTGTTCAACGGACACGAGTCGCGCATCGCGGGCCCGGTGGGCGACGATCGGAAAGCGCCGACGAGCCCCAGCGACACCTTCGGCGGCGCGTGGGTCTTCTCGATGCGCAACGAGAACCGGTTTAACGCGTTCAATAACGCGGCGGACTTCGTGCTGCTCTCGAATAAATCGGGCACGCCGCTGGACTGCGTCGTGTGGGGAAAGCCCGATACGGACCCGCCCGAGCGCGTGAGGCGCGTGGTCAAGACCAAGGCTGGGGATCCCAAGGGGAGCGTGGCCCGCGATCCGGAGGAAGAGGACGTGATCGTCCACCGAAAGATCGACGGCAAGCCTTGCAGCCCGGGTGTGATCCCGAGCCACGACAAAGAACGAGAGCCCAAAGACGATCGTTGAATGAAGTGTGGGGACGGTTGAGGAAGTGCGCTCCCTCAGGGTCGCGGCTCGTCAATTATTTATGTGCGGAGTTTGGGTTGCTCGCCGCGGCGCCGCAGAGTTTGTAGAGCAGGCGAGCGCCGACGTTCGCGTCCCATTCGTCTCCGTCCGAGCCCGAGGGCGAGACCTCGTTGAGGTCGAAGCCGACGATGCGCCGGCCGCTCCTGGCGAGAAGCTCGAGGAGGAGGCTTGCCTGATGGAAGGAGAAGCCGCCGGGGACCGGCGTGCCGGTGTGGGGACAGAGGGCGGGGTCAAGGCCGTCGATATCGAAGGAGACGTAGACATTGTGCGGCAGCGCGCCGATCGCTTCCTTGCACAATGACTCGAACCGCTCGCCTTGCATCATGCGGCGCGACCACTCGAAGTCGTAGTGAGTGATTACCCGCCCGCCCGAGTCGCGGCTGATGTTCCGTTCCCCCTCGCCGAAGTCGCGGATGCCGACCTGCACGAGCTTCTTCACTCCGGGGATGTGCTTGATCACGTTGAACATGATGGAGGCGTGAGAGGAATCGAAACCTTCGAAGGCGTCGCGCAGGTCCATGTGGGCGTCGATCTGCAGAATGCCCAGGCCCTCTTTGCCGACGTGCTCGGCGCAGGCGCGGATCGCCCCGAACGGTGTTGAGTGATCGCCCCCGACGATTGCGGGGATCTTCCCCTCGCGCAGCACAGCGTCCGTGCGCTCGTGGACGAACGCGGTGACCGTGTCGCACGCCCGGTTCACCTCGGTCAGCACCGAAGCATGCTCGGCATCGCCGGGCTCGGCGCCGCCGATCTCGATGACCGGCTTTGCCGCGGCGCGGGCCTTGCGGGAGAGCGACGCGACCGATTCGTCGATCGCCTCCATGAAGAGGCCGGCCTCATAGACGCGGCCGAACTGGATGTCGAAGAGATCGACCTGTGCGGACGCGGCGAGGACGGCCTCGGGCCCGCCCGAAGCGCCGCCGCCGTAGCTCGTGGTGGCGTCGAACGGAACCGGGATCAGGATGATCCGCGCTTCCTCTCGCGTCGTGGGCAATCCGAAGATCCCCGTGCCGGGCTTCGCTGCAGCATCTGGGTCGAATGGCATGCGCGGAGTCTATGAAGTGCCGAGCGCCGTGTGGCCGGCGCCGTGCGGTCGATGCGCGCCGTCACGCCGGGATGCGAACCGGTATCCTGATGCCGCGGCAGGGTCGCCGCGCCTGGAGGTGTCCATGGCCGCGAAAGCGAGCAAGCCGCCGGCGAAACTCTCCGCGGAGCAGGTGGCGCAGCGGGTCGCGGCGATGCCCCAGTGGGCGGAGGTCGCGGGCTCCATCCAGCGGACCTTCCAGTTCAAGGATTTCGTCGAGGCGATGAAGTTCGTGAACCGGGTGGCCGACGTCGCCGAGAAGGCGCAGCACCACCCGGACATCCTGATCCGGTGGAACAAGGTGACGCTGTCGCTGAACACGCACGACGCGGGCGGGATCACGCAGAAGGACTTCGACCTCGCCGGTCAGATCGACCGGATGTGACCGGCGCGAGGAAGGGGCGGGACCGATGAAGACGCGCACCCAGAGCGAGCAGCCGTCCGCACCATCGCACGGTAGCGCCGGCCGCGTGTACTCGGGTGCTGGGCTGGACCTCGCGATGGTCGGGGGCGGCGGGCACGCGCTGGTGGTGTCCGACGCGGCAACGGCGGGGGGTTGGGCGATTGACGGTGTGTACGACGACGATGCCCACGCACCAACGGCGAGCATCGCGGTGCGGCTGGGTCCGATCGCCGCGGCGTGCTCGGGTGAGGATCCCGACTCGCGCCGGTACATCCTTGCGATGGGCCACTTGGGCCTGCGCGAGCGGTTGATCACGACGCTCCACGGGCCGTGGGGAACGGTGGTGCACCCGCGAGCCTGGGTTTCGCCGATCGCGGTCGTGCGTGAAGGTGTGTTCGTTGGGGCGATGGCGGTTGTCCAGGGCCGCGCGACTGTAGGGCGGCACGCGATCGTCAATACCGGCGCGATCGTCGAGCACGACTGTGTCGTTGCCGACAACGTTCACATCGCGCCCGGCGCGGTGCTCGGGGGCGCCGTGATGGTCGGCTCGCACACGCTCGTCGGGCTCGGCTCGCGCGTGCTGCCCGGCGTGCGGATCGGGTCTCGCTGTGTCGTCGGCACCGGCGCGGCGGTGATCCGCGATGTGCCGGACGGGGCCACCGTCGTGGGCGTGCCGGCGCGGGTGATGCGCTGACGGCTATTTTTTCGCGGACGCGGGCTCTGTTTCAGTCGGGAGCGGCTCAAGTTTCGTGCGCAGCTCCGCGGCCCGGCCGAGCAGCGCGGCGTCATCCGTCGGTGACGGTTCGAGTTTGAAGCTCCACTCGACGCGGGTGGTCTTCTTCGCGGGAATAGCCAGCGCGACGAGGTCGATCCCGGGCTGCTCGTGCAGCGGCGCCTTCGCCTCGGCCCTGGTGACCAGCGGCTCGTAGCCTTCCTTGCGGAGGCGGACGTCGTACACGCCGAAGTAGGTGAACTCGACCTCGACGGGTGTCTGCCCGACTTCGACGTCGTTCAGGAAGACTGTCGCGCCGGAGGGTTCCGAGGAAATGAAGATTCGCCGATCAACGCAGCCACCCAGCATTCCCAGAGCGGCCACGCCGCTCACCACGAAGGCGAGGCCGCGGTGGTCATGCCAGCATTGAGCGGCGCGGGGGTGCCGGTTCATCGACGCTCCTTGACTTCCACCCCGGCAGGGGGCGGTCCATTCTTTGAAGGCGCGGGACTACGGCTCGTGTGCCGGCGCGCATGGTGATCGTCGAACTCATCGCCTTTGAAGAGCGATCCGAGATAATGCTTCCGCACGAGCTCGTCGTTGACGATCTCCCTGGGCGATCCCTCGCGGAGCACGTGGCCCTCGTTGATGATGTACGCCCGGTCGCAGACGCGGAGGGTCTGCTGCACGTTGTGGTCCGTGATGAGGATGGCGATGTTCATCTCGACGAGGCGGCGGATCTCGTGCTGGAGGTCCTCGACGGCGAGCGGATCCACGCCGGAAAACGGCTCATCGAGGAGGAGGATCTTGGGGTTGGTGACGAGCGCGCGGGCGATTTCGAGCTTGCGCCGCTCGCCACCCGAGCAGGTGCGGGCCTGGTCGCGGGCTTTGTGGGTGAGGTGGAACTGGGCCAGGAGCTGGTCGGCGCGTTGATTCCGAGAGGCGCGCGACAAGGGCATGGTTTCCAGGATCGCGAGCAGGTTCTGTCGGACGCTGAGGCGCTGGAAGACCGAAGGCTCCTGCGATAGGTAGCCCATCCCCAGCCGCGCCCGCTGGTACATGGGAAGGCGGGAGATGTCCTTCCCGTCGAACTCGACCCGACCAGAGTCCATGTCGATCATGCCCATGACCATGCGGAAGCTGGTCGTTTTACCGGCGCCGTTGCGGCCCAGCAGGCCGACGATCTCCGCCGGGGCGACGTGGAACGAAACGTCCTGAACGACGGTCCGGCCGGAGAACGACTTCACGAGATGTTGAGCTTGGAGCAGGGGCACCGCATGAAGTGTAGCGGTGGGAAGAGGGGTTCCGGCCCCCAGCTTCCGGCGTTCAGTCGGAATGAACGGCGTCTTACGCGAGGGGGGGTTCGGGCTCGCGGATGAAGCGGATGCACATGGGGTAGCGGTAGTACTGGCCCCGGTGGGCGTGCATGGCGCCGCGGATGCAGCCGACGAGCGCGAGGACAAGCAGGAACAGCCCGCCGAGGATGGCGAGTGGAACGACGATCACCACCCCGATGCTGAGCGTGATGACCGAAAAAATCGCCGAGGCCACCATGCCCCCGACGACGTACACCACCAGGCTCAGTTGAAAGTTCGTCGCCTCGCGGCCGTGGTCGTCCAGGAAGGGAGACTGCTTGCACCGGAGGCGCCACATCACGATCGTGGCCACCACGCCCAGAGCGGGGAAGCCGCCGTTGAGCACGGACAGCAATCCCACGAGGTGGTTGAAAAGAGAATAGAGACGCTCGGAATCGTTCGCGGCGGGATCGTGGATGGGTTCGTTCATCGTGAACCGATCGGCGACGGATTGGGGAAAAGAGAAGTTCGCCATTGTGCCCGCCTCGGCGGGAACGTGCCCCGCCGGAAGAGTATTGGGAAGGTGCGAGAGCGGGTTTCGCGCGGTGTGCGTGGTCGATTTGGGTTCTGGGGGGCCGGAGTTCCTCATACCATGAGGCGATGCCCGGCGGCCTTTTTCAACAACCAGATCGTTCGAGCGGCCGCCCGGTCATCGGCGTCGCCATGGGTGACCCGCGGGGGATCGGGCCGGAAGTCATCGTTAAGGCGCTGGCGGACCCGGCACGCCGCGCACGGGCACGGTTTGTGATCTTCGGATCCAAACAGCCGATGGCGGAGGCGGCCGGCCTGGCTTCGATCGATGGGTTCTGGAGTGTGCGAACCCCCGTCTCCACCGCAGGCCCAGACGATGGAGTTGTGCTTCTGGACTACGGCGAGGGGGACGGCACGTCTTCGCAACCCGAGGGGGAGCTGAGTTTCCGGTTCATCGACGACGCGATCGCGGCAACGGGCGGCGCGGCGGTCAACGCTCGCGGCGACGCGCCCGCTGGAGTCACCCTCGACGCGATCGTCACCGGCCCCATCAACAAGGAGGCGTGGGCCGAGGCGGGGCACGCCGAGTTCCCGGGGCACACCGAGTTGCTCGCCGATCGCTTTGGGGCGAAGCGAGTGCGGATGATGTTCGTCGCGCCGAAACTCCGTGTCGTGCTCGCGACGACGCATATCCCGCTGGCTCGAGTGCCCGCGGCGCTGTCCGTTGAGCGTGTGCGTGAGACCATTGAACTGGGCGCGGAGGCCTGCGAGAGCCTTGGCATCGCCGGGCCGCGGATCGCCGTCTGCGGCGTAAACCCGCACGCGGGCGAGGGGGGGCTGCTGGGCGACGAAGACACAGAGACGATCGCGCCGGCAGTTCAGGCCGCAAGGACGATGGGGATTGACGCGAGTGGACCTTGGCCGGGTGACACGATCTGGAACGCGGCGGTCGCGGGGAAATACGACCTGGTCGTCGCGATGTACCACGATCAGGGATTGATCCCGGTCAAGCTTCTGGCGTTCCACGATGCGGTGAATGTGACCGTGGGATTGCCGGTGCCTCGCACAAGTCCCGATCACGGGACGGCGTTCGATATCGCGGGCAAGAACATTGCCAATCCGGGCAGCATGGCGGCTGCGATCGATCTGGCGATCACGCTGGCGCGGAGCCGCGGACTCACATCCCGAACTTGATCCACTCCGAAGGCGGCTCGGACGGGTTCGCGGCCGCGAGCTGGAGGATGTCGTGTGTCAGTGAGGGAAGAGTCGCGTTGTAGTGAGTCCATTGGACCATGAGCGCCAACAGGATCCCGAAACCAAGCCAGGCGCACCCTTCGGCGTGGCGGTGCCGGCGGGCGATGAACAGGCCCAGCGCCGCAAAGAGCATCGTGGTGAACTTGAAAATGACGAGCAGGCTTGGACCCCCAAGCTCGATCATCCACCGCGCGAGCGGGTTCAGCTCGAACATGCCGATGGTGCTCATGTAGGTCCACGAGCACCACAGGTCCACGGCCCCCATCATGGTGATGGCGAGGATCAGGAGGCTGACGCGGCAGGCGGTCGCTTCCGGGGTCGCGGCTCGCTCGAGGATTCCGGACCGTTGGCGCAGCGCCGCGACGACTAACGGATGGCTTGCATAGATGCTCATGAACGCCGCTCCAGCCCGTGTGACTCGGCCCGTCGCCACACCTGGCGTTCGGGTTCGGTCGTATCGGCTGGACCCGAGTGTGGAAACAGGCGAAGAGTCAAGAGGTCCGGACATAGACTCTTACGAGATTGCCGAATGAGTGGATTCGTCAAACAACGCCGATCGGACCGCAAGGGCAACCCTAGAGGGCTGGGGAGGTTCCGGCGTTGGCGCGTCGCCCCGCTTTTCATCGTTTTCTTAGCTCTGGCGTCGGCGGAGTCTCGCTTATTCGGTCAGATCGCGAGCCCGGTGTATTTCGATGATTCACCCCGATCGAAAGCCGTCCTTTCGAGCCTGAGCGAAGCGGGGCCCGACCGGAACCTGGAAGACCTGGCCCGGGCTGTTCAAGCGCGGCTGGACGAGGAGTCCTCCCGGGTGCTGGAGGCCGATGTCGCGGCGGATGCCGACTTGTTCGTCCCAGTCCGGGCGCGGCTCAACGCGGCGCTTCTCGCCAACAAGGACCTGCTCGAGCGCTACCGGGCGATTGAAGAGCAAGCGGCGCAGCGCGATCTTGCCGAGGGGAAGCTCCAGCGAGTCGAGGAAACGCGCTTGCTTACGCGCGCCGGCTTCGAAGCGGTGATGCGCCTGGCGCAGATTCGCCTGGAACAGGCCCAGTTCGCGTCGGCCGCGATCATGCTCGAGCAGCTCGATCTTCACCCTGACCGGGTGGGGGAGCGCGCGCGCGACGCCGCGACGCTGTTCGACGCGATCGTGCGGTACCTGCGCGACACCCAGGACGCGGGGACGCTGAAGCCCCGGCTCGAACTCGCGGCGAAGTGGCGGCACGAGGGCGGGGTGAGTCCAGACCGTTCGGACCAGCCGGCGGAACATCCGCCATTGCCCGCGATCCGCTCCTCGTTCGACCGGGCCGATGTGCTGGACCTCGCCGGGCTGCTGCCCAAGCCGTTGTGGTCGGATTTCATCGGCGAGACCACGCTCGGAGCGCGGCCGGCCGAGCGCCAAGGCTTGCATGTCATCCCCGCCGACGCCATGCGGCTGATGTCGTCTCCCACCGTGGTGGGTGACGCGGTATTTGTCAGCGATGGCTCGATCATTTCGGGATGGAATCGGTTCACACTG
This sequence comes from Phycisphaerales bacterium, assembly GCA_035549675.1. Lineage (GTDB taxonomy): Bacteria > Planctomycetota > Phycisphaerae > Phycisphaerales > UBA1924 > DASZQL01. The sequence continues at coordinate 1,337 of DASZQL010000265.1, read as the reverse complement.
TCGCCGCTCTGGCGGGTGCGTGTCGATGTCGGGCGGCCGGGCCCTCCCCCGTTCACGCCGTCCGGTGGCGAGGAACCCACGAATATCGCCTCTGACGGCGAGCGTGTGGTCGCGTTGGCCGGGACGCAGTTGCAGTTCGACCGTCCCGGCGCCAAGCGCGCGGTTGTCGCGCTCGATGCGGCGACCGGGCGCGCCATCTGGTCGAGAACCATCGAAGACTTCGGTGATCCGAACCTTCTAGAAGCGACCATCAGCGGCCCGCCCCTGATTCATGAAGGTGTGGTCGTTCTGACGGCGGTCAAGCAGATCCCGCAACGCCGGATCAACAGTTCGTACCTCGTCGGACTCGACGTACGGACCGGCAAGCGGTTGTGGTCCACCGCGCTCGGGAGCATCGGGGCGCTGCCTTATGGCATGCGGCAACTCGCCGGCGACCTCACCATCGCGAAGGACGGCGTTGCCTATCGGTGCGACCGCATCGGATTCTTCGCGTCGGTCGAGACAGCCTCGGGCCGGTTGCGCTGGATCCGGAAGATGGACGGCGAGTTCTTCGGCGCTCCGGCGAGCGTCTCGCCGTGGGAAGCGGCGTCGCCGGTCGTCTTCGAGGGTCGCGTGTTCACACTCAGCCCCGACCGGCGCGAGATCCTCATGCTGGACGAAGCCGCCGGAGGCATCCTCGCGCGAGAGCCCGCCGGGCGGTGGAACAATCCGCGCTACCTTGAACTTTGCGGCGACCGGCTGGTCGGTATCACGCTGCAGGAGTTGTATGCCACGGATGCCGCGAGTTTCGGCACGCAACAGCCGGTGAACCTGCTCTACGCGGTCGATCCGCCGGGTTTGCGAGGCCGGGTGGTCGTCGCGGGCGACCGGCTGGTGGCGCCGACGGTCGAGGGTGTGCTCCTCGTGGATTCGCACGCCGTCCCGGGCACTCAGCCCGAAGAAATCCGGCTCGATGCGCCGGGTGTCGTGCTTCCGATGCCGGGACAGGTGCTGGTGATCGATGATGCGAGGATCCACAGCTACCTTCTCTGGGAAGCGGCGGAGCGGCAGCTGCGCGAGCGCATGGATGCGCAGCCGTCGGATCCGCTCCCGGCGATCACGTTCGCCGAACTCTCGTACCGTGCGAACAAGCCCGCGGAGATTCTTCCGGCGGTGGACCGGGCCTTGCGGGCGATCGAGGCCGATCCGATCTCCGTCCGCAACGAGCGTGGGCGTGGGCGGCTGTTCCGTTCGGTGCTCGAGATGATCGAACCCGGGCCGGGCGCGCCGCTCGGGGCGAGGCTCGATAACCCCGCGCGCGAAGCGCTCATCGACCGGCTGGGGCGCGCCGCGTCGCT